>JAGVJQ010000110.1 GCA_020051015.1 Gammaproteobacteria bacterium
AAGTCTTTACAATCTTTTAGGTAATTATTTAAATGATTACCTTCTGCACATACTTGTGCCATGGCGTTTACTTTTTCTCTTCCAGTCAATTGCAAAATATGCTCAATAACTGCAGTTTTAACTCGCTCATCAGCCGCTATCGTTGCATGTGCTTTATCTAAAGACCCATGAGATAATTGTTGATAGACGAAAGTACCTAGAATAAGAAGGGTCGCTTCACTTGCGACTTTATATCGCATAATGATATCAAAAAGATGGTCTTTAAAAAGCGCCGCATCCTCCGTTAAAACACACATCGCAAATTCTTGCTTGTATTCGGGCTTGGTAAGTCCATGAATTAAACATGGCAATGCCTCAATGCCATGTTTGGCAAACATTTTCCAGCCACGTTGTGCTTTTGTTTCGGAATAGGGTTCACGTTCTTTAGCAAAAATATTAAAATAACTATCGCTAAATTGATTAAACAATTTCACTGCAGCATCGGGTATCATTTTCACAAAATTTAACAATACCGCAGCGGCTGCTTGGTTATTTTCATAAATGTGCTCATATCCTGATCTACCAAACATAGACTTATGACAAAGTGCTATAAATGTATTTATCGGCGCATTCTCTTCATTTTTCACAATTTCAAATATTGATTGAAAGCCATCTCGAGCAAACCATGCTACAGTCAACCAACCTATGCTGTCAGTGCTTGACGGTTTATTTAACGCTTCCAGAATAGTTTTACGTTCATGCGCAGAAAAATTTGTTACTTCTAACGCAGCAAAAAAATTTAATCTTTGTTCTTTGCTATCACTACCTGCTGCTCGGATAAACGTTATGATATCTGTTGCTGCTTTTGATAATGGCGGTACATATTGAGTTAATAAGGAGAAATTTTTAGCATTTCTTAAATATTTATTTAACCTACTGTCTTTGGTACACGCATTGGTAACAGCAATGTTTCTTTGTGCTTCTGGCAAATTTAATATATATTCAACAACGGCTCCTTTAACACATTTATTATTTGCATTAAAGGTCATAAGTGATAACAATTCATCATGTAATAATCGTTCATAAATGAATTGACTTATTATTGGCAGCGCAGCTTCAGATGCTGCAGAATGTTGCATAACCAAATCAAAGTCACATTTCCCTCTAGCCAATAAGGAAACTGTTTCCCCTAAGATATAGTCGGCAAAACTCACATCATTTGCAGGCATCAGTTTAAGAATGGCAGGTAATGTATCAATAGCTTGACGAATCAATTTTTTCCAGTAAATTTTTACATGATTTTCATCGTGTTTATTTAGTGAACCTAATAAGTTCTGCATGGCACCTTTTTCTTTTTTTGAAAATTCAAGCAATGCTAATAAAGCATTCGGTGCATGTCTCATCACTGTTTGAAAAATAACTTCAAGGTATTCTTCTTCTAATTTTGAATTCTCTGAAACATGCTTGGGTTTATTTGCATTCGTTAGTCCACTTAAAGCTTTTCGCGATGGGAAAAGGTGTCTTTCCATACCCTCCATATCACTCATTAATTCTAATACCATTCGAGCTAATTGAGGTGCCGTACTTATTAATTCCACTAGACCATGAAGGTTTCTTTCAAGATTTCTTTTAAGTGCAATTTTAAGAGTGTTTCGTTCTGCCAAAGAAAGATTTTGTGTGTTTAGTTCTGGCAATAACTTTCCTTGTTCAACATTCATTACTCGAGAATTTAGAAATTGATATGTTTTTACCGTTGGCTTATATCGTTCGAGTTGTTGTATCAAAGAAGCATTTTTCTTTAAATATTTACCTAAATGGATACTGCTTGTAAAAATATTTATAATAGCCTTAATTTTTTCTTCTTCAGGCAACTGCAAAATATACTCAACTACTTCTTCTTGTGCAGCATGATTTGGCTCTTCATTTGGTTTCAGGAATAGATCATAATACTTTGCATTGCTTAAATATTTATTTAGTTCGCTGTCTTTAGTACATGCATTGAAAATAGCAATATTTCTTTTCCTTCCTGATAAATTTGCTATGTAATAAACAACCGCTTCTTTAATACAGTCATCGTTTGCAAGAACTTGCAGCTCTTGCTTAAGAGAACCAGTTGATAGTTGTTCATAAACAAATTCGGCAACTATCGGTAATACAACAGGTCTTGCTATGTCATTCTCTTTGATCAACCAAAGAGAATTATAAACTTTGCGCGGATTTTTGTTTTGCGTTAAGGTGCATATTGCAAGTTGTTCTTTAGCTCGTTGACTTGAAACTTGAGTGATAAAACTTGGTAATGCTCGAATATTGTGCCTGATAATCATTTTCCATACTTTTTGAAACTCTTCTTCACCAGGTTGTTTGCTCAGTTCACAAAATGCTTGACACAATTTTTCATAAGCACCGGGCACATTTTCTACAAAATTGAGACAAACAGATAGTGAATAAGGTTTTGCGTGCATTAACTTCCATGTTGTATTCCCTAATCGATCTCTCTCACATAGATGATCAAGTAACCGCGCAGGGGCATTCGCCACTCTGCCCATATAAGATAGCAATACACCACTAAATGATGCAGAACGTACTATTTTTTCCCACCCTGTTTGGCTTGACTTATTTTTTTGACAAAGGGCATTAAAGACTTGTTCCAATCCGCCTTCTTCACCACCCACGTAAGCAAAGAGTTCTTCTAATCTTTGACCTGGGTGAAGGAGACACTCAGTGGCAAACATAACTTCCCACCATCCTGTACGACCATCAGAATCTTGCATATTGAGTTGTCGTATCAGCTCCGCTGGCTCGATAGATTCAAAACTATCATTCAATACCGCAGCAAGTGCTTGATCATACGGTTTTTCGTTTTTTGCTGGTCCAGGCATTTGTAATCTCAAAATAGGTGTTAAAAATGGCTTTAATAATACAAGAGAATTATTAAGCGAAGCTGAAAAGTGATTGAAATATATACAATTCAATTAGATGAGATTAGATGATAAAAGTACAATTAGACATTGCTAATCTAAAGTCGTCTAAAGATGCCTAATACCATATCACCTAATATTCCTGACCCTTGACATTATCCACGCATTGCATTGCCTTGACTGAACAAGTTATGCGGATGATTAATAATCATAATATTGCGTTTTAATGGCAAGCTTCAAATTCTCGTATTTCGCTCTTATGGTGAATCATCTTGCTATTCTCACCGTTCTATTATCCATAAAAGTCAACTTTCACTCATTTTTTCTCGCTTAAATATGGGTTACGTTTGAATCTGTGTTAAATCGAGTGCCTAATGTTGATAGTATCTGTTTTTCCTTCTATCGCATCAGTCAAACATGCCTCTATTTTTTTTATCAACTCTTGTCCGTTTTGAATTTTTTCTGGTGACAAATATGGGTTAAGCAAATTAGCCCATTCATTTGGATAAGGTGATGATTTAGCTTCTTGACCAGTTAACTTACACGAATTTTGTGCTCGTTTTAATAGAGACATTAAATTTTCTTTTTCTTCCGCAGGAGTATTTTCAATCGCTTTTTCAATTATGCGCTGTAATTTTTCTCTATCATGGATCTGGTGATAGAAAAATATCAATATATTTTCGAAAATAGCTGAATCGTTTTGAGGGTTTTTTATATTTTTCAATATCAATCGTTTTAGTTTGGCACTCAGTTCATCTTCAGTTGGCGGCAAACCGTAGTTGCCAGGTAATGTAAAACTAACATTCAATTTTTTGGTTGGAGCATTAGGCTCACGTAAAATTCCTTTTATTACTGGCTCACTATTATTTTCTTTCTTTGAATTTAAAAATAGTGAACTACTACCACTCTCCGTCAATAAAATACCCATATGAACTTTATGCTGTAAGCTATCTGTTTTTTGGGGTGTAACGGTAGCACGCACCCAAGTAAAATTTTCTGCATCACTTGTATTGCTTTGTGATATTGTTGATGACTTATTATTATGTAAAGAAATCGTTTTTTGCCAATCAGGATTTTTTGCTAAGATTTGTGCTAAAGCAGAATTAGGATGATTGCTAATAGTCATCAAGGTCGCACGTCTATTACCTTCTAACATGGTCCAGCTAATATAATCAATTACCGCTTTTACAAGGTAGTTTGGAAATTGCTTAATTAGTGGTGATGTAGGGGCCAATCGACTCATGGATTCATAATAATAGCGACCAATAGCTGGCCATATTGTTTCTTTAACCCCATTAATTTTTAATAGACCAGGATCTGCTAATACTGAAGGAACCAATTCTTTATAAGCCGATTGATGAGTTAGGATAACATTTAACAAACTGACTAAACTAGGGATACTTTTACTAGCAAGTAATTGCCAACCACTTTGCGTTCTATTCTGTGCAAGATCCATAAAGCTGATACTTTTTATAGCTTTTAATAATTTATTTTGTGCCTCAGGAAATAAAACACTTACTATGTCAAATAATGTAGGTAATAAATCCGGCGTCCAAATGATTAATTGCCGTAATCCCAAGATTTTACTTTTGGTATTGTCACTATTGGTGATCTCCAGCTCATTACAAAGTAAATGTAAAATGGTTTCTCTGTTTTCTTTATCAAGCTCAGTTAATTTTAATTGACCAATTAATGTTGAAAGCTTATTTTTATTTGCAGACTCTGATAAACCACGTTTTAGGCATGCTTCAATTTTGTTATTTATTTCTTTTGCTGGCATATTATAACCTCAGGTTTTGTATAAATTTGTATGATTATAAAGGCTTAAATATTAACATTTCTTTAATATATGGCTAGTGGTAAGCTTCAAATTCCCGTATTTCGCTTTTGTTGGTGTACCACCTCGTTATCATCATTTTTGCATTATCATTAAAAACCCGTCTTACAATCCTCTTTCTCGCTTTAATACGGGCTACATGAATTAAAAAATGCATTATTTTTACATGCCTGATTCTTAATTTTATTAACCATTAGACAGGCTTAGCCAATTAAAGTACAATGCCATTTCGTAATCTTTTCTTAAGTTACAAGTAGTTGTATATGATTAGACTAACTTCCTCCCAAAATATGATGACTGTGGTAACACAGTTATATTTTTCTACGCCAGCGATTAACGTGGGTCTAGGCTATGTATTATCTAATACCTATCTTTTACATCGATTCCATCAACATGATCAGCATCATACGGTAAAGGTTTAATTGCCAATACCTGTAGAATGCAATACTGTTCTCATTATCGTTAATTATAAAATCTGGAATTGCCTTAAATGTTAATTGAATCAAACAAACGTCGAGTATTAAGTGTTTTTAGTCTAGTGATGATCAATATCATCGCTGTGGATAGCATACGTAATTTACCTTTTAGTGCCGAATATGGTTTCTCGATTGTGTTTTACTATATTTTGGCTGCTTTCATGTTTTTCATTCCTATTGCTGTAGTGGCTGCCGAGCTCGCTACCTGTTTTCCACATACGGGTGGCATGTATGTGTGGGTACGTGAGGCTTTTGGCAAAAAATGGGGCTTTGTCACGATTTGGTTGCAGTGGATTTATAACGTGGTGTGGTATCCAAGTATTTTGGCTTTCTTGGTCTCAACCGCGACGTATTTAATTAATCCCAGTCTTGATGAAAATCGTTGGTTTATGTTGATCGTAGTGATGCTCAGTTTTTGGGGCGCAACCATTATTAATTGTTTTGGCATGCGGATTTCTGGTTGGATTAGTACCATTGGTGCCATTGTTGGAACATTATTGCCGATGGCTTTGATGATTATTCTAGGTAGTGTTTGGTTATGGCAAGGTCACCCATCCCACATTCAATTTAACTGGCACAGTTTTTTACCCAATCTCAGTTCAATAAATAATATGGCTTTTTTAATTGCTGTATTATTTGGTTTATTAGGTATGGAGATGTCAGCAGTTCATGCTGAGGAAGTAAAAGATCCACAACGTGACTATCCACGTGCGTTACGTTGGTCAACCGCTTTAATCTTAGGCTCATTAGTATTAAGTTCATTAGCGATTGCGGTGGTCATTCCTACCAACCAATTAAGTTTAGTGTCTGGTGTGATTGATGCTTTTGGTTTATTTTTTAAAGCATTTCATATTGCTTGGATGATTCCTGTCATTGTTGTTTGCATTATCATCGGTGGTTTAAGTGGCGTTTCAGCATGGATTATTGGCCCAACCAAAGGATTATTGGCAGCTGCGCACGATGACTGTTTACCCGTCTGGATGCAAAAAACTAATCGTCATGGTGTGCCTATTACGATTTTATTATTACAAGGAATTATTTTCACCATCTTGTGTACCGCCTTTTTGTTATTTCCAACCGTTAATGGCAGTTACTGGTTTTTCAGTGCATTAACCGCACAATTAGCCATGATCGTTTACTTATTTATGTTCGCAGCAGGTATTCGTTTACGTTATAGCCACCCTGAAAAACATCGTGCTTATAAAATTCCATTTGGTAATGTGGGTATGTGGGTTATGGCTGGGCTTGGGTTTATAACAAGTCTTGGCGCCATCGCAATCGGTTTTGTACCACCAACTGGCGTGGTATTAGGTAGCTTAAAGCGTTATGAAAGTTTATTAGTAATTGGTATTGTCTTATCGTTGTTAATACCATTAGTTTTACATCGTTTTAGGAAGAAATAAGGATTTTTTGGATTACGGTGTATCCAATGCTAATTCACCCTACATTAATTTCAGGTATACAGGTAGGGGCGGGCCTTGTGTCCGCCCACACAGGGCGACCACAAGGGTCGCCCCTGCATAAAATTCCCTTGACCATCTACTTACGTCATCCTTTATCATATATATTCGTCATTGATGAAGATGCGAAATAATGTAGGGTGGGCTAAACATTGTTGCCCTCGAAGAGGTATCGCATAACAAATGTGTGCCCACCATCAGTGCTCGTAGCATAATGGTGGGCACGCATCGCCTCATTATCGTGTTAAATTTGAATTACAGCACGGGATGCGATGTTTAGTCCACCCTACGATGAAACTAAGATTTTACTTTTATGTTCAGGAGGATGACATTATGTCGGAACAAGAAATTAGTTTACCTTTATCGACAGTGGAGGCGAAGCTAGCTTCGTCATCATTATTGTTGTTTGCAATATCACTCATCATGTTATTGATCAATGTGGATTATACAGCGGTTAATTTAGCATTACCAACTATCGCTAATAATTTACATGCCTCATTAAACACTATTCAATGGGTGTTGACTGCTTACATGTTAACGTGGGGATTATTAGTATTTCCTTGTGGCAGTTTATCTACAAAATTTACCACTAAGAACTTATGTATCAGTGGTCTGGCCTTATTTATCATCGCTTCTGCAATAGCGACTGTTGCATCCTCCAGTCATGTACTTATTGCTGCTCGTATCTTACAAGGCGTATCTGCAGCAATTTATGGACCCGCAGTTTATGGTTTGATCCATTGTTATGTTCCAGAACAAATGCGAGGCCGCGCAATGGGATTGATGAGTCTGGGTGTTGGTTTAGGATTGGCGGTTGGTCCTTTTGTTGGCGGATCATTAATTACATTGTGGAGTTGGCGTGCAATTTTTTTGATTAATATTCCGATTGGTTTAGCTGCATTATATATCATATATAAACAACGCGACTTACAACAATCGGCCAATGCAAATATAACATTAAGTAAGAGCAGTGTGTTTTTAATTGGTTTTACTACGTTCAGTATTATTTATATTGTGAATCAATATCAAGTTTGGCAACAACATGCTAGCTTATATATCAGCTTGGCACTTGCTGCAATTATTTCCCTATCTGGTTTTATTTTTTTGCAACAAAAGATCAAGAATCCGCTAATTCCGCTTAGTTTATTTAAAAACCGAAAATATACCGCTTGCTGTATTGGTATATTCTTGGAGCAAGCTGGGTTTTCTATTATTGTTGTGGCAACTAGTTTATATCTTCAAAATGTTCTTCATTATTCGCCATTCGCTAGCAGTTTAATGTTTTTATTCTTGACCGTTATTTTTGGCATAATTGCATTCTTTGGTGGTCGTTGGGTTGATAAAAAAGGAATTGCCTTACCAACCATTAGCGGTATGATCATTATGTCATTAGGTACTCTTCTATTTGCCATGATCGCTATTAAAACAAATACTACATGGATTTGTCCTGTACTCTTTATTATGGGTGTAGGCATGGGTCTAGCATTTATTGGCCTAAATACTGGCGTAGTAAAGACAGTATCACAAGAAGAAATTGGTATTGCTAGCAGTGTCTTTATGGTGTTGGCATTAATTGCTAATTCGTTAGCCGTTTCTCTGACAACGTTATTTTATCAATATGGTACTGCGTCTAATACCTTTAATGGCATTAGTGAAATCATGTTACTCAATACAGTACTTGGTTTAGTTGCTGTTGTATCTTTTTGGCGTTTAGGTACAGAGAAAAAGTAATGACTTACACTGTAAAACAATTGGCTGAGCTTTCAGGTGTTAGTATCCGAACACTACGTTTCTATGATAAAGCAGGCATCCTGAGGCCAGCCTATTACGGTGAAAATGGTTATCGCTATTATGAACAGCCACAATTATTAGCATTGCAACAAATTTTATTTTTACGTGAATTGGATATGCCATTAAAGGATATTCGACGCATTTTAACCAATCCAAATTTTAATAATATTAATATGTTGAAATCACATAAATTAGGATTGGAACAAAAAATGGAGCGTATTAAAAAATTGATCACTACGCTAGATAAAACGATTGCCACTTTAAATGGGGAGTGCAAAATCAATGATAGAGAAATGTATGCCGGATTCGACCCATCCAAGTTCCCTTATTATGATCAAATAGGAATTAATTATTTAGGCGATATTGCCATAAATCTGATTGCGAAACGCACTCGCGCTACTGAAGATTGGAGCAAAGCGGACTGGGATGATTTAATTTATAAATGGAATAGTTTATTAATAGAATTAACTGATATTTTACACAATGGATTAGATCCTGCTTCAAAAGAAGCACAAACCACCATGAATCAACTATATCAATGTACAAAAAAATTATATAACCCTACCAAAGAAGAATATTTGGCTATGTGTCAAATTAACTGTAATCATCCTGAATACAGAGAGCAATTTGACTTTTATGATCCCCAACTAGCAAATTACCTAGAAATTGTGTGGGGAATCTTTATTGAACGTGAGTTAAGCTAATTTCGCTCTAAAAGAACGTCATTATATCCTCGGCATCCTGGAAGTGAGTGCTGTGTGGGGGTATATGCCCCCTATGATAGATCTCCATATTGACACCCATTATGTAATGGTGTAGCATTACAGCTTGATTAATTGGCCATAATAGACATCAACCATATTTAACGACAGGTAAGCCTAACAATGAACGTTATTACTAACCATTTTACATCTAAGTTGAGCAATCAACCACACGGATTTTATACACTTCTTTATACGGAGATTTGTGAATTATTCGGTCAATTTGGTATCACGGCTTTATTAGTCTTATATATGACGTCTATTCTAAAAACAGCAGATACCACTGCATTTGCTTGTTATGGTGCTTTTACTGCGTTTATTTATGCGATCCCATTGTTAGGTGGTTATTTTGCGGATCGTATTTCAGGCTTTAAACCCGCATTATTGATCGGTATTATCTTGATGACGGCGGGTAATTTATGTCTGATTATTCCGTCAATGCATATGCTTTATTTTGGTTTGGCAATCTTTAGTGTGGGTAGCGGTTTTTTCACGCCCACCATTACAGCCATGGTTGGGCGTTTGTATGCTCAACATGAGCAAAAGCGTGATAATGCTTTTATTTTATATTATATCGCTAAAAATATTGGTGCCCTATTTGCTACGTTACTTTGCAGTTATGTTGCAACTAGCTTTGGTTATAATTATGCATTTTTAATTAGTGCCATTATTATGTTATCGGGTTACTTTGTTTTCACGAAGGGAAGTCATCGATTGCAGCCTTACTTTAGTGATAAAACCACTGCAATTACATTACCCGCAAAAAAGAATATCATTTTAATTGCTGTTACTGCTGGGTTAATTATTTTAACCAGTGCTGTCATGATTAGTCATTTAAGTAATATGTTAATGGTGGTTGTTTCTGTTGCTGCAGCAATGGTAATTTTAAATTTATATCGCAAATTCAATGCAACTGATCGTAGTAAATTAAGCTTAATTTTAGCAGCTGTTGCGATGATGATGATCTTCAGCATTTTTCTAGGTGAAGGTGGAACTACTTTAAATTTATTTATTGAACGTATTATAGATCGTACGGTAGGTAGCTATACCATTCCTCCTAGTATGTTTTATGCGCTTGATCCTTTCTTTATGATTGTATTAGGTACTGTTGTCATGGCCGCTTTGGATAAAGTGAAAGGCAACGATCAAACTATTATTGGTTATTTTAAAATCGCGATTGGTTTAGTGGTATTAAGTATTGGCTTCTTAGTATTTATTGCTGCTGCGGGTGTGATGATTCATCGCGCTGTGCAGCCTTCTGTTGGTTATGTCATCTTGGCTTATGCCATATTTCCCGTGGCTGAATTAAGTATTATGCCAATTGTCATTTCATTAATTACACGCATCGCACCACGTGGTTATGAAGGCTTTATGATTGGGTTGTACATGTTGGGAAATGCGATTGCTAGTTACTTGACAGGAACATTCTCAAGCTTGGGTAATATTAATTTTGCAATGAATAATTCAACTGGATTAATTCATGCTGCTAAAGTTTATCAACATGTGTTTATACTGTCTGCAGCAATTTTATTTCTATCAGCAGTGGTTAGTTGTTTGATTATCGTTGTATATAAAAATTCTACACTGCGAAAAAATAATGAAATCGCTGCCTTGGAAACATCTGAGATTTAAAAATGTAGCCCGTATTAGCGAAAGAAATGCTTATGTTTTGAATTTTCATCATTATTAAAAAATGACCATAATAAAGTTACTTACCATAAGAGCGTAATACGGGATCATGCTATGCGCAACCACCGATCCCGTATTACACGCGATAGCATTTTTTTATACCTTATAACATAAATCACATACCACTTTTATATGTTCCAGCCGCGCTAATACGGGCTACATTGATAGATAGCTCTTAACTTAATCGCAAGGAGCCTGCGCAATTTTTTTTACGCAATTGGAAATGGGAAGTTGATCACTTTATCAATATTATCTACCTGTGCAGCAATCATAATTAAACGATCTATACCTAATGCTACTCCCGCACAATCAGGAAGTCCACTAGCAAGAGCAGCTAAAAATCGTTCATCGCGCGGTGGTAATGGCAAACCTAAATGCGCACGTTTTTCCAAATCGTGATTAAACCGTTTTGCTTGTTCTTGTGCATCAGCTAATTCATGAAATCCATTGGCTAATTCTACACCTTTAAAATACACTTCAAAACGCTCAGCAAC
>JAGVJQ010000100.1 GCA_020051015.1 Gammaproteobacteria bacterium
AAAACTCCAAGTACCTGTACTGTCTGGAGCAATAACTGGGGTACCAGTTGGTGCTACCATTTGATTTCCTGGTGCGCCTGCAAATGCAGTTGCACTTAAGCCAATCATTGCCAAAGCTAAAGTAATTTTCGTCTTCATAAAACACATTCCTTATTTTCTACATTGTTGAGGTTCTGGTGTTACTGGTCATCAGCTTGCCAGAACACACCCTAACGAAGTCATATTACTGCCTTTTTTTAGCAGAAAACAAGTAGTGCGATCAAAAAAAATCATTTTTTTTCAGAATTTATGCTTGTTTTATTTCAACAAGAAACAAAGTGCGCAAGAATAATTCAAAACTGAGTATTGTCATTTTAAAAAAAAATATTAAATATCATTATTGCCCAAAATTAGGTGAGCAATTTAATAGCTATTTTATCTGTGAAAATTATTAATGCTTTTATAGAGCGATGTATTTTATCAAAAAACAAGAAATAAACTTGTTCGCTACGATTTGTTACAAAATTTTTTTATAAAAAAAAGGGTTTAACGTGACATTAAACCCTTTTGATTGATTAAAACAGATTATGCAACGTTTAATTGTAATCTGAGATAGGGGCCATTGTAATTAAAATCAGATGTTGTACTAACGCTGTTACTATTAAATGCATCTAATATATTATTACTTTCAGCATTGAAATAATTCACTACTTCATACCCAACTTGAATATTCATCGATGTCTTTGGATTAAACGCATACATGTAATCTAAAGCAATCTTAGCATCTAACTCTGGTACTAATGCGGTATAGCTATCATTCTTGAATGATAGTACCGTTCCACCAAACGCCGAAGGAACTGCGCCATTATAGAATGCAAATTGTGAATCCATATTACCCACTAGCAACGCGCCAGCAAATGTACCAATTATTGAAAAATCGCTACCTAAATGTACACTCGCATCAATACCCGCACGAGGACCCGCACCTTCGAAATCACTTTCTTGTTTATAACTACCAGTTAATCCCGTTGTTGGTGGTACTGCGTCTGAGTTACCATAATAATAAGCGTTGTCGGTGTTATCAATATCAGCAAATTGGACACCGCCAAAAGGATGTAATGATAATCTATCACCAACTGTTAATAATTGACCAAAGGTTAATGTTGCTGCATTCAAGGTTTGATCAACATCACCTTTTGCTGTATTAAATGGTTGACCGCCGTTATTAATAAAATTAGTAACGCCAAGAACATCATCAGGATCTGTCACACTATCACTGCCATCTTGATTTAAGTAAGTATAAGATGCGCTGATGTCACGACTGCTGCCTGGAAACATATAACTAATATCTGCTTCAACACCCCAATTCCAATCATTATGTACTGATTGATTATGTTGTGTCGTTGTACCTGAACCATCAGTAGCTAGTGTGTCATAGGAAGCATATTGGAAACTTGTGTTGGATTCCATATATAGAGCTTCTAAACCAAAACTCCAGGTACCTGTGCTATCTGGCGCAATGACTGGGACACCCGTTGGAACAACCATTGGATTACCTGGCGCACCAGCGAATGCGATTGAGCTTAGGCCGAGCATTGCCAAAGCTAATGTAATTTTTGTCTTCATTGAATTTTTTCCTTATTGTTACATTGCGAAGGTTCTGGTGTTCGTGGTCATCAGCTTGCCATGACACCTTTTCACGAAGGCATATTACCGTTATTTTTTTGTAAAAAACAACTAGCTTGATTAAATAATTGTTATTTTTTAACTAAATTTGTGTTATTTTTACTCCAATCTTTATCTAAGAATACACTCCATGCAACACACTATCATTTGTTTAATGGGACCAACTGCCTCAGGCAAGACCCAACTCGCTATCGATTTAACAGCTTTTTTACCGCTGGAAATTATCAGTGTTGATTCGGCCTTGATTTACCGTGATATGAATATTGGTACTGCCAAGCCAAGTGCAGAATTGTTACAACTCATCCCTCATCACTTAATCGATATTCGAGATCCAGCAGAATCTTATTCTGCTGCAGAATTTTGTCATGATGCTGCACAATTAATTCGCGATATTCATGCGCGTGGAAAAATTCCATTATTAGTTGGTGGTACGATGTTGTACTATCGCAGTTTGTGGCAAGGGCTATCTGCGTTGCCTGCTGCTGACCCAAAGATTCGACAACAAATTGATGCCCGCGCAGCAAAGCTTGGGTGGCAAACATTGCACGAGGAATTAAAAAAAATTGATCCCCTTTCAGCTGCACGCATACACCCCAACGATCCTCAACGTTTACAACGAGCCTTGGAAGTATTTTATATAAGCGGCCGACCACTGAGTGATTTTTTTGCTGAAGATAAAAATCAACCCTCTTATCGAACACTCAAATTAGCTATTGCTCCAACCGATCGAGCTTTATTGCATCAACGTATTGCAATGCGTTTTGATGATATGTTAGCTAATGGCTTTATTGATGAAGTTGTCAAACTACACGCCCGTGGTGACTTAAATCTCGACTTGCCATCCATGCGCTCGGTTGGGTATCGTCAGGTTTGGCAATATTTAGATGGTGTTTATGATTACGATACGATGCGCGAAAAAACCATTATTGCTACGCGACAATTAGCCAAACGTCAATTAACTTGGCTTCGAAGCTTTGACGATGTGTTCTGGTTGGCTACCGAAGCCCCCGATGTCGCACAGCAAGCGCTATACCAGAGTAAAAAATTTTTGCAAGTCTAATGACATTTTAGACGAAAACCCTTGCTAAACTTTAGTTAAGCATTGTAATGTATACTAAATGAACAAACTTTATTATAGAGGTATCCCATGGTAGGTCCAAAAAATCCTGAAAAACCTTTTTACGCATTCAGCGAAAGCAAAGAAATAAAAAGCTTAACGGAATTACCAAAATATTTGGGAGATCCTAATAAAGCTCTTGAATTTCATTTCAGACACAATAGCTTTGATTTGATCCGAGCGCGTAATGGTACCTATTCGCTTGCTTTACGTTCCCCAAAAAAACAAGGACAAATTTTAGTTATCCCACAAATCATTTTATTAGAATGGTATGCTAATCTTCCGCAAGATGAACGTAATAAACTCCCTCAGGCATATCGTGAATATTTTGAAGCGCAATTACAATCTTATACAGATACTGAATTTGCCGAACTTAAGAAAATCCAAATCGCTCAACATAAAGCACATCCAGAACAACGCCAAAGCGTAAGAGAAAAAATACCGACTCCCTATACGAATGTTAAACATATTAGTGACGTCTATCCCAAATGGATGGAAACTGAATCTGACTTTTTAATGAGAAAATTGCGACATAATACTTTTCATTTTCAAGAATGCCGAATTGGCGGTCAAAAACGAAGAGTCGTGATATTGGGACCCAATAATCCAAGTGATCCAGCACTGTATCTTACTAATGAAGATCTAACTGCGTGGTTTAAATCACTTCTCCCAAGTCAAAAAGATCTTAGTGTAGCTGGTTACAATGATTATTTCTCAAAACAGGGTCGAGCTGATATTAACTTAGAAGAATTCACTAAAATACACAACAGTCGGATGAAGGGACTTACCACTTTCAATCCAATCGATCTTAATCCACCATCCACTGGTAACCGTCATTCTTTTCATCAAGCAGCTGCTAATGTTCAAGGTGTACCTAATTACCAACCGGCACCTATTGCTCATGAACTCGTAGCAAAAATAGTGGCCCACGAGAATTGGGATATTGGAGCAGCTAATTCTGGCGATGCCGATCAACTGTATCGTGAAATTAAATCCAAAGTAGATCCAGGCCTTAAAGTCGAGCAATATGAAAGAAGTGTTAGAGTCAGCGGCCAATTAACGGAACAAAAAGCTAACATGGCAGCATCGATCGCTGGAAGCGCCAGCCCAGTTATTTGTATTTGTAATGAAGCAAATGATATAGCGGCATTGGCAATAGCTTTTCATACCGTTTTAGAACAAGGTAAAATTCCTTTTGCAAAACCAGGCGGCTCAACTTCTACTGTGACGCAGGAAGATGTTTTGTCGGCAGTGGCAGTTTATTTTCCAGAAAAATATCAGGATGTTATTGCTGTTAAAAATAGATTACAAACTAATCTAAATAATACTCCAGAGAATGAGAAAGAGAAGGCAAAAAGCTTCTATACTACGGCTTTCCCATCTGTGTTGTCCTCAGCTCCAATTCGTCCGTCTTTTTAAGTTAAGAAGGCAACCATCTTATGTAGGGTGGGCACACATCGCGTCACTATCATGCTAACTTATTCTCTTTGTACGTGACGCGATGTTTAGCCCACCCTACATTTTTAATACAGTTCTTTTTCCTTGTTTGTTGCGTAATGGCTGAGATACTCGATATAACACTAAATCTAAGCTATGATGATTTGATAAATTGATTTAAGAAAAGGAGCCATTGATGCATTATCTACTATTCGCCGCTGCGTTACGCAAAGATTCCGTCAATAAGAAATTGATCAATCTTGCCGCAAACAAACTTCAAGAAAAAAATATTGACGTTGATTTAGCTGATTTTGCTGAATTTGATATGCCTCTTTATCACGGTGATATTCAAGTAAATGAAGGAATTCCTGCCGGCGCAATTGAATTTACAAAACGTATGCAACAAGCTACTGGGGTTATCATTTCTTCACCCGAATATAACTTCTCTATTCCAGGCACCCTTAAAAATTTAATCGATTGGGTATCACGTATTAATCCGATGCCATGGAAAAAGCAACATATTCTATTACTATCTGCCTCACCCGCATTAGTGGGTGGTAATCGTGGCCTATGGGCAACACGTATACCATTAGAAGGTTGTGGCGCGTTTGTTTATCCTGATATGTTTTCACTGGCATCAGCTTATGATGCATTTAATGATGACGGTTCATTGAAGGATGCTAGTTTGCAAAAACGCTTGGAAGATATGTTAGGACAATTTACCGAGTTTGCTGCTAAAAATAAATAAATGTAGCCTGGTTTCGATTATTCAGATCTACCGTAGGGGCGTATGCAATACGCCCCTACGGTAGATTTTGCGCGTGAGGAAATGAGAGTACGCGATCCCCAACATAAGGGCTGACACCATTAAGCAAACTTTATCCCCTGAGCTAATGGCAAATCATTACCCCAATTGATGGTATTTGTCTGACGTCGCATATAGGCTTTCCAAGCATCAGAACCCGCCTCTCTACCGCCACCAGTTTCTTTTTCACCACCAAACGCACCACCAATTTCAGCGCCTGAGGTACCAATATTAATATTGGCGATGCCGCAATCACTACCAACAACCGATAAGAATTTTTCTGCGCATTGTAAATCGCGGGTAAATAATGCTGATGACAAACCTTGAGGAACATCATTATGCCATGCTAAAACTTCATCAAAATCTTGATAACGCATCACATAAAGAATGGGTACAAACGTTTCGTTTTGTAATAATGGCCAATCTGGTTGTGCAGTTACTATAGTAGGTTCAACAAAGTAACCCGGGCCAGCCAATACATTACCGCCCGTTAAAATGTTAGCACCTAAATTTTGTAGCTCAGCAATGGTTGCTACAAACTGTTGTACCGCAGCTAAATCAACTAATGGTCCTACCAAATTTTCACTAAGCAGAGGATCGCCAATGCGAATTTGTTGATAAGCATGGACTAATGCTTTTGTTAGTTTTTCATAGACATTGTTATGTATGAATAATCGACGTGTTGTAGTACATCGCTGCCCTGCTGTACCGGCTGCACCAAAAACGATTGCTCGCACTGCTAAATCCAAATCAGCAGTAGCATCTACAATGACCGCATTATTGCCACCACACTCGAGTAAAGCACGCCCAAAACGTTCAGCCACTATTTGATTAACATGCTGCCCAACAGCAGATGAGCCGGTAAATGAAATTAATGGAATACGTTTATCGCGTAATAAACTTTCACTAACTGAGCGCTCTCCAATAAATAACGAAAAAACACCATGATATCCCGTTGCTTGCATTGCTTGATTACATAACTGCTGTACCGCAATTGCGCACAAGGGTACTTTATGTGAGGGTTTCCAAATAACGGTGTTGCCGCATATTGCAGCTAACATGGCATTCCATGACCATACGGCGACTGGAAAATTAAAAGCACTAATTACACCTGTAATTCCTAATGGATGCCATTGTTCATACATGCGATGCGCAGGTCGTTCTGATTGCATTGTTTTGCCATATAACATGCGTGCCTGACCAATCGCAAAATCAGCCATATCAATCATTTCTTGCACTTCACCCAAGGCTTCGACTAATGTCTTACCCATTTCTATGGTAATTAGTGTTGCTAATTCTGTTTTATTTTTCCGTAGTAATTCGGCTAAATACCTGATTAATTCAGCTCGCTTAGGTGCAGGTACTAATCGCCATGTTGTAAATGCTTGTTGTGCCTGTTTTACAACATGCTCATATTCATCACTTCCCGCATATTGTATGCTAGCCAATGGCTTTTCATTAGTAGGATTAATTGAATGTAATAAGGTCCCTTTTGCAGGTGCTAGCCATTGGCCATTACCATCACACGCACCAGGATGTACTAAATGAATATTAAATTGTTGGAGTACGTCCATTTTGATGACCTCCCTGTCTGAAACAACTACTAAATTGATTTTGAATAAATACACTAAATGGAATTGTTTCTTGGTAAATAAATCCATGGTAATGCTTGGGATTACTTAAAACGATATCAACCACAGCACAAATGCTAGATGACGTAGTAACCTGGATAGCTGACCATTTAAATCCAGCAATCATTTGCGGATAAATTTTAGCAAGGAATGTTTCTTCTAATAATTCACCTTGTTGTTTACCTGATACCGCGATAAATACCAATACTTCGTCTTGATATGTTTTAGGAACGCAGGTTTCTAGCAATGATTTCAATAAATCACGATCATTAGCTAATTTCATATCTTGGATTAAAAATTGAATTTTTTCACAATGCCCAGGATAACGAATCGTTTTATAATCCATATTATTGATTCGTCCTGTGCAAAGTTCAACCAACTGTCCCAAGCCCCCGGAGGTATTAAATGCTTCATATAATGAACCATCTAATTCAATCAACTCTAATCCTTCTAATGGCTCTAATTCAACTGGTTGACCATTTCGTAAAGCAAGACAAGGATTACAATATTCATTGATTAAACCTTCCGTTGACCAATTTAATGCATACTTCAATACATTATTAGTATTCACTGGCAATGCACCAACCCGCATTTTTACAGCATCAACCTTATCAAATCGTTGCATCAAATTATAAGCAACAATACCGACAAAGCCCGGTGCAAGTCCACATTGTGGAACAAATGCTGCTTTTGCATGTTCTGCAATTGATTTAACATAAGCAGTAACAGTCCTATCTTCAGTTAAATCAAAATAATTGAGACCTGCTTGTCTTGCCGCATCGGCAATTAATGGGTTTATTGGATAGGGTAAAGATGAAATAACGGCATCAAATTTTGCCGATTTAAAAATTTTCTGTACGGCATTCGCATCAGTGACGTCAAGTTGATGACGAGCTAATGCCGGATGCTCGCCTATTCGTTGGCAATCTGGGTGTGTAAAATCGCGATCTAATAACAATACCGAATAATCGCCCGATTGAATTAACTGCAAGGCAATTAATGAGCCCATTTTTCCAGCACCTGCGATTATGACATGGAACATATCTGTTTTCTCATCAAATAGTTATTAGGTTCTCGTACTTATCCATATTACCACAAGATAAATATTGTAGGATGACATAATCCTTGTCGCAACCCCCGGCTCTCGATACAATCACCAAGTATTTTGAAGGATATCGACCCATAATGTGGATAAAACAACGAATCATCATATTGCTGTTGTTACTGCTATGCAGTAGTCCAGCCTTTAGCTGGTCGTTGCCATTTTTCCATCATGATGATAATTCAGTATCTAAAAAACAAGTTGGTGGCGAACAAATTACCTATCAAGTATATGGTTTATCGACAGATGCAAGTAAAAATGCGGTTGCTTGGTTAAAGGCCGATCAAGCCAATATTGGCCATCCATTGACACCGCAAGATGTACAATCTATTTTCAATAAAAGTAATCCAACTATACTACAATCAATCCAACCATTTGGTTTTTTTAAAGCAAGTATTATTCGTAATAGTTTAAAAAACACCCAAAAACATGAATGGGTTGCGACATATTATGTGAATCCTGGTCAACCTTTACGCATCACCCACCTTTCAGTGACACTTACAGGTGATGGTGCTAACCAACCGTATTTCCAAACGTACTTACATAATTTACCCATTAAACAAACTCAAATTTTACAAACTGAAACCTATAATACGGTGAAGAAAACTTTCAATAATATTGCTACTAAAAATGGCTTCTTAGCCGGTCGCTTTACTAAGAGTGAAATTAAAATTGATCTCGCTAAATACACCAGTAGTATTACCTTGGTTTATGATACAGGACCACAATATTATTTTGGCCAAGTTTTTTTCAAACAAAACTCGTTAAACGATGGTTTTTTACAACGATTCGTACAATTTAAGCCCGGCGATCCTTATTCACCTGATAAATTACTTACACTACAACAAAATTTAAGCGCAACGCCTTATTTTCAATCCGTTAATGTTGAACCTGCTACGCAAGATCAAACAAATTTACAAGTACCCATTAATGTCACGTTAACGCCGAGTAAATCACAACGATATAATTTCGGTGTTGGTTACGGTACGGACACCGGTATTCGCGGTACTATTGGCTGGACCTTACCCCGTGTAACCAAAAGTGGACAATATTTTAATACCAATTTGCAAGCTTCGCAGGTACAAACTAATTTAGAAGCACGTTATGTTATTCCAGGAAAAAATCCTATTACACAACAATATTACATTGCCGCCAGTATCACGCAAGAATCACCCAACACCAGTGAAGGACATACACAAAAAGTTTCCGTTGGAAAAAGTAATATATGGTATGGTTGGAAAACGACACTGTCATTGAGCCAACAATTTGATCAATATAATTTACGCGGTGGCCCGTGGGAACATAGCAACCTTCTGTTACCAGAATTGAATATCAATAAAACGGTAGTCGATAATCCTGTTTTCCCTTCCTTTGGACATAGTTTGACATTTAAGGTACGTGGAACGACCGAAGCAATTGGGTCGAGCACTACGTTTTTACAAACAGAGCTGGCCGGAAATTATATTTTTAGCCCAACCAAACTTAGTCGTTTGTTATTACGTGGTGATTTAGGTATTACTGCCGTCGGTGACATTAATACCGTTCCCTTGTCATTACAATTTTTTGCCGGCGGTAGCGATAGCGTACGTGGTTATAGTTATCAAGAATTAGGGCCCGGCAAATATCTATTGGTTGGAAGCATTGAATATCAACATCAAATAATCGAAAAATGGTATGGTGCTGTATTTTATGATGCCGGCAATGCCGTTAATAGTTTAACTAATCCAGCAGGAAGCGTTGTTGGCCCTAAACAGCCAAATATCATTTTATCTGATATTTTAAAGCAAAGTGTTGGTCTTGGCGCAGTTTGGGTCTCACCAGTGGGCCCAATGGAGTTAACATTAGCCAAACCATTAAGTGATCCAGGTAAATCAGTCAGCTTACAATTTAGCATGGGAACAGGGCTATGATAAAGGCCATCATTCGATCAATCCTAAGCATTCTACTTGTGCTACTCACTATTTTTGCATTTTTTTCTTGCACATCGATTGGATTACAATTATTACTAAAGCTCACTGACATAATGATCCCTGGACAATTACAAGCAACAGTTGAAAGTGGATACTTATTAGGTAATATGCATTTAAAACAAATCTATTATCACAATGAAAAAACAACCATCAAAGCAAGCGATTTACAATTTTCATGGTACATCAAGAATTTTCACCCCATCATCATTGCGTTACCGCATGTTAATTTATCTGATTTTATAGTGGAATATCCAACCGCGCATGAGCCTGTTTATGGTTTTGCTCATGCCAGCCTGAATGGTCAACTCGCTCTCAATGACATTTCTATGCGCGCAGATAATGCCGATCGCCAATCGATATCGGCATCAAAAAAGACCCACTTCACCCTTGCTTGGCAGAAAATGATTATTCCAATCAATCCATCATTTAATATTACATTTCCAGTTGGAAAATTAATATTTGATGGTCCCCTAATGAATTACCATGTTCATGGTAAATTCATTTCAGCTGGGAATAATTTTCCACATGCAAAATGGCAAATTAATAAAGCTACAGGTAATTTTGAAAAAATAAATATTACATCATTAACCGGCACGCCCTTAGATGGAAAGGCTCTGTTAACTGGTCAAGTAACATGGTTACCTGATGTAAAATGGGATGCTCATTTAACTGGTCAACATATAAATACGGCAATGACATGGCCTACACCCCAAAGTGATGTTGATATACATATTCATAGCCAAGGATTAATGACAAAAACAGAAAGCCAATACCGCTTTGAATTAAAAAAGTTAACTGGTACTGCAGAAAATTATCCCATCAAAGGCACAGGTAATATTTTAATTAGTAATGATAACTACGAGTTTCAGCAATTATTATTACAAATTGGCGCAGCTAATTTGCATGCTAATGGAACATTAACACCTCAATCAGCTAATTTAATTTGGCAATTACATATTCCCGTATTAGGCGACTTGTTAAAAGATGCGAAAGGCAGTATCAATGGCGAAGGCAGCATCATTGGCTCATTGCAAAAGCCACATATTAAAACAAATTTAACCGTTGATAACGCTGCTTGGCGAGGACTGATTGCAAAACGAATAATTGCGCAGGTTGATGGATATTCCAACTTAAATGATGCAAGTAACATAAATATAAGCATTATTGATTTATTTACCGGAAATCTGCAAGTCAACACCGCCCAATTACAATTTCAAAATAAGCAAAAGCAAAATCAATTAACCATTGACTTAAAAGGTCCACGCTCACAATTTTCATTTCAGGCAAATGGAAAATTGGTTTCACAACAATGGCAAGGACAAATTGGAAAACTTACCCTTGATATGCACAACATTGGGGCGATAAAATTAAATAGCCCTGCTAATTTAACACTAACTCAACATAGCTTTGCTTTTCAGCCATTCTGCTTACAAGCAGTTTTTGGTCAAACCTGCATTCAACAAGCGAATTTCGCAATTAATTCGCCTTTATTACCGACAAAAAATAAAATTGCTAAAAAAGTATTAAAAGCAGCTGATCGCACATTGACGGGTGCGTTACAATTGTCAAGCCATGACCTTGCGTTTATTAGTGTTTTTTGGCCACAAATCTCTAACGTGCGAGGTGAGTTTAATGCTAATTTTCGCATTTCCGGAACGACGGTGGATCCCGTGTTGAATGGTCAAGCCGATTTGACCAACAGCAGCTTATCAATACCACGACTCGGTATTAATTTATCTAATATTATGGCGCATATAGCTGGAAACCAAAGCAATCTTACTTATAAAGCCCAAGCTAGATTTGGCAATGGTATGCTAAATATAGATGGCGCTACCGATCTTGCGAAAAAAGGATTCCAAAGCAATATTACTATTCGAGGAAACGACCTACTCGTTATGAATACCAGTGATGCTGAAGTTTATGCAAGCCCTAATTTAGAACTTGATTGGTTAACGCCATTATTAAAAATAAATGGCATTATTACTATTCCATCGGCAAAGATCACTCCTCGCGATTTAACATCAACCATTACCTTGCCAAATGATGTGGTTTTCGTTACACCAGATGAACGAACTGAACAACAAAATACACATATATACAGTCATGTACAAATTATTTTGGGCGATAATATTAAATTTGATTATTCAGGATTAAACGGCAATATTACCGGCGCTGTTACTGTTGAAGATAAACCAGGTGGAGATACAACAGGCTCAGGTACTTTATCCATTGTTAATGCAACCTATAAAGCATATGGTCAAAATCTAGGAATTAGACAAGGTAAATTAATTTTTACTGGTGGCCCGATTAATAATCCTGGATTAAATATTCAAGCGGTAAAACAGTTACAAGTTGTCACAACAAGCACTGGGCCACAAGCAAATAGCAGCGCAAAAAGCTCGCTCGGTGATTATTCTAGTAATCAGCAAACCGTTGGTATAAATATATCAGGCACATTGAGTGAACCATCTGCTGTATTATTTTCTGAACCCCCAGGATTAAGTCAATCTGACATCTTGTCTTACCTCATTACTGGGCGGCCAGCGAGCCAAGCTACACAACAAGACAGCATGAATATATTGTCTGCATTATCCTTATTAAATTTAAGTGGTAGTAGTTCTAGTCAAATTAAAAATCAATTTAGTAGCGCACTTGGCTTAAGCGAATTTTCAATCAGCCATGAACAAGAATACGATAAGCAACAAAATTCTGTGGTAGAGAACACATCATTATTGCTCGGCAAAGCATTGTCACCACGTTTATTAGTTAATTACAGCCTGGGCTTGGTTGAACCTATCAACACGCTTAAGATTGTTTATAAAATACAAAAAAACCTTAGTTTACAAAGCGAACATAGCACCAATGCCAATGGTGTTGATTTGTATTATACGATTGAGCGGGATTAAATTAGTTTAATTTAAAATTTATTGTCCATCTAATTCAGGTGGTAAATCAATTAATAAATTTTTATCTACCGATGTTTTTACGACCCGTAATGGAATTTTTGGTACGAAAAATTTAGGAATAATACGAATATTTTTTTCTTGGCAAAATTTTTGTATTTTTTCTTCCGTTGATCGGCTAGTTACCAAGTAAATTCGCTCATCAATACGCCCTGCTGAAAAAATCATTTCAATTAAATCTAACCCCGTATAAGACTTCCCGGGAAATTCATAATCAATTAGAAATACACATGCTTTATTAGCAAGTTTATCCATTTCTAATAAGAAATTTTCTTTGTTGTTGCAAAATATCAAATCAACATTTGCATCCATTGATTTAAATCGCTCTTGCCAGCTATGCAAGATAGAAATATTGTCATCAACACAAATCACTGTGTCATGATGGTTAAAAATTAATTGGTCAATAAACCAATGCGGTGGATTCATTGCTGGCAACGAAATTGATACCGAGGTACCATGACCCACCTCTGAATTTAATTCAATCATGCCACCCCATTCCGCGAGACTTTCTTTTGCATAATATAAGCCAAGACCCGAACCATTGGTTTTAGTTGTAAATCCACGTGTGAATAATGATGGCATTATTTTCTTTGAAATACCTGGGCCATTATCAGTTATCGTAATAATAATTTTTCCAGCAACTTGCTCCACATTTACCTCAATAACTCCGTTAATTAATAATACTTCACAGGCATTATTGAGTATATTAGTAAGAATACGTCGCATAACTGATGGTACAACATTAATAAAGAAACCATATGCATCAACCTTGAAAAGTTGATTAATTTTAATAGATTGATTTGATAATGTTGCGCGTCGCTCTGATAATACATATTCTAATAAAATAGCAATTTGCGTATTAGCTTTTGCTTCAGAAATTCTATTTTTAAAAGCATTTAGTTCTAAATTGTTAGTAATATCACGAATATGAGTAATTGCATCTCTTAATAATATTTGATAGGACTCTTCGATATTAGGTAGTCGTTTGATAATCACTTCCAATGCTGATAATGGTGAACGAATATCATGCGCAACTTGCGCAGTCACTTGTTCCATTTTTTTTTGCGCACTATCTTTTTCTTCATTTAATTGAATTTGAATTTGATCTTTTTCTTCTTTAACTTTAAAAGCATCTGCAATAAAATTTTGTAAAAAGATAAATTCTTCAATGTGGAATTGATGATCAATTTTTTCTTTATTACTCTCCGACATTAATACTTTAACATTATTAACGATCTTTCTAAAAGGTATTTCAAAATGTCGGCCAATAAAAAGAGATGAGTTGACGATAATCATAGAGTAAATCATCAGAAACAAGGGGAGTGTAAGAAAAACACTTCTACTCACCAATGAAAAGCAATATGCCAAAATAAAAATAGGCAAAATATTAATAATTGATATCCCGAAAGCCCAAAAGGCCAATTTGCTTTTGATAGTATTTACTTTTCTTAACCAATCTCTAATTGAATAGCTGTTCTTTTTTTCAATAATTAGGACGCCAAATAAAATAAATATCAGGCCAAGAAACCATAATAACTCGCCATACGATTCAAACAGACTGGTTTGTGAGATATATAAATAATCAATGAAAAAATCTCCTGATATAAGAATAATTAATCCCGATAAAATGAATGACAATCCACTATTTTCAGAGTAAATTAAGCATAATATTGAAAAATCGAAAATGAGTGATTCCGCCACATAACTTAATATTTGTAAAATGTCTTCCCAAGAAAAAAGTCCTGCTGCATATTTTATTGACGATAAACATAAAAACGTTACAATAAAATTGAGGATAATAAAAATAGAAAGTATTCTAATAAACTGTCTGACATTGTAAATATTATTAATAATAACTTTTGACAGAAAAATAATTATTGCAAATACCCAAATACTGAAAGGAATCATATCGAATATGAAATTAGCAGATGAAATATCTATCAAATAATTTTTTGGGAGATAAACCACAAAATAAAATGCTAGATCATTTAAAAATAATCCGATACAAGCTATCACAAACCATTTTAATATTTCTTTATCCGCTTTATTACTTTTCTTATATATTTTAATAACCAGATATAATATAAAAAAGTGAACAATTAATTCAACTTGCGCGGAAAGATTGCTTATCTTATGTACATATTCTATGTTTAATATGCGCATAAATAACATAACAAGCCAAAATGATAAAAAAGAAATAATTATGTATGGAAAATAGTTATATTTTTTTAACATGCTGGTGTCACTGTCTTAGAAATATATGTGGGAAGGCTCCCAACGGATATAAATCCTAATCGACGATAAAGATTACGTGAAGGACTTTCAGCTTGGCAAAATATTTTATCGTGACCTAAATGGCGAGCAAGGTCCATACGTTTCTTGACCATTGCACTGGCTATACCCATTTCTCTATATTCAGGATGAACGCTATCCCAATATAATCCCGCCAAATTGTCATGGGTGGCAAGTATCGATGTTCCTACAGGGATACCATCTAGCTCAGCAAGAAATAAATACAGATTTTCCATTTTGTATTTTTGTATGGCATATGTATGGAAAAATTTAAGCAGATTACCCTCTTTATGCTTAAATGAAATACTAGATAATTTATCAAAATGCACTAAATCACTATGATTTTCAACAAGCTTAACTTTTAGATTTAAGATGTTATTTTCATATTTAAAACTTTGCAAGTTACTATATAATTTAGCATGTACAACATCTGCTTTTATCAAATTTTCTTGCCGCATAAAATTTTCAAAATCAACCGTACTTACCTTATTTCCAGGCAGGCAAAGAAAAGGGGCATTAATCTTATGTTGTAATTCAGTAAAAACTATTGAATCGAGTTTTTCAAGTTCAAATATATTAAAAGAATCATCATGTATTTTTGATGCGATTAATAACCCTAGCTGGCTATCAATATAAAAGTCAGATTTATCAGCAATATTTTTGTATAATCTCACAAAGTGATGAAATATCTCATGTACATTCATAGATAACTCTTAATTTTACTGGTTATTATGCTAACTTAGAAGAAATTAAATTTATTTATTAATATTATTTTCAAGCAAATTTAAAACTGCTTCATTGTTGCACAGATGCCCTTTTATTGCAAGAGTCTGTTCAAAAGTTATTCCGCAATAATGCTTAAAAACGATACATCCATATTGATACTGCAACCAATGCTTAATTTCTAATACCATAACCAGAGGATAATAACCGTAAATTAGCAAAATATAATGCTATTACGCAAAGGATAATAAATATTATAGAATGAACTGTATTAACTTCTGATACTCCTAATACACTAAAACGAAAAGCGCTTACCATATAAAGAATAGGATTAAATAATGAGAGCTTATGCCAAAATGGTGGTAATAAAGCTACCGAATAAAAAACACCACCCAAATAAGTTAATGGTGTTAATACAAAGGTTGGGACAATCGAAATATCATCAAACTTTTTAGCAAATAAACCATTTAGGAAACCTGCTAATGAAAATAATGCAGATGATAAAATTACTACGGCCAACATTAGCAATGGATGTGCAATGTGTAAGCTGGTAAAACATAAAGCAATTAACGTAACAATAATACCTACAAATAAGCCTCGCAATACTCCGCCTAGAACAAACCCCCATAACACCACATAATGCGGCAATGGTGAAATTGTTATTTCATCAATACTGTGTTGAAATTTCAGGCTGAAAAATGAACTGGATACATTGGAATAGGCATTGGTGATAATCGACATCATGACTAACCCTGGAATAATATATTGCATATACGAAAAGCCACCCATATCGCCAACACGTGAACCAAGTACGTGACCAAAAATAACGAAATATAAGGTCATAGTAATTGCTGAAGGCAATAAGGTTTGGCTCCAAATACGTAAGAATCGAATAATCTCTTTTTTTAAAATAGTCGTGAAACCAACCCATACTTCCTTACTCATAACGCACCCTTTCCAGTTAACTTAACAAATAACTCTTCTAAACGATTAGATTTATTACGCATGCTATTAACAACAATGTCTTGTGCCGAAAATTGTTCGAATAATGAATTGATTTGTTGTGCATTATGCACTTCAACAGCAAGCGTTGTTTCATCTTGTAAATAACAATTAAACCCATGTAAATTTGGCGATTCTCGTAATGGTTTTTGTAAATAAAAAATAAAAGTTTCTGAATTTAGTTTTTGTAATAATGTTTTCTTGTTTGTATTTTCAATAATATGACCGCGATCAATAATGGCAATATTGCGACACATACTTTCAGCTTCTTCCAAGTAATGTGTTGTTAAAATAATAGTTATACCTTTATTATTCAACTCTTGCATGAATTCCCACATCGTGCGACGTAATTCAATATCAACACCTGCAGTTGGCTCATCTAAAATTAGCAATCGTGGCTCATGCAAAAGCGCACGAACAATCATCAATCGTCGCTTCATTCCACCTGATAGTGAACGTGCTTTAACGTTTCGCTTATTCCATAAACCTAATTTATTTAAATAAAATTCAGCTCTTTCATTAGCAATTTTTGCGGGTACGCCATAATATCCAGCTTGTTGTACCACAATTTGTTGCACACTTTCAAAAATATTAAAATTAAACTCTTGCGGAACCAAACCGATACAACGCTTTGCTGCTTCGAGCTCCGTATCAATATCATGACCGAAGACACGAACCTTCCCGCTCGTTTTATTTACTAAAGAGCTTATGATGCCAATCGTCGTTGATTTACCAGCGCCATTAGGTCCTAATAAAGCAAAAAAATCGCCTTCGGCAACTTCAAAACTAATATTGTCTAAAGCTAATACCCTATTCTTATAGGTTTTTGTTAAGTTTTCAATTTCAAGGGCATTCATTGTGGTGGTAAACTCCGAACATAAATATCCTGTGGTGGATAAGGTAATTTAATATTATGTTGCTTAAATAACGCATAAATAGCGAAAAGCACATCCGATCTTACTGCTGGCCGAGACTTGCCTTGTTGTAAATTAATAAAGTATCGTACCTCGAACTCCATTAGCGCATCATCCATTTCCATCAAATAGATTTGGGGAGCCGGATCAATCACAACATAAGTATTATTTTGTAAAACTGATAAAATTAATTCTCTTACTAAATTTGGATCATCATCACGTGAAATCTTGAGATTAATGACTGTTCGGACAATACTATCTAGATGTGTCCAATTGGTAAAAGGTTTATCAAATGTCTCAGAGTTTGGTACTAATACTTCCATGTGATCCCATGTTTTGACTGTCATAGAACGCATACCAATATGTGTTACCTCACCTTCATAACTACCAATAGAGACTAAATCTCCCGTACGAACTGGACGCTCAATCAATAATAATAAACCACTAGCATAATTCTTCACTAAATCACGCAGGCCAAATGCTGCACCAAATGCCAAACCACCTAATACGTAAGAGATACCCGTTAAGTCAATACCAATGACCTGTAATGCAATCAAGACACCTAATAAAACAACCGTATATTGTGAGAATGCCGATAAGCTATTTCGCAACCCAGGATCTTGTGATTTAGCAAACAACCATCTAAAACATAATTCTCGTGTCCAGCGTGACACCCAATAGAT
Organism: Gammaproteobacteria bacterium; assembly: GCA_020051015.1. Taxonomy (GTDB): domain Bacteria; phylum Pseudomonadota; class Gammaproteobacteria; order UBA1113; family UBA1113; genus JABEVJ01. The sequence goes on from JAGVJQ010000100.1 coordinate 18,305, forward strand.
GATAATACCCGCAATAATAAATTGGATAATGATCAGTGGAGTTATAATAGCATTCTTAGCTTGTAATAAATTAAAATGGAGAATCTTATTACTGAGCTTGATGATATAAGATTCTGAACTCAAACCATATAAATAAAAAAGTGCGATGAAAATTCCAAGAAATAATGCTAGTCTCATTAAATTATCAAAAGGTTTTAATATTGCTTGTGTAATTAACCAGCCATGATGAAAACGTCTAATACACTGTTCTGATATCCATTCAGCAATATCATTCCATAAACCGCGCAATAACATATATACGGATATAACTAATAAGAATAATCCTTCATAGCGCGATAATGTCCAAGCAAAATCAACATAACCTAAAAATCCTATCAAGGCAGTTGAAAAGAAAGTTAACGGTACTAAAAAACTCAATAGTGTCACTACACGCATTAAGTAAGGGCGCCCAAGTGCCACTGTTGATTTAACAATGGTTGGTACAACTTGCCAGCTGCGTAATAATACGGTTGAAATAACTAGCATGAATAACATGAATAATCGGTTAAAGAAATCTGTCACTTCATATCCAACAGGTAATTTGTGTGCTAGAACCATAAACATGGTTAAAATGCCACCGGCAATCAAACCATATTTTAATTCGTGATACAGTTTAATATCATGGTTAGAAACGGTTGCTGATGTTTCAAGTAACACCAATCGAGCAGCACCAATTGCCATTTTAAAGATAAACCACACTAAAATTAAAGCAATAAATGGTGCAAATGATTTAGCTGTTAAATCAAATAGCCACAATAATAATAAAATTGCCAGAATCCCAAAAATCCATTTAAAATTACGTTTCAACAAAGTTAATGCAATGTATAGCATATTGCCTGCCACATCGCGTTTACGTGTTATTTTTGCAGTATATCGTGACAACCCTGCCTCTAATACAATCCAGAGACCTAACCATGCAATTTCAGCAAAAATGATCGTAATTAAATGAGTGATGCTAAGTTTGTTATATGCTAAAACAATTTGATCCTTTAATGCTAAGCTTGATTCCCATGCTAATCTAGGAATATTTACTAACTGATGACCTAATGATTTCCATGCATCCAAACTAAAACCAGGTAGCCCCTGCCTTCTCGCCAAAGCTTTATTTAAGAGTTGCTGTGTGCTATTTAAATAACTTTGTGTTTGTTGCTCTAATTGCTCTAATGCATCAAGTTGTTTCTGGTAACCAACAACTAATTCTTGAATAATTGCCGCATCTTGCTCATATTCAGCTTGGGTAATTAAGCCTTGTTTATAACTTTGTTTTTCAAGATCAATCCGCATAGTTAATAATTTTTCTTTTCGCGAAATTAAATCATTTAAGCTATCACAACCCGCAAGAATATCATTCGCCTGACTCATAATACTATTTAATGATGGAACATCCGTTTTTTGTTGTTGCTCAAGCTCAGTCGCTTGTTCTTTTAAATGTAAAATAACTAATTGTAAATGAATGAGATTACTTTGTTCTTGCGCTTGCAAGATCTGTAATTCAAGATGTTGATTAACATGTGTATTATCTGGCGTCGTTGATAATGTCTGTATTTGTTGATCCAAAGATGATAATCGATTTAACCAAACCTTTTGTTGTTGTTGTAAATCAGACTCTTGTTTTTGCAGAGCAAGTTGCTGCTCTTGCTTGAGCTTCATTTGATATAAGTTAGTTAGTATGTTCTTCTGATTTAATAATAATATATAAGTTTGATTGGCTAATGTGTTAGCCTTATTTAACTCATTTAGTTCTTTCTGTTGGATCTTTAACAATGCTTTTTGAAAATTTAACTCATTTTGTAATACGGTGATTTTTATGCGGACAGAATTAGCTTTTCCGGCGCCCAGTGTTATGCTTTGCAATTCTGTTTCTAGATTAGCAATTTTTGCTTGTGTTGCATTAGTGGCTTGTTGGGATTCAGCCAAGGTAATATTAGCACTATCTAAATTTGCTGCCGCAAGCGCAGCATCAAGTTGCGCACGTTCGATCAATGATGGTGTAACATCTTGTGGTTTTATTTGTTGCTGACGTTCACGCAATCGATTTAATCGTTGTTGGGCTAATTGATTCTTTTGTTGAGTAACTTGAAGTTCTTGTGTTGCAGCATTCAACATATCTTGGTTGGTTTGCTCAACAAACGAATTACTCGGCAAACTCGTTGTATTATCTGCCAGAACAGAAAATGATAGCATTATGCAAACTATAAATAATAGAGTCTTTTTGCCCAGCATAGTAGAATTGTAAACA
>JAGVJQ010000072.1 GCA_020051015.1 Gammaproteobacteria bacterium
AAATGTTAAATCGAGATAGTAAAAAAATTGCATATGAAATAACGGAACCGGAAACATTGCACGATGGTAGGTACATATTGTTTATTTTACCAGGTGGTCCTGGATTAGATAGCTCAATTTATAAACCATTTTATTCTCAACTTCAAACAGTTGCACATCTCATATTTCTTGATCCACGTGGTTGCGGTATGAGTGATAAATATGAATTAGCGTCTTGTTATACTATGGATGGTTATACAGATGATATTAGAATGCTTTGTCATCATTTAAGTTTAAATAAAGTTTCTCTTTTAGGTGTTTCATATGGAAGTATGGTGGCACTTAACTTTGCCGTAAAATACAAAGAAGAAATTATTATAGAAAAATTATTTTTAATTGGTGGTGCCCCAAGTTATAGATTTATTGAACAAGCTAAAAAAAATTTACTTGCTAGAGGAATCCAGCCACAAATAGATGTTTGTAACAAGTGGCTTTGGGATGGAAGCTTCGAGTCAGCAGAAGATTTAATCGAATACAATATCATTATGCGTCCTTTATATTCATTAAGTGCTGCGAAAAGCAATACTCCACTATCATATCAGACCAAATGGGTAGTTGAACCCGTTAATGAAGCTTGGCGTACACAATTTTGGCGTTTTGATTTAGTTAATCAGTTGCATCAAATTAAAGCAGAAAAAACTTATATCATTTTTGGAAAATATGATTGGATAAATGATCCATCTTTCGCTATTGAAATGAATAAATATATTCACTCATCGCAATTGTTTTTGCTAGAAAGTGGACATTCAATTGCTAGTGATCAACCAGAAGTATTAAAACAAATTTTGTTTAGTAGTCTTATTAATGGTGGCAAGTGATGATATCTTGATATTAACGTTGCAAAAAATTTTTTAGAATTAATCCTCGCGTCACTCTCGATGTTAGTCAGAGTGACGCGTATGCAACTTGAAAAAATCAAAATTAAATATTATTAATTTTCAATATAATATAAACAAAAATATTCAATAATCGTTATGTGAAATTTCACATGCCGAAAGTTTCAAGTGACAAACCACACATTATTCAGGTGGTTATCCACAGAAATTGTGGATAACCTAAGATTGTTGTTATAGCAACATTTTGCTCATATCAAGATGAAATCTGTTGATGCAATTTTAGTAATGAATTTAATGAAAGCTCATTTAATTGTCGGGCAGTTCCAACCATGTCATGCAATATCCATAAATAATGATTGATAGTATTTACATTATTATCCATGAAATTTTCATTCATGCTAACAGTTGTCATTGCCACTACTTTAGCTAAATGCTCATTTAAGTTTTCTTGCAAATCAATTTGGTGATTTATTAAAGGGCAGAGGTGAGTTATGTCAGGAATGGTCATAACATGCTCCTTAGATAGTGTACGTATAGTTAACGTTATGAGATGTTGTAATACCTCATAGCTACTGTTTGGAACACCAACATATCACACAAGTTTGTGGCTATCTACTAGAATATTTGTGTAATCATTGTGCATTTAAGAGGTTTGTTCAAAATGGTTATTTTGTAGGATTTCTGAGTCGATTACAGTATTAATTTTTACTTTGGTTTGTTAGCATCTTGAATAGTACATTGCTTTGTCTTTCCAATGTTTCCAAAGCTTCTCCATAATCAAGTCCATCATCATTAAAGGTCATTGCTTGTGTAAAAGTATCCCACCGCAAATGCCATACAGTACCCTCTCGTAAAGCAGATAACGCAAATTGAATCTCTCGGATCGGATTATCATAGTAATCTTGATTTTGATTTTTATAACGTTGACAGTCCTCTAGGATGACCTCATTAATGAGTTGGTGTGCAATGTCATTAAAATAACCTTTTTTATCAATATAATATAAGTCAAATAAATGTCTTATCAGTGCGTCATCGGTTGGTCTTGCTTCACGATGTAATGTATTTGCAACCCGGCGAGTTAATGCTACCCACTTATCCGCCGCTGTTTCTGATACAGCAATACATTCAATCGATTTTTCAGTGTGAGATACAGAGTCACCTAGGATTTGACGAATTAATGTTGTAACATTTTTATTTTCAACGGGTAGTTTAGTATTAATTGCAATAAGCTCAAGCTGGATATGAGGACGTAAAATAGTATTGAGTTCAGTGATAGATTGATAAGGAATATCAACTCGTATGTAGTTACCTTCATTACGAACTTTAATGTTTTCTTCTGAAATAACAAATCCATATTCACTTAAATGATTTAAGATTTCTTGTCGAAATTTTTTTAATTGATTTTTTAATTGTGATTTATTAAGATTTTGTGCTTCTGGGGACGTTTGTATGCGGAAATCACAATCTTCAGACATACGATTGACAAGCCGATGAGCTTTGGCAAGAGCAGTACCGCCAACAAATGTTAAGCTAAAATAATTACTTTTAATCTCAGCTAATGCTTGAATTACTTGCGTAACATAATAGTCTTTTTCTATGGCGCCAGCTCGTAATGTTGGAATAACATTCGCAGTTTCAGCAATGAGCTCTTGTAACTCAATTGAATCGGGTTTGAATTTCAAATGGAAACTCCTTGCCTGCATAACTTAGTTTTCGGCGCATGCGTTTTTGAATGATCGTAGTAGGGCGAATAGGTACTTGAGTCCATTCACCAGAGTTATAAAGCTTTTCATATTTGGATAATTCCCAAGGAATGCCAAGCTTTGTCAGCGCTTCTCGGATAATACCAATATAACCAGGGCCAGGCATGATGTATTCACCAGGTCGAAAAGTAGATGGTTTTAATCTTGCATAAATCCCTTTACCAAGTTTAATAAGACTTCTTTTTTTTATTAACTGAGCGATTGCATAATTGACTTGTCTTTTAGGGCCGATATCTTCAAGTTCAGAACGCAAAATAGCATAGCCCGGAATTTCTTCTAGTTTTTGCAGTATTTGATATTCGTACGTATCGGTATATTTAACTTTCATCGCTTTGAATCGTTACGTCAAAAGGGGATAATTAAATTTTAACACATTATTATCATAATATCTAGTGTATTTTGTCAAAAGGGGATAATTAATGTGAGAAGAGTAGGAACGTCTAGATTTATTTTGTTCAACAAAATCATCAGAATACGACATTATCTTTACCAAGTCCTTCATTTAGTGGAGTATCTGGCACATATAGTTTGTAAGTTTTATCAAAACGAGTAGCGCCTGGTAATACGCGATTGCCATGCCCAAGCTCTATTTTGTCATGATTTAACTCTTTTAACCAAGCATGATCACATTCAGAAGCAAGATGTAAAAATAAGCGATT
>JAGVJQ010000033.1 GCA_020051015.1 Gammaproteobacteria bacterium
ACTTGCAAATTCATCCCAAACTCCGCTGAGTTGCCAAAATAACGTGCTAATCGAATAGCTGTATCTGGCGTGATGGAACGTTGACCGCGGATGATTTGGCTAATCTTGATAGGCGGAACGTCTAATGTTTTTGCCAATTTATATTGTGACAAATTCAATGGTTCCATAAATTCATACAATAACATTTCACCAGGTGTTGTTGGTTTCAGTGCTGTACGACTCATAATTATTACCCCTAATGATAATCGACAATTTCGACATTGGATGTGTGACCGTTAACCTCGATGAAGCACATTAATAATATCGCACCGCAATAATATTGCAACACGGTAATAAACGTTTTTCAATCTCACCGACTATCAAAACACTATAATTTTTTCATTCACAAAATGCGCTCACATCGGGCGGCATATAGAACAAAAAATTAATTAGCCTTGAAATTACTTGTCCATTATATTAACATATTTAATCTTTTGTTAAGTTTTATTTTAATATTAATTTGATTTATTTATGAAAGATTAAATAAAAACAACTAGTTATTATAACCAAGGATGAAAAAATGCCCACCTTACAAGAACAATTTCAAACCTTATTAACAACTGTGCAAAGCGGTCGCGGTAATATAAAAACGTATTACCTACTTGCACGTTGTTATGAATTTGGTTTTGGCACACCAAAGAACAAACAAGCAGCCGATGAGCGGTATCAACAAGCTTTTGCTAATAATGGTTTGCAGCAAGCAATACAACTGGCTAAAAGTGGTGATGTAGAGGCTATATTCATTTTGGCGTGTGTTTGTTTTTATGGGCATGGTGGGGTAGCCGAAAATGAAGTGGCAGCTGAAAAATATTTTCTACTGGCGGCAAATCAAGGGCATACTGAGGCTCAATTCATGCTGGGTGGGATGTATGAAGATGGTCTCGGAGGATTACCCAAAAGCGATGAAAAAGCCGTGGAGTTATATCAACAGGCAGCGACACAAGGAGATGCAAGAGCGCAATGTAATTTAGGTCTGAAGTATGAACAAGGTCGTGGTGGTTTATCCAAAAGCGATGAAAAAGCAGTGGAGTTATACCAACAGGCAGCAGCACAAGGTAACGCAACAGCGCAATGCCGTTTAGGTGTTATGTACAAGGATGGTCGGGGCGGGTTAGCAAAAAACGATGAAAAAGCGATAGAGTTATGGCAGCAAGCAGCAGCGCAAGGAAATGCAATAGCACAATGTAATTTGGGTGTCATGTATGAACAAGGTCTTGGAGGTTTACCAAAAAGCGATGAAAAAGCGGTTGAGTTGTACCAACAGGCAGCCAAGCACGGAAATGCAGCAGCACAATGTAATTTGGGCGTGATGTATGAACACGGGCGTGGCGGGTTACCCAAAAGCGATGAAAAAGCAGTGGAGTTCTACCAACAAGCAGCCGAGCAAGGAAATGCAGCAGCGCAATGTAATTTGAGCTTGATGTATGAGAATGGCCAAGGTGGTTTGCCAAAGAGCGATGAAAAAGTTGTTGGGTTATATCAACAGGCAGCAGCACAAGAAGATGCCAACGCGCAATTCATGCTGGGCGTGATGTATGAACAAGGCCGTGGCGGTTTACCCAAAAGCGATGAAAAAGCGGTTGAGTTATATCAACTAGCAGCAGCGCAAGGAAATGCAGCAGCGCAATGTAATTTGGGCTTGATGTATGAGAATGGTCGCGGCGGATTACCCAAAAGCGATAAAAAAGCGGTGGAATTATATCAACAAGCAGCAGCGCAAGGAAATGCAATAGCACAATGTAATTTGGGTGTGATGTATGAGCAAGGTCGTGGCGGTTTACCCAAAAGCGATGAAAAAGCGGTGGAATTATATCAACAAGCCGTCGCACAAGGTAAGGCAGCAGCGCAATATAACTTGGGTGTGATGTACGAACAAGGCCACGGCGGATTACCCAAAAGCGATGAAAAAGCGGTGGAATTATATCAACAAGCCGCTGCACAAGGTAAGGCAGCAGCGCAATATAACTTGGGTGTGATGTACGAACAAGGCCACGGCGGATTACCCAAAAGCGATGAAAAAGCGGTTGAGTTATATCAACAGGCAGCCGAGCAAGGACTTACAGCAGCTCAATGTAGTTTGGGCTGGATGTATGAGCAAGGTCGTGGTGGTTTACCAAAAAGCGATGAAAAAGCAGTGGAGTTATATCAACAAGCCGCCGCACAAGGACTTGCAAGAGCGCAATGTAATTTGGGTGTGATGTATGAGCAAGGTCGTGGCGGTTTACCAAAAAGTATAGAACAAGCCGCCTATTGGTATCGTTTGGCAGCAGCACAACAGTACGGACGAGCTAAAGCAAAACAACTCTCTCTTACGCATCAACAAGTCTTAAACACTTTCCTCCAGAACCAACAATACGACCAAGCTCAAGCCTATGTTAAAACATTGCCTGAAACAGAACAAACAAACGATTATGTATTAAAAACATGGTTAATATGCTTAATCGCAAAAGATGCTAGCGTATTACCGTATGAGTGCATTCCTTATTCTCAAGATTTAAGCAGATTACTACAAAAACCGGATATCGCCTTAACACTATTTCAACAAGCCTTGAAACAAAACCATTTGCAAGCTTTAGATTTATTACTCGATTTAGGCTGTGATATTGAAAGTGGCGACGAAACAGGCAATACGCCTTTTTTACAAGCAGCAGCAGAACATAATGTCGAAGCCATGCAATTTTTATATGAACACGGTGCCGATATCACTGCAACGAATACTGCGGGTGAAAATGCAGTCTACGTCTTACTGAATAATAGTCAAACAGAATCAAGAGTATTATCCGACGAAATCAGTGCACAAATACAACAAGGATTAAGCTATCTGTGGGAATGTGGCGCGAGTTTTTATCTACCAATTAAAGCAAGTGATGCAGCCGATGTTTTACCTTTTAATACGTTAGCTTTTTATGCTGAGTTTGTGAAAGAAAAATTAGTGGCATTAGCCGAAAGTGATGATACTGAAGGCTTAGAAAAAGCATTAAAACGCTGTGTTGGCAAAACTAATACCCACTTACCCAAACCAGACGAATTAATGCTATATAAATCACCTTGGTTAACTGCATTTAGTACTGCTTTGGCAAAAAAACACTATGCAGCCTGTGCCTTGATATTAAAATATAGTAAACACTCATTAGTTAAAAACGTGGCAAGTGAATTAAAAAAACTATGTGATGTTAAACAATTAAGAGAGATACAATCAGTACAAGAGAAGTTGTTACGTAAAACAACCTCCACGCTTGCTGAAACACCTAATTTATTATTACGCGCCACGGCTTACCAAGTCATCTTAACTGAAGAAGAGCAAGTAGCACTGCATGCGTTCGCCAAACATACGTATGAAACGTTATGTGCCTGTGCCGCCTTACAACCGATGTTAGTTATCGCAGGGCTTGCCGTATTGGGTCGACATAATTTGGCTATGCTAGGATGGCTACAATCGCACGGCGAGAAAGAGTTAAAAATCTATCTTGACCCGCATTCCCAACAAACCGATAGCATCAAAGTCGATAGCGACCCATCGCTTGGGTTATACTCCAATAAAAATGCCGTTTATATTGGTGCTTTAAATTATGATAATCAGCCTGATAAAGTACAAAGTACCATTGGCCATGAGCTTATGCATTTTGCGGTGAAAGAAGTTTATGAAAACTGGTGTAAACCTTATCTAAAAGATGATGAAGAAACCAAACAAAAAGTCGATGCTTTATGCCAACGGTTGAAAGATAAACGGCAAGGCGTGCCGCAGGTCATTAAAGAAATGTATTCATTATATGAATCCGATAAATGGCCAAGTGAGTTGATGGCACGAACAGGAGAATATGTCTTAACTTTCAAAACGGCAAAAGAAGCAGAGATTGCGTTACGCAAAGTGGATGTTGAATTAGCAAGATTTTATTTTGATACCATTCTCCCGCAGATGCAAAAACATGCGGCCGAATTACAACAGCGGTGGAAAGTTAGTACCGATGTAAAGAAACAACAATTAGAAGCAATCGCAGGACAATTAAAACAAGAAATACAAGAAGTAAAACAACAAGTACCACCGCCAGCTCCACCACCTTTACCCACACGCTTACCTGTAAAAAAAGCAACGCCACTGCCGCCAGTTACACCTATTATGGAGGTAATTGAAGAAGAGGTGATTGATGTTATTGAAGAAGAACTTATTGTAGAAGAGGTACTTGAAGAGGAACTTATTGCAGCAGAAACGCCGATACCATGGAACTCCAACTATCGCGTGCCAGGCTATACTCCTTCAGCACCACCTGCTAATGAGGCGCCACTCACTGCAGGAACAATGGGATTATATCCGGTATTACCAGAGTTTAATCCCGAGACGATGATACCACTGCCACCTGCGATGTTTTCTTACGTGCCAGGCCATACGTCCTCGGCTCCCTCCGCGACCAATTCTTTATTAGCGAGCGTCAATCAATTCAATCCATCAAGTCAGCTAGTGAGTGCCGTTACGCAATCAGTTACCGCTAATCTGGTGATTGAATACGGTCAAATAAAAAAAGGAACTCGAATAGCACGAGGTGGTTACGGTGAAGTTTATCAAGGGAAATTTGATGGCAGTGCTGTTGCTATCAAAGAATTATATTTTAACGAAATAGAAGAAGAACGTATTACACGTAAATTTCATGAAGAAGCGCAAACATTACATCGATTATCTCATCCACGTATTGTGAGATTATTTGGCATTACCAAAGAGCCGCACGCGTTAGTGATGGAGTACATGCCATTAGGTTCATTAGATAAAGTGTTGCGGCAGCAGAAATTATCGTATCAGCAAAAATTACGTATTGCATTGGATATTGCCTTGGGGTTGAAATATTTACATGAAAAAGGCATTACCCATCGTGATTTAAAAAGTTTGAATGTGTTGTTAGAAGAAAAAGAGGGTCAATACCGCGCCAAAATAGCCGATTTTGGTTTGGCAGAATCAAAACAGATATCGCGCTTAAGAAGCCAATTAAGCAGCCGACCTAAAGGCAGTACCTTGTGGTTAGCGCCAGAATTGTGTGTGCGAGGTGCGAGAACCAATACGGCAAGTGATATTTATAGTTTAGGGGTGGTGTTATGGGAACTGATGAGCGAGCGCTTTCCCTTTGAGGGAGAAGAGCAATTGGAGATGGTCCCGATGTGGGTACAACAAGGAACGCGTGAAGAAATACCCGCCAATACCCCGGCGGATTTTGCTGCTTTAATTCAACAATGTTGGGATGGAAATGCTGCCAATCGACCGACAGCAGCACAAGTGGTTGAGCAGTTAACGACAATGTTCAAAGCAACTAAACAAAAAACAGCAACGACAGCAATACAACCCGGCAGTGCTACAACTAAACCAGTTAACTATGGCAATACAGCCGGTCGAGTATTTCAACCGCCGCGAATAGATAATGGTAGTTCAAGCAGTCAGGTTGGCGCCACAGCAAGTAATAGTTCCAGACCGCCTTATCGTACCAAGACTAAAGCGGCTGGCATGCAGCAAGGCACGAAAAAAGTACCCAATTTATTTGTACCTGGTCGGAGTGCAGATGAAGAAGCATTGACAGAAGTGAATGCCATATTTGGGGTGCCAACATCCGGTGTAAGTGGGGTACGCCCACGCCAGTGATTGATAAGTTAAATATCGTAGCCCTCCATTAAGCTTGCATGAATGATTGTAACCCTCGGTGGGAGATTGATCATTTATTTAAAAAAATGTTGGTTTGCAAGCTTAATGAGGGATCGTGGTGATGTCACGCATTGATCCCTCATTAGTTGCAAAAAACGAACATTTTTTACGATCGGCGTGCGGTAAAAATAATGTGGATGTTTAGAGTGCCTTGTGCAACTAATGGAGGGCTACGTGGTTGTCGAGATATCTATGATAAAGGGCGTATTGAATACGCCCCTGTCCATATTCTTTAATGTAAGGTAAGCAGATTACTTGCCTCTTGCTCGATATTTGTTGGGAGAGGATTTGCTGGTGTAGAAGGAAGATGTAAATTTCTATCCTTTCTCGCATCAAAAGCTTCCTGATAAAGCCTATGCTCATAGAGTGATAATAGTGCTACTTGTTTTATTAAAGTTGCAGCGATTTTCTTAAATTCAGTTGATGCAGTGTCTTCATGGGTCAACCATTCTAAGCACTCTCGTTGCGTAGTCTTTTGTCCGGGCTTGATACAGGGTACACAACCCTTATTAAGCACTGATTCGAATACTTGGGCTATTTGCCCATGTGACATGGTTTCTTTTACTGTCACATAGACTAATGGTGGTGTTTTAATTACTGCCGAGAGCGAGGATGAGGACGAAGACGATGCATTTTCCTTTGGTTTTAAATCCATGGTTAATACGTCAAGCATTTCTTGGTAAACATGCGGATTACAATTATCACCAGTTGCTTTTACTTTACCATCATGTTGTTCTTCGAGATCGGGAAGAACATAGACTAAAAACTCGCCATGCGATTTCCCATCTTTTTCCATCTGTGCGATATAAGTGCCTTCAGGTTCTTTTTCTGCTTCAATATAATCACGATCGATACCATCTTTTTTATTGCTAGCTTTCCATGCTTTTAAATTACGCATTAAGGGCGTATCAGGCTCATCGTTTTCATTGCGGATAATTTCTCTATTACTAGAAGTAGAATCATCCAATGGTCGATAAATATTGATTTGATATCCGAGCCCGTCTGTGTTATCTGAAATCGAGGAGTATTCGTTAACATGGTCAAATAAACTAGGTGAATTAATTACTGATGCTTGACTCACTGATTTATATGACAGAATAGGGTTGGGTTCCTGTATGGCGGCTTTTACTACTGAATCTTTTGCTTCAGGTTGAAGTCTCTGTCTTGTTTCCGAAGAAGAACTATTACCATGATTATTTTGTGGTGCAGAAGGTGGTGGTCGATTAGGCGGTCCATCACGACGTTGTTCACGTGATACTTCGCCACTTTTTCCTAGTTGTTCTGGTGTGACTCCACTAAAAGATGCTGGAGGCACATTTGGAGTTTGAGGTAATGGTCCTTTCTTATCAGATTTTGGAGGAGGCACCGGTTTTGGTGGCTTAACTGGAATGGGATGGGAGTTAACCGGCGGGGTTACTAACGAACCGTTAGATTCTCCATTTTCTCCTAATCCATTTTCTGCCTTAAAAGAAATTGCTTTTGGCGAGTCAGATATCGGTTTCAGCTTAGTGCCTTGTTTGTTATTATTGTTTGCACCCTTGCTCTTCTTGAACAATTTGTCTGGAAGAATACCATTTATAAATCTTATAAATAGATTTTGTTCTTGTGCCTTAGGTGAGCTTGTTTCTTTATTTGCGGCGTGAGAGTGAATGTCAGAAGAATCTTGTTGGCGGAAATTCAATGCTTGTCGTGCTTGTACTTCATCATAGCTACCTAAGTTAGCATGATTCGATGAACCAAGCGCTGAGACTGTGCCTCTTAAAGAAGGACTATCTTCGACTCGCGATAAATCATTCAATGATTGAGTTCGTGGGAATACGCTATCAGAAGCCCCATTATCTTGTGAGGGCAATATAGCTGCCGCCCATGATGAGGTGCCAATATCTTGTAGATTATCGCTATTTACTGGAATTTCTCGATTTGATTCTGAATTATTTACTCTCAAATCAATGCTAGATAATTCTTCTAACTCAGGGTTAGGTGACGGTATAGTTTTAAGAGTTGCTGGTTCAATTATTATTGATGAGGAATTACTTGCAGTTTTCCTTGGTTGAATTCTTGCATTTTTTTGAGGATGAGGTTCATCGCGTAATTTTGATTTTAGTTGATCATCCCCATTTAAATCTTTAGAACTTCTGGGTGTTGATATGGGCTCAGGGCCCCAACTTACTGAACCTTTTAACTTTAACGGATGTTCTGAAACTGATTCTGATGCTGGTGAATGTATATGAGATAGCGTTTGTGCACCAGCTTGCGGGATGTTAGTGCTACTAGAAGAACCTATCTTGTTAACAGGAATCTCACGTGATGAACTTCCTTGATCAACTTGATCTTTAGGTCCACTTTCTTCCTGTTTGGGATTTTTAACTCGTGCTTTATTCAAAGCAGAGTGTAATTGAGGGACAAGCTCTGCCTCATGTTGAGCCATTAATGCTGCAAAATGCTGTTCATGGTTAACTAGTGGTATATTTGTTGTAGCACTATTTACCACAGGGGAATCCGATTCAGGCTGTTGTTCTTCAACCAGAATCTCTATCTCGTCTTCACCTGATAATTCAATAACCGATATATTTTCATCTACTGCATCAGCAATATCTGAACATAAGTTACGAAGAGCTGCTTCATCAATGATAGCTGCAGAAGCTGGAGAGGCGATTTCACTAGCAGTATTATTCTGCTGTTCAACCTTTACAGGTGGACCAAAGAAAGCTTCTTCTTTAACAGCAGTTCGCAGGGTTGTTTCTGGCGATGATTTATTAAGGGGATTAATTACAGCTTGTACTTGGTCATATATCTGTCGAACAATGTGGTTTGCTGCTTTTTGAGTTTCAGCACGTTGTCTGGCTATAGGATCATTTTGTTCGGCGAGCACATTTAATGAAGAGCTTTCACCATGGATGGAAGGAGTTGCCTCAGATTGTATAGATTCATTCATCACTTGTTCAATTGCTTGCAAAACATCAGTTTGATTAATTGGCTGTTCGCTTGTTGCAATACCGCGAAGGGTATTACTTAATTGTTGCAATGTTGCAGTTCGTTTTTGAGGTGGTACAGTCAAGGCACTTGTCGTATCAGTAGCAATAATATTTGAGTCAGTTCTTTCTTTATTGCCATTGTTTGAGCTGAACGCTTGCTTGGATAAGTCACTATCATTTAATTTAGTTAAATTAATTGTGGCTTGTTCACGGCGGAAAGAGTCTTTTTCCTTAGGCTTATTCTTGGTGAGGCTAGGTAATCGATTTCGTATCGAACTCAATCCGGCAGTAATTGCAGCTCTTAAACCAGATTTCTGTTTGGCTTGTGATGTTGCTTCATCTGCGTGGTCAAGTGCATGAGAATGATTACCTTGGATAATAGGTGATACATCAGGTGTTTTGGCTCGAGGTAATTCTAAAGGTAAATGGCTATCGTCATCAAAAAAGTCATCTTCATTTTCAGAGCCAGATGCTGATTCCGATAATTCAACATCATCTGAATTATCGCTAGTTTTGTTATCAGTTTCGACAACTTTGATTGCAGCAATATTATCTAACAAATTTGCTGTTTCATTACATAATTCTTCAACTGCATTCTGGGCAGGATTGTATATTGAAACTATACGTTGTGACGCTTGAGCATTAATGTCTTTGGGGGTATTAGCATTTTTTCCAGCTTCAACATGTGCAATGATTACATCACGTACATTTTCTAAAACGTCAGCAATATTTTCGTTTGTTTCTGATGCAGCTGTAGGCGCTTCCTTCTTAAATGAATTTTCCGCTTCAAATTGAGCTTTTGCTTTTGGTGATGATGACTCATAAATTTGTTTCAGCTCCTCATTGGTTGTCACTGCAGCCAGAGCTTTAGCAAATTGTGCAAGTAATTCTTCGTTACTGAGTGATTGTTTACCCTCTCCAACCTTTCTTAATGTGTTACTTAATTGTTTGATACTATCTTCTTGTGGTTTATTGTTGTTATCAATGGCTTTTTTATTAGTATGTTTAGAGGGTTGTTTTTTCCTTTTTTCTTGAACATCGGTATGAGCTTCGACTTTTCCACCACCAAGAGTATCTTGGACGGCATTAACAAATCTTGAGAAATAACCAGGCTTAGATTTTTGTACAACTTCTGCAGTTTCTAATGAAATTGGTGGTTTTTTTGGTAAGCTTTTTTGTTCTTCAATATATTTTTCTACAGCATCCCAATTGAATAATTTATCTAATTCTGCTTTGGTAGGGGCATTGGGCGAATGTGGCTGTGAAGAGTCTTCTTGTTTGGCATTTATAGCTATATGAGTAATCTCTTGATGCGATGGTAATTCTTCTCCACTTTGGGTGGAAGATTGAACTATTTTAACTCGTTTCTGTAGCGCTAAATGATTGGTAGAAGGCTCAAGTAAAATGTTTCGTATTTCATTATTTGTAACTACAACGCCATATTCCTCACGAAGTTTTTTCAACTGTTTGGCATGTTTAGTTGGACTTTGAGACATTGCATCTGCTCGTTCACGCGACGTTGGTAAGCTTTCCTTTGAAAAGTCATCTGAATCGAATAAATTTTCTTCTTCGAGCGAATCGACATCATCACTATCATCATGTGAAGGTAATTCAAAAGTTACCTCAAAGGATCTTACATCTGCAGAAGTGGCTGCATGAGGAATAGTGATGGCACGAAGTTTAGTATCTACCTCAACTGTAGAAACAGCACGATCAAGTTCAGTAACTGCTCTGTTTTTGATAGGTGAAGATGAGTTATTATGGGGTAAAAAGTCTTCATCATCTTCATATTGGGTCACAACTTTCAAACATTCAGCAGCTTGTTTTTGTAAAGCTTGAATGGTATCACCAGTTTTATTTTCTTTTGCTGCTTCTGCACGAATTTGTTGTATGAGAGGTAATAACTCGTCTTGTACTCCAGAAATGGCATTGGCTCGACGTCGGCCAGATGAAGTAGACGCTAAAGAAGGTTTACTATTTTCTAATTCGGCAAGAGCATCCTCTAGTTCTTTACTTAATGTTACAAAATCGGGCTCTGCAAAAGGCGAAAGGATTTCTTGTAAAGTAGCTTCTAACGTTGTAAAAGCTCGTGTTCTATCGGATCTTGCATTCGAAGCTGTCACATTACTTGAATTTTCATCATCTAGTTTGAGTTCTGCTATTTCAGATTCTAATTCTGATAATTGAAGCTCTCTTATAATTCCTTTATTAAATTCCTCAACATCAAAAGAGCTTTCTTCACCAAGTCTTAGCGCATTAACTTCTTCTGCTAGCTTTGTTAAGTGATCTTTGGTTTCTTCAAGGTAATTTCTTTGATAAGTTGAATTACGTATTTTTCCTTGTCTGGTCAGTAGTAAGTTCCGTACGGTATTTTTCTCAAGATGAGCATTTTGCCATGTATTCGTTTTTTGTTTTTCTTTAGTATCGGGTACTGCTACAAAATCTTGTATTTCAGGTATGTTAATGTCGAGTGTGGCAATTAAATCTAGTAAATCACTAGGAGTTGCTTCTTTAAGATCTTTAACCGTAACAATAGAACCATCAATTTCTATACCAGTATTTTCAAGTACTTCAGTTGCAGCAGAAGATGATGAACTAGCTTCATCAAAAAATGAAGTTAAATTATCTTCTGATTCTGATCGAGTAATTGGTACATTGTTTTCTACTAGTTTAATTGCGGGAGAAGCAAAAACACGTTCTATTGCTTGTTGGGCGGCTTCAGCATCATAATTTGTTATCGTATCTCTTCGACGCTGAATTTCAGTAATTAAAATTTGTCGCAATAGTGGAATCACATGATCGCGATTTGAAGGTTTTGTGTTTATCCAATTTGATGTCGCAGGGGTAGTAGATCTTGATGTTGATGGATTATCTGCAATACTGTCAACTTTTCTAGCCTCGGCTGCAGCCCTTAAATCTGACATCGATGATGAACGTTGCAGCGGTATTTTGTCAATTGTTGGTGTAGATGTAGGTATCTCAGCCAGCTTTGCAATAGATTTAGAACGATGTAAACGCACGGTAGGTACTGGCTTATCAAATACTGTATTAAATGATGTCTTTAATTTTTGTTGTAAGGCAAGCAGTTGTTCATCTTGTTTAAATCCAACCAATGCTTCAAAGAATTTTTTTTCGGCAGCTCGTTTTTCTTCATTAGTTAGTATTTTTTTGTCAGTTATTTTTTTTACTTTCGAATGATTCTCTAATGATGCGTTATAAGCGGCTACACGTTGATCGTAATAATTGACACAATCATTTATTAAACCATCACTTATGGTAGCAGGGCTAGGCTGAATAAAACTATTACCATTATATTTAAATTCTACCATTGCCGTCACAGGCATGGGTCGTGATACGATAACGTCGTCACCCTTCTCATTTTGGGAAGTTTTAAACAAACTAATATTTTCGAAAATATATGAAAAATCAATGGCATTATTTTGATAACGAGAATTTGGATCAATATTAACTTCAAAAATACTTTTAGTACGAGTAGTTATGACAGTTTCGTTAGCACTGATCTTTTCTTCAATCAAAGTTGAATCACTGCCACAATTTAATTGAGGATTGACTAGTCTAATAGCATCACGAATTTTGTTATATAAATCTCCAGCCGCATTTAAGCCACTATCCTCGCTAAATAAAAAACGATATAAAGGAGAAAACCGATTTTTGAATTCATAGTCAGCAAGTGATGGCGTTTTATCAAGGCGAAATTGTGCTAATTGAGTTACAAAATCGGTTATTGCTGCGGGGTTATCTTTTAAATCTACGGAATTAAGTAGTGTTTCATATTCGGCTATGATCTTGGCATCAGTTTGCTGAGCCATGTAGTAACTTTTAATAATTAACTATAAGGTAGCTTGATTATAATCATCTAAAAGATGACTATGGCGTGCGCTATTTTTTGCAAAAGTAGCTATTAATTGATTAATATGAACATTAATATTTGGGTTCTCAATTTTAAATTTAAAGTTGAATTTATAATTGTTACGATTAAATTCAATTAAAAAGCCGCGCGCTTTAATTAATAACTCTTTATCAGATAACGGATGATTACTGTCTTGGTTAGCTAATGAGGGAGCGCTTGCCCCTTTACTTGTTACAAGAGTATTGGTTTTTTGCAGGTTTTCAACCATAGAAGTTGCAGTAACCGGAGAAGGTGGTGAGGTTTTTTCTTTTTTTCTATTGAAGACTCTTCTTGTAGCTTTATTTACCATTTTAACGGGTGATATTGCTACTTTACCCATACGTTCCAATAAAGAAGGTGATGATGAGTTTTCCTCTTTAATTGGTGTTGTTGCTAACTGTTTTGGTAAAGGTTTAGCATTACGCGTATTTGTTGGTGTAGACGGTGGAATATTTATGGTAGGTCGACGAATATGCGTTGTTTGTTGCGCCCATTCGATAAAACTCTTATCTTCAGGTGTTAATGATTCATCTAATTGATGCTCAACAGGTTCTTCAAATGAAGCTTCTAAAGCAGCTTGTGTTGCTGGAGAGTTAGGTAACTGACGAGTTTCTTCAGCAGTTAAGTTAGAAGCAAAATCTAATGAAAAACTTGAAGGTAATGAGGTAATTGGTTGCTGGATAGTTTGTGTAGTTTCAAACTCAGTATCAAATTCTTCTTCAGATCGTGACTCATCAGTTTCATCATAGAATTCACTTTCTTCAGCCCATTCAACATGAGTATAGTCTCCAGTTGGATCATCATCCGAAAGGGAATTTTTGGCTTCAGCGTCCTCAAATTCAGCATCGTCGTCCTCAAAAGCGTCTAAAGCTAAAGTCTCCAGTTTTCGTTGATCGACCGTAGCATCTTCAAACTCCGCATTATCTTCCTCATCATCACTAAATAATCTTCTGCTTATCGGATTTCTATCAAGAGGGGCAACTCGGCTCCATGGCGAAGATGCTGGTGGTGTTGCTACAATGCTTGATGGGGTTATTGCTTCAGTTCTTACTTGAGAGCTCGTTAGAGGAGTAACAGCTATAGGATTACGTCTGTCTTGTTTAGGTGTTTGTGGGAGATGTTTATCTAATTTTTCTCCAACTTTTTCTTGTTTATGCTCAATACGGCTACCAGCTTTATTAAGTTTTCGAAGATCATGTTCTAATTGCTCTTTTTGCTCTAATAACGTTTTTGGCGAATTGCTATCCGAGTGTTGTTTAATTTTGATATCGGTTTGTTCTTGTATCGCTTCTAATTCAATCGTTTCATTTAAGTTTGCATGTTGCTCAGATAATAAAGTGGCAGCTTTCCTTAAAATCTCAATTTGTTTTTTTGTTTCATGTGAAGCATGCAAAGAAATAGGCTCTAATTGCTGCAAACACTGTTCAACATTAGATAAAGCTTGTTGCTGAGTTTGAAGAATCGCACTACGAGCTTCATTTAGCATTTTGATTTTGTTTGGTAAGGTGCTAATTCGATTCTGTAACGAAGAAATAGTTAGTTTAAGTTGTTTGATTTCTTTCTCAGTATTAATCATTATAACTAATTTATCTTTAGTCTCCGTATCAACTTTAATATCTTCTTGAATGCTATCCAATTGTTGCTGTTGAATTCGTTTTTCAACATTAAACTCTTCTATGGCAGTTACATAATCAGCCGCATCTTCTTGTTGTGAAGATAAATACTCTTGATTGGATTTTAATGCTTGTTTTTGAGTGACAAGATTATCTTGTAAAGTTTCTAGTTCTTCTTCTTTAATCACTACTTGTTGTTTTATTCTTAGATACTCATCTTTTATTAAGCGAGCGTCCGCATTATCTATTTCATCTAATTTAGAAAATAACTCTTGATCTTCTTTCTCTTTCAGCTGTTTATTTGGCCCAATGAATAATATTTTTTCTTCAGGGAAATTATCATCATTAGTTTTAGTATCAGGGAGACCTACTATTTGAAAAAGTATCTTTCTGTTATTATTTCGTGTGGTTTCGAGTTTTTTTAACTCTGTGTTTTTTTGTTTAATTTGATTATGTAATAAAGGAATCTTATCATTACATTTGTCGATTGTTTTTCTTGCAGCGTCTATAAACCCTAATACAGTATTGTGAGAAGCCGTATTAATTTCAATTTTTTTTGAAATGGAGTCAATTATTTCTGATATTGCAGCTTTTTCTTTTTCACTATCTTCTAATTTTGATAAGGTGCTCGCAAGCACAATTGGATAATTACTGGAGGTAACATCTCTGTTTAGCAATTCATTAACTAAATATTCATGGTTTGCCGATAATGATTTTTGTGTATTTTGTCTTGGTTCTAATAATTTAATAGCTTCATCTAATGACGCTTCGCTTGTCAAAGTTTCGCGCCAATTTTGACGTAAATTATCATATGTTTTATCAAGAATATTATTTGCTTCATTTAAAACGTCTCTAGCTTTTGCTATTTGGTGCGCATTTGCTTCAGAAGATTCAGTGTCTAATTCGCCTACATATTCTGTTTTACCCTTTGTGGACTCACTGCGATGACGATGGGGTAATTTAGGGATAGATGATAATAGTTGTTTTACCCTATTGGCACGAGATGGTGTGCTTCCACTATCTCCTGTATCCATAGAATTATCAGACACTGCAGCTGAATTGATTTTACTTGATAAAGGGGTACTTGGTTTGCTACTTTCAATACGAACTCTTCTTGGTGTAGATGGCGAGATAATTGAAGATGATGCTTTATTGACAATAGATTCTTTAAAGGGTGCTTGTTTTTTAATTTGCTTTTCGAGTTGAGATAGCACTTTTTCGTGTTTTTTCTTTAATTCTTTATAGTTATCATTTAATGCCTTAAGTGATTCTTTTTCTTTCGATGATGGTTCTTTTTTCTTTGCCTCTAATTGTGCAAGTTGCTGTTGAAGAATATCTAAAGCTGCTAGTTGGTTTTTTTCAATAACCTTTTTTGCTTCTTCTAACGAAACTAATTCAGATGTAATTTGTTCATGATCTAAAGGAAGCTCGTAAATTGGTTTCGCAATTGGAGTTAATTCATATTTTAGTGAAACTAAATTTAATGCTGTTAGTTCTTTCAGTGTCGGTATAATATCTTCTAAAGCTTTTGTATGCTCATTATATAAAGCTTCTACTTGTCCGAATGAGGGGTTTTTATTGCCAAAAAGTGCTGGAGTATTGGCAATTGCATAAGTGGTAAATTCTTGCCGTAATGCCGCCATTTTTCCTGGATTCGACTCATTTTGCCAAGCATTTTTAAATGTTTGATATCGATGTTCTCGTTGTCCTATAAGTGAAGTTACTTCAAGTAGAATAGATTGATAATACTCGCGTTTAACTTCATTATCTTTAATTTCAAATACTTTATTTACTGCTTCAATTCGTGTACGCCAAGGATTTTTCTTAATATGATATTCAAATAAACTTGGCAAATGATGTTGATTATATACAATTAATTGATTTGCTTTTTTAATTTGTTCATCACATGCTGCAAGCAATTGCTCGGTTTCAGTTAATTGAACTGTAGTTTTAGTATCACGACGTGGTGGAATCGAAGGTGACAAAGGTGTTGTTGATGAATTGGCTGGTGTTTGAGCTTGTGTTAGATCGGAATTTTTTCTTGTAGAGTTTTGTTCTTTTTTAGGTGTATGAGTGCCTAAGAAATCTTGCCGGGTGCGCGTTGGTTCAGGTTTTTTGTGATTCCATTGTTGCAGTGAGTCAAGAAAATCTTGTAAGGCAACACGATCTTCTTCTTGAGGAAATGCTTCATGGAATAACTCTTGAAGATCTTTTTGCTCGTCAATTTCGTTGGCACTATTATTTGAAGAAGCTCGTGAACGGCTGCCTTCATCATCACTATTGATGCCTCCGAGCTCACTATGCTGACTGCTATCCGAAGAAGAGCGACTTCGGTTATATTCATCGTCGAGGGATAATTCACTCTCACTATCTAAGCCACCATCATCACTGGATTGACTATCACTTAATTTACGAGTTGGTTTTTTAAGAAAATCGAGGTTTATTTTACCACTTAACGCATCAGCTGCCGTTAGGGTTTTAGAATGTGGGCGGGTGGTGTCTTCTTCATTAACTGAAGAAGGTTCAGAGTTCGATTCATCTATTGAGGATCGGCGTTCAGTTGGCTCGGCAGTAACGGCTAAATCAGCGATTCCTTGTTGATATGAAGAAAGCGTTTGTCGTCGCTTCACAATTAAAGTTGGTTGTTCGGTAGATTGATCACGAAATTGCTCTAAGAGCTCAATTTGTTCTTGGAACAATCCTATTTGTAATGTAAGAATTGCTAATTGATCTTGTTGCTCACCTTTTGTAGGATCAATTTTCACGCGTTTTATTAATGTTTTCACGTTCTTTACTTGAGATTTAAATCCCGCAAGATCAATGTCTGGTATCAACTTATCACCTTCCAGAAAAGGGGCAATAGTTTCTTCAGCTCGAGCACAAGCAGCAATTAAAAAAGATAGTTGATTACTAGATTCTTCGCCTGACATAACAGCCTCCCGTGGCTGAGCATTTAATTTCTTATAAATGGATAAGTTAATATAGTCTTAATATTGTACTAAAGCAATAGATCGGGTGAAGCATACCGTGGTCTATCAATGACATTTATTTTCAATGTATTGCTTTTTACAAGCCAATTTTATATTATTTAAATAATTTAATAAATATGCGTAAATGAAATGTTCAAGAATGGATTTTCTTTATTAGAAGTACTGCTTAGTCTGGCTATTTTCTCTATCGGATTATTGGGATTGTTAAAATTGCAAACAATTTCCATGCAGTCTGCCTATGCCTCAATGCTACGGGCGCAGGGGCAAATTCAGTTGACCAATTTTGCAGAAGAATTAATGTTGCCTGTCGTACCTGATATAGCGACGTGGCAGATGAGTAATGCCGGTTATTTGCCGCTGAGTCAGAGTAGATTAACCGGTAATCAAATCCGTTTAGTATGGCAAACCTATGGTGAAGTAGAGGGATTAACTTTACGGGTGACAAGTTGAAGCAGGCAGGTTTTACCTTACTCGAAGTGATGATTGCCTTGGCTATGGGTTTATTTCTATTACTGGGGATCTTTGATGTTTTTGATGCGGCACGACAGAGTTATCGTTATATTCAGGGCTTAGCGCTCATTCAAGAAAATGGGCAATTGGTTAGTTATCTATTAAATCGTGAATTGTCACAAGTAGGTTATATTGGGTGTCGAAAATTAAGCAGTTCTTTTTCTATTCAGTCACATGACAAAACTAGTATCAACTCAGCAATGTTAATTCATGGTTATAACCATCAAAATTTGCCAGCCAGCGAAAAATTCATTGTTCAAAAAATGACGCCTGATTCATCGGTGATAGCGATTCAATTTATGGATGCTGATACGGCGAGTTTAATGAAATCGGTGGAGGGTAATGTTTCATGGTTATCGGTGAGCGCAGAGCCAACATTTGATGTCGGTGATGAAGTTATGATATCTGATTGTATGCATGCTGATGTGGTGTCAATAACTGGGCGTGATGGACAAGAGCTTGAAACCAATGTTGAGTTGCACAATTATGAAGCAGGTGCGCAAGTGGGTGAATGGCGTAATGAATGGTTTTATGTTGGGCAAACGGATCGCAAAAACAATGTCGGCCAAGCGGTAATGGCGTTATATGTGCATCAACCCAATGGGCGCGATGAAGAATTGGTCGATAATGTTGTTAATATGCACGTACAGTATGGATATGTGTTGGGGACAGGCGAGTTGAAATTTATTCCTGCATTGCAGGTTACTGATTGGGCGGCAGTCAAAGCGGTGCGAGTCATTTTATTGTTAAGTAGTGGTGAGCAAGTGTTGTCCAGACCGCAAATGGTGAAATTTGATGGGTATAATTGGCAGCCGCCAGATCGGCAGTTGTATAAGCAATGGGAAGTGGTGGTGGCATTGTTGAATCGGTGAATATCACTCGTCCTTGAATCTGTAGCGTTGTTGCTTTTGACTCTCGCCATCCTCATTTATCCATATATAAACTCCGGTGGCTCAAGTCAAAAGCGCCTAGCTACAAATTCAATTCCGAGCGATATTATGTTTATGCTCTTGAAGGCTTGGAAGGATATATTTTTAATGAAACAACAAGGGTTTATTCTGGTGACAACCATGGCGATTTTGTTATTGCTAACACTATTAGCTGTTGGGGCGGCAGAAACAAGCTTGATGTTGAGTAAACAAACCAGTGTGCAATGGCAATTTTGGCGTGCATCAACAGCAGCTAATAATGTTAATCGTGAGTTGGCGCAGATTCTAAATAGTAATAAAAGCTTGCCATGTCTTGTTAATTATCAAATCGATAATCGTTATTGGTCACAATTAGTAACCAACTGGGGTAGTGCCAAATGTGAGGATAAGCAAATGGACGTTAAGACCTATTCAGTTATTGAAAATATTCCGCAAGATTTTTGTCTTGAGCAAGATAAGGGCAAAACACAAGCGATTGATTTATTCCGTATCACCACGCAAACTGAAACGACACAAGGCATCGTTTTACATGTTCAGAGCGTGGTGTCAGCGCCAGCAAAAAAAACAGGGGCTTGTACAAATGTCATTAGCCAGTTAAGCTTTGGCATACAGTCTTGGCGCATGGGGTGATATGGACAAAGCCGGGGAGCTTAAATCTGTGCGAATTGGCGAGAGCCCCTCTCCCCCAACCCCTCTCCCTCACAGCTTCAACATCTGTAATGTGACAATTATGCGCGTGTAGCTGCGGGGCGAGGGGAGTTTTTTAAAATTAATATGTGTCCATACGAGAAAGATTCAGCATAATTTTATAGAATGAATTTGCAAAAAAGGAAATAAAAGCGATGAACAATTTAAAGGATAAAGTTATTTTTATTACTGGTTCAAGCCGAGGCATTGGTCGCGAAATAGCATTAAAAGCTGCTGCTGATGGTGCAATCATTATTATTACTGGTAAAACAGATAAACCTAATCCTAAATTGCCTGGAACTATTTTTACTGTCGCAGAAGAAGTAGAAAAAGCGGGCGGTAAAGCATTGCCTTTGGTGCTTGATGTGCGTGATGAAACGCAAATTCAATCTGTTGTTGATGAAGTAGCAAAACAATTTGGTCGTATTGATGTGTTGATAAATAATGCGAGTGCTATTCAATTAACATCAACAGTTGAAACACCTATGCGTCGATTTGATTTAATGTTTGGCGTTAATGTGCGAGCAACATTTGCTTGTGGCCAAGCATGTATTCCTCATTTGGCAAAATCAAAAAATCCCCATATTTTAACCTTGTCACCGCCGATTAATTTGAATCCAAAATGGTTTAAAGATCACGTTGCATATACCATGTCAAAATATGGCATGAGTATGTGTACATTAGGTTGGGCGGAAGAATTAAAATCATTAGGCATTGCGGCAAACTCTTTATGGCCACGGACAACCATTGCAACCATGGCGATTAAAGCACATTTTCCTGAGCCAATTTGGCAAGCTAGTCGCCATCCTATTATTATGGCAGAAGCGGCACATTGGATTTTGACGCAAGATAGTAAAGACGTTACCGGTAATTTCTTTATTGACGAAGATATATTGAAAAAAGCAGGTGTAACAGATTTTTCATCATATGCGTTAAATCCCCAGGCTGCGTTGTTTGATGATTTGTTTTTATAAAGTAAATTCTTCACCTAAATAAACTTCACGCACTTGTTTATTGCTGAGAATTTGTTCGGGTGTGCCGTCGCAAATAATACTGCCTTCGCTGACGATATAGGCTCGTTCGCAAATATCCAATGTTTCACGAACATTGTGATCGGTAATTAATACCCCGATGCCACGATCGCGCAAATGACTGATGATACGTTTGATATCGATGACAGAAATGGGATCAACACCAGCGAAAGGTTCATCAAGCAAAATAAATTTTGGTTCGGCAGCCAGTGCTCGTGCAATTTCCAAACGACGACGTTCGCCCCCCGATAAACTAATACCTAAGCTATCGCGAATGTGAGCAATGTGAAATTCTTTTAATAATTCTTCTAGTTTTTGTTCGCGCTGTTCCTTGGTTAACTCTTTTCGCAGCTGTAAAATTGCCATGATATTGTCGGTGACAGTAAGTTTACGAAATACAGATGCTTCTTGTGGTAAATAACCAATTCCACGGCGAGCGCGTTGATGCATAGCTAATTGGGTAATATCATCATTATCTAATAAAATAGTACCGCCTTCATTTACAACTAAGCCAACAATCATATAAAAACTAGTAGTTTTTCCTGCACCATTTGGCCCTAATAAACCAACAATTTCTCCGCTAGCAATATTAATGGAAACATTCTTAACGACTTGTCGGCCTTTGTAAGATTTTGACAGATTATTTGCTACGAGTTTTGCCATTATTTATTTCCAGCATTATTTAAGGTCATTAGGTTGAATGACGATTTGTGTTCGACCAGTACTGGTTCCAGGAACAGTTTTAGTAATTAAGACTTGATTTTTCAAGTCATATTCTAAACGCGGACCTGCGACAGAATCAGTACCTTGTATTACATATGCCTGTCCAATCAGAATAACATAATGTCGTTGTGGAAAATACTGAATGACTTCAGCTTTAGCATTTAATACGGGTTTATTGGGATCGGTCATTGTTTGATAGGTGGCAAGGTTGCCATTTTCACCTTCAGCAATAGCTTTAACAACATGATTATTTTTATCGCTATAGGTAGTTAACTTATCGCAAGTGACATGGGTGGTACCATGATCTACTTTCACATTTCCAAGAAAGATTGAAATGCCTGTTGATTTATTTAATTCGGCACTGTCAGAAGTGATATACAATTTAGCCGTTTGATCGCTGGGAATTTCTGCGAGAGATGTGGCTGGTGTTATACACAATAATAGGCAGACTAATGCTAAAAATTGAATGCACTTATGTTTGAGAGTTCGAGCAACAGACAGCCCCCTCTCCCCCAACCCCTCCCCCGCAAGCGGGGGAGGGGAGCTGGGTGTGGTTGTGGCAAATTCTTGCCGCGCAAGCGGGGGAGGGGAGCACTGTGTGTCAATGGCGCTATTAAGGATTTTTATCTTTCGTTTCATCATAAACTCCTTGCGCCTGATTAAGTAATTCAACTTTCTTTTCTTTAAAATAAACACGCATTCCAATGGAGTGAACGGTCAAGTCAGGCTCAGTAAAGGTAACGGGTTTATCAGATTCAGCATAATTTTGCTTCGGAAAAATGACCATCCATGATGTCGTAATCCAGGTGTCATTGTTTTGTGTGCTTTGTGGCTCATGAATTTTTACGTCATCCCACAAAATAATTTTTTCTGTCCCATTGATCGATTTCCCATGAACAGCAGTAATATCCCAAGGCGCTTTCCCATCAGATGGATAGGCAATGACATGAGGTGAATCATAAAAGTAAGTATCATTGTCGTTATAATGCACGACTTTAGGCGACATAAATTTATTTTTGATACTGCCAGTTTCAGATGTTTCCGTCGCAATAACATTATTAATAATAAAATCAGGATGTTTGTTATCTTCGGGTGTAACAAAAGAGCTTTTATTCATTTCTTTCAGCAGCCAGCCGGTATAGCATACCAGCATAAACAAGGCAATTATCGCAATAAGATTACCTAAGCTAATACGAAATTGAGTCATTAACAAATAAACCTTTTTTCAATAGCGGGCCACAAATCTTGTGCTTTTAACAGTAAATCACATACTTCGCGGATAGCGCCAAGACCACCGCTCGCTTCTGTTACCCAATGAGCATATTCTTTTGCTAACGGAACAGCATTGGGAACAGCAATCGCTAGACCAACGCGTTTAAATAATGCGATATCAGGTAAATCATCGCCGATATGTGCAGTTTGCTCAGGTTTTAAATGCAATTTAGCTAATAGCTCTTCAAAAGCTTGAATCTTATTTAATTGACCTTGATACAAAAAGGGGATTTTTAACTTTTTAATACGAGCAGTAACTGACGGGGTGTCGCGTCCGGTAATGACGGCAACTTGCAAGCCACTTTCTAGCAAGAATTGAATACCCAATCCATCTTGCACATGGAATGCTTTAATTTCATCGCCACTATCGGTCACAATAATGCGACCATCTGACATGACGCCATCAACATCAAGAATGAGTAATTTGATTTGTTTTGCTTTGGCCATTAAATCAACTTGCATTAGATTACTCCTGCCCGTAATAAATCATGCAAATGGACCACCCCTTTTACTTGATTATCATTTTCTACCACGACGAGTGACGTAATTTTAAATACTTGCATCATCCGTAATCCTTCCGCCGCTAATAGATTGGCTGTGATAGTTTTACTATGGCGAGTCATGACGTCGCTAATTGGCGTGGTATGCAAATTTAAACCGCGATCAATGGTACGACGTAAATCGCCATCGGTATAAATTCCTAATAACTGGTTATGCTCATTGACGACGGTGGTCATTCCCAAGCGCTTACGGGTAATTTCAACGAGTGCTTCACTAATCGTGACATTAGTGGATACCTTAGGAATATCATCGCCTGCATGCATAATATCGGCAATATGTAATAACAAGCGTTTACCTAAGCTGCCGCCAGGATGCGCTAACGCAAAATCTTCAGCAGTAAAACCACGAGCCTGTAATAAAGCAATTGCTAAGGCATCGCCCATGGCTAAGGTTGCGCTCGTGCTACTGGTTGGTGCTAATCCCAGGGGACAAGCCTCTTGCTTAACATTGACGTCTAGATTAACGGTAGCCGCTTGTGCAATAGAGGAGCGTGGATTCCCGGTAATGGTAATCAATGGTACGCCCAAGCGCTTAATCAGCGGCAATATAAACGCAACTTCATTGGTTTCACCCGAATAAGAAATAGCTAATACGACATCGCGATTGGTAATCATACCCATATCACCATGGCTCGCTTCACCTGGGTGGACAAAGAAGGCTGGACTGCCCGTACTGGCTAAGGTTGCGGCAATTTTACTGCCGATATGGCCAGATTTTCCCATTCCCAAAACCACAATACGGCCTTCGCAAGTTAATAAATGTTGGCAAGCGTGGGCAAAGTTTTCATCGATTCTGTCAGTCAAAGATGAAATAGCATCAGCTTCAATGCGAATCACTTCTTTGCCTAAGGTGCAAAATCTGTTAATGTTATCATTTGATAATTTCATAAATTCATCGTCATTAATGGTTTTAGAGACCAAGTTTAAGGGAATATCTAATCGTGAGCAATGATATCCTTGTTAAAGTTCGCAATTTATCCTTTTCTAGGGGATCGCGACTTATTTTTGATAATATTTCCCTCGATATTCCGCACGGTAAAATTACCGCTATCATGGGGCCAAGTGGCACCGGTAAAACGACATTATTACAGCTTATTGGTGGACAACTCAAGCCACAAGCCGGTTTTATCGATGTTGGCGGACATGTCATTGGTGATTTGAACCGTCGCCAATTGTATCGGGCACGCCGCGATATGGGGTTATTATTCCAAAGCGGGGCATTATTTAGTGATTTGAATGTATTTGAAAATGTTGCATTTCCATTGCGAGCCCATACCAAACTGAGCGAATCAATGATTCGTGATTTAGTGTTGATGAAATTGGAAGCCGTTGGTTTGCGTGGTGCTAGAGAGTTACAAGTTAGTCAATTATCAGGCGGGATGGCACGCCGGGTGGCGCTCGCAAGAGCCTTGGCCCTCGATCCTCAATTAATGATGTATGACGAACCTTTTACCGGCCAAGATCCTATATCAATGGGGGTGTTGGTGAGGTTGATTAAACGCGTACATGATGCCCTGGGTATGACTAGCATCATCGTTTCGCATGATGTTCCAGAAACTGCTGGCATTGCCGATTATATTTATTTATTAGCGGGTGGCAAAGTGATTGGCCAAGGTACGCCGGCAGAGTTACAACGTAGTCAAAGTCCTTACGTCGAGCAATTTATGCATGGTTTGGCAGATGGAGCCGTACCATTTCATTATCCTGCGGCAGCATACCAGGCGGATTTACTGGAGGCAGTTGAATGATCAGTCAAATACGTAAATTAGGTGATCAAGGTTTGAATGTTTGTAATGAACTAGGTTATTCAGGCATTTTTTTATTTCGTACTTTATTTCATAAGCCGCGACTCACCAAAAGCTTTCCATTATTAATTCGTCAAATGTATGCCATTGGTGTGTTATCGTTGCCAATTATTTTAGTTTCAGCCGTTTTTATTGGGATGGTAGTGGCGCTACAAGGGTTTAATATTCTTAATAAATTTAGTGCTACTGAAGAATTAGGACAAATGGTCGCACTGAGTGTTGTGCGTGAGTTAGGTCCAGTGGTTTCCGCCTTATTATTTGCGGGACGCGCCGGTTCAGCCTTAACTGCAGAAATTGGATTAATGAAAGCCACTGAGCAATTAGCAAGTATGGAAATGATGGGGGTAGATCCCATGTGGCGCGTGATTTCCCCACGGTTTTGGGCAGGTTTTTATAGCTTGCCATTGTTGGTAATTATTTTCTGTGCGATAGCGATAATTGGTGGTTATCTAGTTGGTGTGGTTTGGTTAGGCGTTGATAACGGCGCTTTTTGGAACAATATGCAAGCATCCGTTGATTTTCGGATTGATGCTATTAATGGTGTGATAAAAAGTATTGTATTTGGTTTTGTAGTCACCTGGATTGCAGTATTTCAAGGATATGCATGTATACCGACTGCAGAAGGGATTTCGCGGGCAACTACCCGTACAGTCGTCTATTCATCATTGGCTGTATTGGGATTAGATTTTGTATTAACTGCCTTAATGATGGGAGGCTGGTAAATTGAATAACAGTAAATGGATGGAAACAACAGTTGGCGTTTTTATACTCTTAGCAATAGCAAGTTTGTTATTTTTGGCATTTAAGGCAAGTGACTTTAGTCGATTGGACAATAAGAACAGCTATGTAGTAAGTGCCGAGTTTGACAATATTGGTGCGTTGAAACCTCGGGCCGCTGTAGCCGTTGCGGGTGTGAAAATTGGGCAAGTTGAGGCGATTAAACTTGATCCACAAACTTATCGTGCGATTGTCTATTTACGTATTAGTGATAGACATGAAAATATTCCAATGGATTCTTCTGCCAGTATTTTAACGGCAGGCTTATTGGGTGCGAATTATATTTCTATTTCGCCTGGTTTTGAGAATCAGTATTTAGGAAATGGCGGTCAAATTAGTGATACTCACCCAGCATTAATTTTGGAAGATATGATTGGCCAATTGTTATTTAGTATGAAAAATGACAAAGCAGCTGAGGCAGACAAGGATAAGGGTGAAAATACTTAATCAAGGAGAAACAGATGTTAAAACGAGTATTAGTTTTTTTTACAGCATGGATGATAAGTACGGTAGCATTGGCAGCAACATCGCCAGTGGATATGTTGCAAGGGGCTTCTAATCAAATGATTTCAGCCTTGAAGCAAAATCAAGCTACCATTAAATCAAATCCAACATTAGTTGAAAATTTGGCACGTCAAATTCTATTACCTCATATGGATGTTCCAACTATGGCGCGGTTGGCACTGGGGCGTGATGCATGGTCAAAAGCAACACCAGCGCAGCAGCAGCAATTTACCACACAATTTACTACGTTAATGATTCGTACTTACTCAACGGCTTTGGCGTCATATACCAACCAAACCGTGCAATATAATCCTGTTCGCGGTAGTTATACGAATCAAGTCCAAGTTGATAGTAAAATATTGCAACAAGGTGGTCCAGCTATTCCCGTTAGTTATAAATTGGTTTTACGTGGTAACCAATGGTTAGTTTATGACTTTAGCGTTGATGGTATTAGTCTGGTACAAAGTTTTCGTTCGCAGTTCGCGCAAGCCTTAAATCAAGGTGGGATGCCCGGTTTATTGTCAACATTAAGCGCCCATAACGCAAGCAAGGGTAAATAAATGTCGGCTATTAAGTTAAAACAGATTGATGCAAACAAAATTCAATTGACGGGTGCGCTAAATTTCGATACTGTTCCCGCCCTTAGGCAGCAATTTACCAAACTATTCCCCTTTATGCCGGAGATCATTGTTGATCTCCGGGCTGTGGATTATTGTGATAGCTCGGGTGTAGCATTGTTGCTTGAATGTTTGCGCTTGGCCAGGGCCAGACAAAAGAAGATACTATTTACTAATATACCTACGCAGTTGCTAGCACTGGCAAGAGCAACCGCAGTAGCCGAGATTTTACAAATTCATGATAACAACAACTCAAATTAAGACTGCTATTGAAGCAACAATTACTGGTGCAGTAGCTATAATTAATGGTGATGATGGCGTTCATTTTGATGCTATTGTAATTGCTGAGCAATTCACCAATTTATCGAAAGTTAAGCAGCAACAATTAGTTTATCAAGCACTGGATGGTGCAATTCGAAGTGGCGAATTACATGCGCTGGCGTTAAAAACGTATACCCCCACGGAATGGGAAATGAAAGGGAGTCAACAATAAATGACAAAGTTAGTAATTGAAGGAGGACGCCCGCTACAAGGGGATGTACGGATTTCCGGTGCAAAAAATGCAGCTTTACCAATTTTAGCTGCTTCTTTATTAGCAACTCAACCGGTGGCTTTGCAAAATGTGCCACGATTACAAGATGTTGCGACCATGATTGAGTTAATCGGCGGTATGGGTGCATTAATTACCCGTAATGGTGATTTAACTATTGATTGTAGTCAGCTTAATCGTTATGAAGCACCCTATGAATTAGTCCGTAGCATGCGTGCTTCAATTTTAGTATTAGGTCCTCTATTAGCGCGTTTTGGTCAAGCTGTTGTATCTTTTCCTGGCGGATGTGCAATTGGCTCACGGCCAGTTGATTTACATATCAAAGGCATGGAATTACTCGGTGCTGAAATCAGAGTTGAAAATGGTAATATCTATGCATCACGTAAAAATCGATTAAAAGGTACGACGATTGCTTTTGAAACAGTCACCGTAACGGGTACTGAAAATGTAATGATGGCGGCGGTATTAGCAGAAGGCCAAACTATTATTAAACATGCTGCACAAGAGCCTGAAGTCGTTGATTTAGCTAACTTTTTAATTGCGCTTGGCGCAAAAATTCAAGGTGCAGGTACTGATACTATCGTGATCGATGGCGTGTCTGACTTAACTGGCGGAAATTATCGTGTAATGCCAGATCGCATTGAAGCAGGTACTTTTTTAGCGGCTGCGGCAGCAACAAAAGGGACCATTACCTTACATGACATATCACCTGCCATCATGCAAACGGTATTAGCTAAGTTTCGAGAAACGGGTGCTGTCATTGTTGAACAAGAGAATTCAATTTTGTTTGACATGCAAGGTAAAAGACCTAATGCAATTGATGTGGTTACATCACCTTATCCAGGTTTTCCTACCGATATGCAAGCTCAATTTATTGCAGTAAATTCTGTCGCTAACGGCGAAGCAAATGTAACTGAAACCATTTTTGAAAATCGATTTATGCATGTGCAAGAATTACAACGTATGGGTGCTCAAATTCGATTGCAAGGTAATACAGCTATTGTGACGGGTATTGACAAATTGCATGGTGCGCCGGTTACGGCTACTGACTTGCGAGCATCAGCTTGTTTAATCGTTGCGGGCCTCGCTGCTGAAGGTGTTACTCATGTAGAGCGAATTCACCATCTTGATCGCGGTTATGAACGTATAGAAGAAAAATTGCAGCAATTAGGTGCGTCAATTAAACGCGAAAATTAATACTATCTTATCGGCCGGGCGTATTGCATACGCCCTTTAATGTTTAAACGTCCATTGCCGATTTCCAGCAAAATTCCACAGTAAAACCAATCCAGTCGTAATAATTTGCGCGATAAAGTAATGCATATGTAACTTGTTAACACCAATATACATAAACAATGCATTAAGAGCCGTTCCAACGGCGGCTATACTGTAAAATTGCCATAATGCTTCACGATGACGCTTGGCACTTTTGAAAGTAAAGCGGTGATTCATATAATAACTGACCATGCTGCCAATAATACAGCCAATACTCGAAGCGATGAAAGGTTGCATATGTGTTAATTCAACCAATGTAACCAATACGATATATTGTGAGGCGGTGGCACAGGCTCCTACCATCGAGTAACGGGCAAATTGAAGGGTAATATGTTTCATGTAAGTTTTTTTATACCTTAAACGATATCTTTGGGAACGGTTGATGTTCCTACTTTGCGGAGCAAAAAAGGCTCGATTTTCTTTACGCTATTATCGTGCTTGAAAATCGAGCCTTTTTGCTCTCAGCTTAGCTAAATATCAAACGTTCCTAATTTTTTTGTTATTAATTCTAATCGTAATGTGATGTAAGCGGGCAAACCATTTTTATAAGGAGGATAATCTTCTCCCATGATTAATGGTTGCAAATAATCACGACCAGCACTAGTAATGCCAAAACCATTTTCACTAATATAATGACGCGGCATTTTCTGTTCTATATTAGCAACGCTAGCTAAAGTAGTTTCACCAATTTTCCAACGATAAGGATTATTTGATTCACGTACAATAGTAGGCATAACAGCATTTTTCCCAGCCAACGCAAATTCAACAGCAGCTTTTCCTAATTCATAAGCTTGTTCAACATCTACTTTAGAGGCGATATGGCGAGCTGAACGTTGTAAATAGTCGCAAACTGCCCAGTGATACTTATAACCTAAATTGCTCTTGATTAATTGAGCAATCACCGGTGCAACACCGCCAAGTTGGGTATGGCCAAAGGCATCTTTCAAGCCTGCATCTGCAACAAATTTTCCTGCTTCATCTTTGACCCCTTCGGATACCACAACAGTACAATAACCGTAGGTTTTGACGCAACGATCGACTTCAGCCAAAAAAGTCGCTTGGTTTAATGGAATTTCAGGAAATAAAATAATATGTGGGGGTTCGCCAGTATATTCACTAGCCAGTCCTGCCGCCGCTGCAATCCAACCGGCATGGCGTCCCATCACTTCCATGACAAATACTTTGGTTGAGGTTTCAGCCATGGATGCGATATCTAATCCAGCCTCACGAATTGAAACAGCCACATATTTTGCAACCGAGCCAAATCCAGGACAATTGTCAGTGACTGGCAAGTCATTATCAATCGTTTTAGGGATTCCGATGCAGGTTAATGGATAACCTTCTTTAGCTGCCATTTGAGCGACTTTATTAGCTGTGTCTTGTGAATCGCCACCGCCATTATAAAAGAAATACTGGATGTCATGAACTTTGAATACGTCTAATAAACGCTCATATTGCACTTTATTTTCTTCTAAACCTTTCAGTTTATAACGACATGAGCCAAAAGCCCCACCTGGGGTATAGCGTAATGCGGCAATTTCAGCGTCGGTTAACAGATTAGTGTTATATAAATCTTCTGTTAATGCACCAACGATACCATTACGGCCAACTAATACATTTTGAATTTTATCTTTATGTTTGCGTGCCGTTTCTAGTAAGCCGCAGGCAGAAGCATTGATAACGGCCGTAACACCGCCTGATTGTGCATAAAAAGCGTTAGCCATGGTTTAACTCCTTGCGATTTGCGGTTAAGATATAGGCGCGGATGTATCGCGCTAGGCCAGAATAAATGCAATTTATTGCCGCGCAAAGTATACTTCAAATCATTTCAATTCACAATTAAGGGTAAGATAGATGCTGAAACAATTGTTTAAGGGAATTTTAAACATAGTATTCTTGCGTGGCGGGCCGCAAGAATTGCCCTATTCGCCACTGGCATTAATTTGCTTGATTGTTGGCGGCATACTGATTGCCTTTGTAGCCTCGGGTAAACATGTTGTATTGTTGATTAGCAATATGGCATTTATGTTGGCAATGGTATGGGGATTGTTATATCTTCTCAAAAAACAAGATCGTTATATTCAAACCTTGATTGCATTAGTGAGTTGTGGCTGGGTTATGTCACTACTTTTTCTTATTTTCTGGTATGGAATGCTTCTCTTGACAGCCGTAAGTGGTCATTTAAAGGGCGTGTCGATGAGTAATTTGACAGCTATTTTTTCGTTGGAAATTAAAAAAGATACCTTACCTGTCACCGTTGATATCATTCTGATGCTAGGCATTCTGGGATTGTTAGTTTGGAAATTCTTGATTGATATTTTCATTATTCGACAAGCGACAGAATGGCGTGTTTTACGCGCGATTGGATTTATTTTATTATTAAACATTGTTCCGGCACTGGTACAAAAGAATTTTATTGAGCCACAAATGACCCCTAAAACAGCAGTCGTTAAACCAATCTCGACGCCATCGACGACACCAAGTAATATTATTCCATTAAACAAGTAGATCTTAGGATGTGAAGCACATGAATAATGCAAACAGAAATATCCATATCTTGGGCATCTGTGGTACTTTTATGGCTGGTATTGCCGTATTAGCAAAAGCAGCTGGTTTTCGTGTAACAGGTTCTGACGCGCAAGTTTATCCGCCGATGAGTACCCAACTGGAAGAACAAGGAATTAAATTAATCGAAGGGTATGATCCACAAAATATTCCACAAGATATTGATTTAGTTGTTATTGGTAATGCCATGTCACGTGGCAATCCATCTGTTGAATATGTCTTGAATAACAATATCCCTTATCAATCAGGCCCAGAATTTTTAGCTGATGCTTGTTTACGAAAACATTGGGTTCTTGCTGTGGCAGGTACTCACGGCAAAACAACAACGTCTAGTATGTTAGCGTGGATTTTAGAATCTGCAGGATTAAAACCAGGCTTTTTAATTGGCGGAGTGCCGGGTAATTTTCCTGTTTCAGCACGTGCAGGGGAAGGGCAACATTTTGTTATTGAAGCCGACGAGTATGATAGTGCGTTTTTTGATAAACGCTCCAAGTTTTTACATTATCGTCCACGAACCTTAATTTTGAATAATTTAGAGTTTGATCATGCGGATATTTTCGGCTCGTTGGAAGATATTAAAAAACAATTTCATCAATTGGTACGTACCGTACCAGGAAATGGTTTAATTATCACACCAAGCCATGAGCATGAAATTGCTGATGTATTAAAACGAGGTTGTTGGACCGAGGTGGAATATATTGGCGATAAAGGTCAATGGCAAGCCAAAGATATTGCTCCCGATGGCAGTCGATTTTCAGTATTTTATCAAGAAAATCGTGTGGCAGAAGTAGCATGGGCATTATTAGGCATGCATAATATTTATAATGCGTTAACTGCCATTGCTGCAGCACATCATGTTGGCGTTAAGCCTGAAGTTGCCGTTTCGGCATTATGTCATTTTGTAAATACCAAACGTCGTATGGAAATTAAAGGTGTAGTAAATAACATTACCGTATACGATGATTTCGCTCATCATCCCACTGCAATTGCAACCACCTTAGGTGGCTTGCGTAATAAAATTGGTAAACAATCACGAATAATTGCGGTACTTGAATTTGGCTCTTATACAATGAAAAGCGGAGTGCATAAAGATACCGTATTAACTAGTTTGGATGTAGCAGATAAAATTTTGTTCGCCCGGCCTGAGGGCGAAAGTTGGGGCTTAGAGAATATTGTTGCAGCATCCAATGGCAAGGCACAAGTTTTTAATAATGCTGAACAAATCGTATCAGAGTTAACAAAAATTGCAGCGCCTGGCGATCATATCGTCGTTATGAGTAATAAAGGTTTTGACGGTATCCATGAGAAAATATTGAAAGAGTTAGCAAAGTAATGATAATAAATAATGTTTTTAAAAATTTTAGACCCTAATTTATATTTTTTCCTGTGAGGTAACCGAGTAGTGCCGAGATTATTCCACTTGCAATAGTCATACTCCATTTTTTATCATCGGGAGTAGAACTACTGCTAAAAAGCATATATCCACAAAAGATAAAGGCTGCGACAATAAAAAGTGTAGCTATAACAAAAAGTACAATATCCTTGATTCGTCTGATACATGCATCGTGAGGATTTTCTTCTTGGGCCGAAGTAATACTCAAGCTTAAGTTGCTATTATTAGCAACTTCATTCAAATCAATTTTGGATTCTGACATTACAGCCCCACAATTTCTTTAATAATCTGTTGCTGCTTATTTACAACCCCTAAATGATTGCCTCGAGCTTTCTCTTCAACAGCTACTTCCATAAGTGCAATGGACTTTCTCAAAATCTCACTTTTAGATGAGTGCATTTTTTCTGCCATTTCATCAAGAGTGTCATTTAATTCGACGGAAACATCCAATGATAATCTAACATTACTACGGCTCATATTAAACCTCTTTTGTGTAAGTATTACTTAATTCTTACACATAGTATAGCTAATAACATTTCAAATAGCTAATTCATTCTCCATACCATCCATGGTCCGAGACGCCCTTCAAATCAGGCAGTAGCTGGTTTTGAAAATCTTAATGCGGAAGGCATGAGTTGGATTATTGTATTCTTTATTTTATTTAAATAAAAGTACCGCGTGGATTTTTATGTAATGCAACGAGGTAGCCCGGGACAACGTCCCGGGGGTGCGAATGTTTCACGTTGATCCAGGGACGTTGTCCCGGGTTACGATTTAGGCTTAATAAAAATCACACCACCATCCCATTCATAGGCCGGAATAGTTGGTGGACGATGTGTTGGCGGATAATAAACAATTTTTGTTTTATGTGAATTACCAAAAATCATTAACTCTTCAATTGGTGATGGCAAATTAACAAATTTTGATTGGTAATAGCGGCTTTGCCAAAATTTGTGAGGGTGTGGCGCTTGATATTCAATGGTTCCAATCCAAAGCGGCGTAGTATTATCGGTTAGTGTAATCTTGGATGGCCACAATTGTAGTAACACCATTTGTTTAATCCCAGTCCCTTTTTTAGTAGCAACCAATGTCGGTTTTTGCCCTAAATAAAGCGGTTGTAAAAGTGGTGTTTTCTTCTGTTTATCGTGCGAAGAAAGATTATTGATCGTGCTGATAATGCCGGGTTTAGGTTGAATTTGCCACCCTTGTTTTTTGAGTGCATCAGTAATATCAGTTAAATTACCAAGCCATTGTACATTCATAATTTGTACTGGCTTGCCAATGCGATTCGAACGATAAAGTGGCTGTGATGTAGTTGATTGTTGCCACCAATTACTTTGTGTGATGTGATATGTTGGCCAAAAAGGAGTGAAGTTAGCGATATAATCACGATAATTTTGTAGCATTTGAACGCTCCACGCTAACATAAGCGTGACAAGAAAAATCGTGACAAATTTACCAACCGCTAATGGATATACGACATGGCGTCGAAAAGAAAGTGTTACCAATAATAATACCCAGATGCCACATAATACTCCCGCAATAACATCAGTTATCCAATGTATCCCTAAATAGAGTCGTGAAAAAATAATTAACGTACATAAACTGATGAGGCTGTAATAAATCATTTGTCGTCGTAGTGGAATTGCCATTGGTCGCGTTATGATGACGCCAAAAAAACCATATAATGCAATGGTCAGTGCGGCCTGACTGCTAGGAAATGAATTGCCAGTAATAATTTGTACCAATCCACTTGGGCGAGGATAAAAAATTAAGACATTGCTCAAACCAACAATGCCAGCAACTAATACGGGTCCAAGCAACCAATGCCAGGCAATTTGCCAATGGCGCTTAAATAGCAACCAAAGTAAGCTAACAAACATCGCGGTTACTAATACGCCATGTGCGCTTAATAAGGCAATTGCTACGAATATATGAGTCGCAATACTCTCATGAATATTCATTAATAATTGGTGTGTGGGTTGATTAAGTGCGGTGATCATTCCTTGATGCAATGTACTTAACGCACTCCAAACACTAATAGCAGAAATGACTAACCAACCTAAGAAAATGGTAAATTGACTATGGCTTTGTGGATTGGCTGGATCATGTAACCAATGACAAAAATGCCTTAAAACAGGCTTGTTTTGTACTGCCAACCACAAACATTTAATCATGTAACTAATAAAGCGCAATAGTAATGCGATGATCCATTTAATTAACCACATTGATAACCACAAAATAATCAACGCAACAACAACGGAAATTAAAAAGCGTGTAGCGGTAGCAGGCTCAAGCTCTTGTGATGCGGCGCCGATTAAAATGCCGGGCAACATATAAATGGGAGCCCAAAATGTACTAGCAATAATACTAGCAGAGTAAAATCGCACAATGGGCATTTTCATCATGCCAGCAACAATGGGGGTGATAGGGCGCATTGGGCCAACAAATCGACCTAGAAAGACACTCTTGCGACCATGACGATGAAAAAAGTCCTGTGCTTTGGCTAGCCAAATTGGATAACGTCGGAAAGGCCACATTTGTGGGATACGATTATTAAATCGTGAACCAAGATGATAACTGACAATGTCACCAACAAAGGCGCCAGAGATTGCCCAGATAAAAGTGGAGGTAACGGGAATAATTTGCGCGCCGACTAAGGTTCCGATAGCGCTCATGATAATGGAGCCTGGAACAATAAGCCCAACAACTGCCAAGGATTCGCTCATGGCAATTAAAAATGTAATAACACCTGCCCAACCCGGGTGTAGGTGTATCCATGTGATGAGTGGTTTTAGCTGGTCAATCCATTCCATATTTAATGTTCCATTGGCTTATCAGCTAACAGCTTCGCCAGCAGCTTGTTTGTCAGCATGATAGGACGAGCGAACCAGTGGTCCACTAGCCACATTTTTAAAGCCAAGCTTTCGGCCAACTTCAGCAAAATGTTCAAATTCAGCTGGTGTGACATACCTATCAACGGGAATATGATGACGACTTGGTTGCAAATATTGTCCAATGGTTACCATGTCAACATCGTGAGCATGCAAATCAACTAACACCTGTTCAACTTCTTCATTAGTTTCACCTAAGCCAAGCATAATGCCTGATTTAGTAGCAACATCAGGATGATGAGCCTTAAATTGTTGTAATAATTTTAACGACCAATGGTAATCGGAACCAGGACGAACAGGCTTATATAAACGAGGTACTGTTTCAATGTTGTGATTGAATACATCGGGTAGCGTCTCGGTCATAATCTTTAATGCAATATCCATACGACCACGAAAATCGGGTACCAACACCTCAATTTTGATATCCGGACAAAGCTGGCGTGTTTCACGAATACAATCAACAAAGTGTTGCGCGCCGCCATCACGTAAATCATCTCGATCAACGGAGGTTATAACCACATAACGTAATTTCATTTGGGAAATCGTTTTTGCCAAATTAATTGGTTCATTGGGATCGAGTGGATCGGGGCGCCCATGTCCGACGTCACAGAATGTGCAACGACGGGTACATTTATCACCCATGATCATAAAAGTAGCCGTACCTTTACTGAAACATTCAGGTAAGTTCGGGCAAGATGCTTCTTCACAAACGGTATGTAATTTGTTTTCACGCAAAATGGTTTTTAATTCGGCGACTGAATTATTAGCAGGGACACGAATACGGATCCAATCAGGCTTGGGAATATATTCTTTAGCCTCAATTTTAATAGGAATGCGAGCCATTTTATCGGCACCACGTTGCTTTATCGTAGGATCAATACGGGTAGTTGTATCGGTCATGGGCTGCTTACCTTTTAATTTATCATGTCAACTTGTTTCAGCATTGTAACATTAAATTTCAGAATTTAAGATATGTTGTAAATGATTAACGAGTCGAGTGGTCACTTCGTCAATATTGACGCTGCCTATGAATTCCCGCAACTGTATCATACGGATGCCAGTTAGGCCACAGGGGTTAATGCGGCTAAAGGGCTCCATATCCATATCCAAATTAAATGCTAGGCCATGGTAAGAACAGCCGCGTCGGACGCGTAAACCAATTGAGGCAATTTTGGCACTATCAATATAAACCCCGGGCGCGTCAAGACGATTGGCTGCATTAACGCCATAGTCCGCTAAAGTGGCAATGATGGCATTTTCAATATGGGTGACTAAAGTTCGAACGCCAAGTTGGCGGCGATCTAAATCAATGAGCACATAAGCAACCAATTGACCGGGCCCATGATAAGTAACTTGGCCACCACGATCGGCTTGTATTACTGGGATATCACCGGGATTTAAAATATGTTCTGGCTTACCATTTTGGCCTTGGGTATAAACGGGGGGATGTTGTAATAACCAGATTTCATCCGGGCTATTTTTATCTCGGGTATCGGTATACTGCTTCATGGCTTCCCAAGTGGCATCGTAATCTTGCAAACCCGAGAAATGTTTAATTACTATATTTGAGTGCATTTGCCATACGCTTTAAAATTGAACAATGCCGAATAGTACTGTACTTGGAGTAGAAAATGCAAGTGGCCTCTCACACATTGCCATTTCCCATGTAGGGTGAGTTACAACAAATTTCGCATTTTGAGGTGCGATGGGTATAGCGCTACTTATCGCACTTTAGAGGAATACCAGCTATGATTATCCACAGCAACTCGATCGGATATAATAACGAATGAAACAACAAATTTATTTTGCCCACGGGAATGGCTTTCCCAGCCCTTGTTATCGCAAGTTTTTTAGTTATTTATCACCAGATTTTGATATTAGTTATGTCGATAAAGTGGGACATCATCCTGATTATCCTGTAACCGATAACTGGGATTTTTTGGTACAAGAACTAATTCAAAATATTGAACAACAATATACACAACCTATTATTGGTGTCGGTCATTCTCTTGGCGGAGTCTTGCATTTTATGGCGTCATCACAACGACCAGATTTATATCGTGCAGTAATCATGCTGGACTCGCCAGTATTAAGTCGCACTAAATCAATTGCTGTTAAATTGATGAAGTGGGCAGGCTATATCGATAAAATTACCCCAGCCGCCCGTACGAAAAGTCGTAAAGAATCGTGGTCGAATGCACATGAAGCAATGACTTATTTACAAGATAAGTCATTATTTGCAACGTTTGATCCTGATTGCTTGCGCGATTACATTGAGCACGGGATGGAGCATAATGCACAGGGCGTACATTTAAGATTCAATCGTGAAATTGAATATCATATTTACCGTACGCTACCGCATAATTTAACTCGTTATCAGCATCGACGAGCGGTACCGACTGGGTTATTATATGGCAAATCTACCCATGTAGTGCGGCCTGGTGATCTTAAATATATGCGTTCGCGTTTACATATTCAAACCAAGTGCACTGAAGGTGGGCATTTATTTCCATTTGAGCATCCTGCTCAAGCAGCAAATGATTTGAGGGTATTGATTCAGCATTTAAAGTGTAGCCAGGATTAGCGTATCAAGGTAATACAAAAAAGAATGTAATTTGGATTTTAGAAAAATGTTGATATGCGCGTAATCCGGGAACAAATTTTAGTAAAGGAGCAACAACGTGACGTGGTTTTTGTGGATAATTAGTATCTTTATGCTCGGCACTTTAGCATGTAAACGTGCATCCATCCCAGTAACAATAGTGGGAGGTGGTGTCGTCTTGTTAGTCGTTTCTTGCTTAGGTAATGCGTCCTGGATTTTGCTTGTACCTGCTTGGACCTTATTTGCTGTGGTCGCGACCGTGCTGTATGTCGACAAATTACGAATGTCTTTATTGACTAAACCAATACTGACATTTTATCGTAAAGTACAGCCTAAAATGTCTAAAACGGAAAAAGAGGCTATTGCAGCGGGTACTGTTGATTGGGATGCCGAGTTATTTTCTGGTAAACCTAACTGGCATAAATTAATGGCTTATCCCATTCCTAAATTGACGGAAGAGGAACAAGCCTTTTTAGATGGCCCGGTAGAACAATTATGTCGCATGCTGGATGATTGGGATATCACTCACAATCGTGCTGATTTACCACCAGCTGTTTGGCAATTCATGAAAGATAATGGATTTTTTGCGATTATTATTCCAAAAGAATATGGTGGCAAAGCATTTTCTGCTTACGCACATTCACGCATTGTAATTAAAGTGGGTGGTGTCAGTATCACTGCCAGTACCAGTATTTCAGTACCCAATTCATTAGGGCCAGCAGAATTATTAGTTCATTATGGCACTGACGCACAGAAAAATTATTATTTACCTCGTTTAGCACGCGGTGAAGAAATGCCGTGTTTTGCATTGACAGGCCCTATGGCTGGATCAGATGCCAGCGCCATGTTGGATTTTGGTATTGTTTGCAAAGGTCAATTTGAAGGTAAAGAAGTATTAGGTATTCGATTAAGCTGGGATAAACGTTATATAACATTAGCGCCTATTGCAACGGTATTAGGGTTAGCCTTTAAATTATTCGATCCCGAACATTTATTAGGTGATAAAGAAGAATTAGGTATTACTTGTGCATTGATTCCAGTTAGCACACCCGGTGTTGAAATTGGACGACGTCATTTTCCTGTGAATATTCCCTTTCAAAATGGCCCAACCCATGGCAAAAATGTATTTATTCCTATTGATTGGATCATTGGCGGGCCAGCAATGGCAGGTCATGGTTGGCGTATGTTGATGGAATGTTTAGCTGCAGGTCGAGCTATTTCTTTACCATCGGCATCAATTGGTGGTGCAAAAGTTGCTGCAGCAGCGAGCGGTGCTTATGCCCGTATTCGTCGTCAATTTAAAATGCCAATTGGTCAATTTGAAGGAATTCAAGAAGTATTAGGTCGCATTGCTGGTATGACATATATCATTGATGCTGCTGAAGGAATGACAACAGGTTTAATTGATATTGGACAAAAGCCTTCCGTTTTA
The DNA here is from genome assembly GCA_020051015.1 of Gammaproteobacteria bacterium. GTDB lineage: Bacteria > Pseudomonadota > Gammaproteobacteria > UBA1113 > UBA1113 > JABEVJ01. Next base: position 39,334 of record JAGVJQ010000033.1, read on the forward strand.
TCCGCTATTATCAAATTACATTGCACTGAAATAGGTCGCAAAATTGGTAATGATGCAATGGATCTTCATGGTGGCAAAGGAATATGTTTAGGACCAAAAAATTATCTTGGTCGTGCTTATGAGAGTATTCCTATTAGTATTACGGTAGAAGGTGCGAATATTTTAACGCGTAGCATGATTATATTTGGTCAAGGTGCAGTACGTTGCCATCCATTTGCATTAATGGAACTTGATGCCGCTAATCAAACCGATCCAACCATTGCGTTAACGCAATTTGATAAAGCGATTTGGGGACATATCGGTTTTACCCTCAGTAATTTTGCTCGTTCATTCACACACGCAGTTACTGGCGGTCGCTTATTATCAACACCATCGATTATTTGTCGTCGTTATTTTCAATTATTTGGCCGTTTTAGCGCATCTTTTGCGTTATTAGCAGATATATCGATGTTATCGATTGGGGGTGACTTAAAACGTCGTGAAATGATTTCAGCACGTTTGGGTGATATATTAAGTTATTTATATCTTGGATCTGCTGTATTAAAACGTTTTGATGAACAAGGTCGTGTCTATGCAGATATGCCATTCGTGCAATGGTGTTGTGATTATTTGTTATATCAAATTCAACAGCAAATAGATGCCTTATTACGTAACTATCCAAAGCGAATACTAGCATGGGTGTTACGCTTTTTTGTGTTCCCATTAGGTCGCCGTTATGCTTATCCATCTGATGAGTTACACAAAGAATTAGCTACCATATTGCAAGTTCCAACATCAGCGCGCGATCGTTTAATTGAAGGTGCGTATTTAACGGATGATGGTATTCATCCAGTTGGACGTTTGCAAACCTTATTAAACCAAGTGAAAGCATTGGAACCTTTATTGCAACTTATTGAACAAGCGCGTAAAGATAAGCAAATTCATGGACGCAGTTTGCGCGAACAAATTGATGAAGCGTTAACAATAGGTTTGATTAATAATGATGAAGCCGTTGCTTTATCAACTTTTGATAAAGATGTGGCTGAGATTATTGCGGTTGATGATTTTGAACCGCAAGAATTAGCTCGTGTTGTTACATTGGTCGATACCGAAGGGCATATGGTTAAAGCATTAATGGAATAAACTCCGCTGGAGCAGTATGAGCAAGAATTGCCAACAGACCCTAATAATATGTGGATGGTTATTAGTAATAATTGCTACATCATTGCTGTTTTTTAATACGCCATTAACCAGCGATTCGTTATATTTAGAAGATGTTGCAAAAAACCTTTTCCTTTATAACGGCTCGTGGGTTGATTGGCGATTCACTCCTTCGCCAAATTATGTGCCTGATATGGCACTTTATTTTATTGCGTTTAAATTGTTGGCATTTCCAGTCGAGCGAATTTTATTTGTGACTATAGCAGAAGCATTATTGGTGAGTGCTGCTGTTATTTTCTTAGCAAAAAAAATTAAGCAAAATTTATCTGCAATGGCACAAACTACATTATTGGCTTTGATCGCGCTAACCTCATTAGTTTCTGTCCATTGTAATATGTGGTTATATTTTAATACGACCAATAATCATGTTGGCGCATTAATCTTCTCGTTACTAGCACTTGGTTGTTTAATAAGTTATTTGCGTGAAAAAAAACAAGCCGCATTAATTAGTTTGAGCTTAATTAGTATTATTGCAATTGTTTGCGATGAGTTATTTATTATAGGTTTTTATGCAACAGCCATCGTCTTAATTTGTTTTTTTCTTAGTGTCATCGGCACTTTGAAAAATTTCAAACAATATAAGAATTATAAAATACCGTTATTCACAAGTTTAATAGCGATATTAATTGCCTATCCATTGGCATCAATAATCTCATCGATTGTTACATTTAATAATCCAGTGGCAGGCCGACTTTCGTACACCTGGTTTGGAATAATGTATTCAATCAATTACTTCTTAGAAGCAACTAAAAATATTTTTTACCCATTTAATGCTGCAGCATGGCTTTATGCTCTTTTGGTAATATTAGCTTTATTAGGTTGTATTTTCTTATTTATACGTTTATTCAGCGTGCAGGCATATGTTAAAAAATATAATATCATGCTAAATTTTTCTTTCGTCGAAAAAGACATGAGTGCATTTGTATTTTGTTTGTTTTTTTTAGTATTGCTAATACCTATTAATCTTGCAGGAGCTATTTTCTCTGGAGGTTTTACCGATATTTATGCATATCGGTATTTTATGCTTCCTATCGCGTTAGCATTTATATTAATAATTGTTTATTTAGATAATCAAATTACAGAACGCGGTCGTCGCGTGTTTGTCTTGGTGGTTTACTTAATATTAATGAGTATATTATTGGCAAGTCTTATCACCCTAAAACAAAAATTGCATGGTAATAAATGGCAAGAAATACAGTATATTCAGCAAAACGGCACTGATACAATTTACAATGAATCAGCCGTAGCCGCTTGTGTAGAAGCAGTTAGTCAAAAAGAGAAATTAACAGCAGGTATTGCCAACTATTGGTATGCACGCAGCGTATCATTTCGATTGTCGAGTCATATTCCTATCACTGCAGTGGATATTTTCTTGAGACCACATTTTTGGATGAATACACTATCATCAATATATCCAACAAAAAAACCGATCAAAAAGTATAACTTTATTATTGCACAAACAAAATGCACAGCACCACATCCGAACAGTTGTTTGTTAATAACAGATATAATTGGAGTAGTGCCAGCGGGCTATAAACAGTTTACTTGTCAAAACACCTCGGCAAATATACTAGTTTATCAAAATGATGCATTAAATAATTTTTTACGTAAGTACTTTGCTATTTCGCTTTTTCAAGCAGATTATTTCTCAAAAGCAACGATTGAAAAGTTAAAAACTAACTAATAGGTGTACATTATCATAAGCTCACTTTTTACAAGGACAAAATTAATAAGATTTTTCATCTGTTCATTAATTGGTGTGATGATGGATCTAGGCCTTTTTTATATTTTAACTACCTTATTGGTAACAGCATTCTGGAGTAATATAGTAAGTGCATCAGCAGGCGTGATTACTACTTATATTTTAGTCAGTCGTCATACCTTTACTGTGCCATTAAGCTTGCTTAGATTATTTGGCTTTGCATTATGGTATGCATTTTCAATAATATGTTTTTCAGCCATCATTAAATATTTAATACTATTGACACATTGGCAACCAATTATTTGTAAGATTATTTCATTACCTTTTTCATTTGGAGTTAATTATGGATTTAGTGCCTTCTATTTCCAGAAACGAAAAAATGCATGAACGTATTTTACTTTTCATCCCGACATTTAATTGCGAAAAACAGATAACGCGTGTTTTAGCAAAATTTGATGCGTCAGCGACTAAATACATTGATGAAATCATCATTATAGATAATGGTAGTCAAGATAATACTCTTGCGATGGCAATTGAAGCAATCCGGAAAATAGCAATAAAAGCCACTATTTTTAAAAATAATGAAAATTATAATTTAGGTGGTTCAATTAAGCGGGCTTTTTTATACGCAATTGATAATAAGTATGATTATGTCATTACATTACACGGCGATGATCAAGCAGATATTCGTGAAATGATGACGGTAATTAAAGACGGCGCACATAAGTCGAATCAGCTATTAATTGGTGCACGCTTTCATCCAAAATCTCATTTAATTGGTTATTCCTTGGTTAGGCGTCTTGGTAATCAATTGATGAATTTTGTTTGCTCGATAGTGACGCATAGAAAAACATATGATTTAATTGCAGGGTTAAATTGTTTTGAAGTAAAGTTTTTGCAATCGAAATTTTTTTTACTCTTTCCTAACAATTTAACGTTTGATGCACATTTATTACTCTATGCATCTGATAAAAAAGTGGATATAACATATTTTCCAATCACATGGCGTGAAGAAGATCAAATAAGTAATGCTAAAGTAGTGAAACAAGCATTGATTATCTTGCGGTTATTTTTTACTTATTTAATTCAAGGTAATTCAATTTTTCTTCAAAACAAGAGTGAGCGCGCGAGCGATTTCACCTATCCTGCGACAGTAATTTTGCAACAAGGGGAGAATGACAAATGTTGAATATTGTTATTCCGATGGCAGGCTCAGGCATGCGTTTTTATGAGGCTGGCTATGCGCTACCTAAGCCGTTAATTGACGTTAATGGGCAAACAATGATTGAAATCGTTATTCGTAATATAACGCCGCAATGTGAGCATCAATTTATTTTTATTTGTCAGCAACAACATCTTGAACAATATCCTTTACAGCAACAACTTGAGACGCTGACTAATAATCCAATTATTATTTCGGTCGCACAAGTTACACAAGGTGCTGCATGTACGGTGTTATTAGCAGAGCAATATATCAATAATCTCATGCCATTGATGATTGCAAATTGCGATCAATATGTTGATATCTGTATTGATGATTATTTACATTATATGGATAAAGAAGGGCTTGATGGTTTAATCATGACATTAACATCACAAGATCCAAAATGGTCATATGTAGGATTTGATGAACAACATCATATCACCCGAGTGGTAGAAAAGCAGGTCATCTCTACGGAAGCAACTGTTGGCATTTATAATTACAAACACGGTAGCGATTTTGTGACTGCAGCTAACGAAATGATTAAATACAACGATCGTGTTAATAATGAATTTTATGTGGCACCAGTTTACAATTATTTTCTCACTAAAAAGAAAAAGCTTGGTATCTATAATATTGGTCAAGAAGGGCATGGAATGTACGGTTTAGGTGTGCCAGAAGATTTACAACGCTTTTTAGCTTCCGACATTATAAATAAATTGAGAAATAAATGATGAAAATTATCGGACATCGTGGATATTGGAAAACGAACGAAGAAAAAAATACTGAAATTGCATTTGAACGCTGTTTTGCCTTGAGTTTTGGTACCGAAACTGATGTGCGAGATTATCATGGTGAGGCTGTCATTGCGCATGATCCCCCAATTGATAAGCCGTTAATGTCACTGGAGCAGTTATTATCAATGGCAGTAAGAGCTAAGGTGCCATTGGCATTAAATATAAAAAGCAATGGGCTAGCACAAAAAGTTGCTTTAGCTTTACAGCAACAACCCGTTCCAGGTACATTTGTATTTGATATGTCGATACCCGATATGTTGCCATATCTTAAATTAAATGTACCAACTTTTACTAGATTAAGTGAGTATGAGCAAGAACCAGTGCTAATTGAGCAAGCAACAGGGGTTTGGCTTGATTGCTTTAAAGGTATTTGGTTTGATGAAAAATATCTCAACCATTTTCTTAATGATTTAGCCAAAGAGGTTTGTTTGGTTTCACCAGAATTACATGGTCGTGATGAGAAAGAATTATGGAGCAAGATAAAGGAGTGGCAATTGTATAAACATCCTGCCTTGATGCTCTGTACTGATTATGTGGAAGAGGCAACTGAGTTTTTTTATGAAAATTAAAGCCGTTATTTTTGATATGGATGGTGTGCTCGTTGATGCCGCTGAATGGCACTATCAAGCGCTTAATCAAGCATTGGCTCAGTATGGCTACCATATTAGTCGTGATGAACATTTGTCTATTTATAATGGTTTAACAACACGCAATAAATTAGCATTATTATCTCAAGCCAAGGGCTTGCCACGAGATTTACATAAGATTATTTATGATTTGAAGCAGCACTATACGATTGAAACAGTAAACGCGCAATGCCAGCCTTATTTGCCGCATAAAGAAGCCTTAACAAAATTAAAAGCATTGCATTATAAGTTGGGATTAGCATCGAACTCCATTCGTAGTACAGTTGAATTGATTATGCAAAAATGTGAATTGGCAACGTTGTTAGATTGTATGTTGAGTAATCAAGATGTTGAGAATGCTAAACCAGCGCCAGATATTTATGTAAAAGCAGCGAGTTTAATGCATGTTGTGCCTGCTGAGTGTTTAGTCCTGGAAGACAATGAGTATGGAATAGAGGCGGCAAAACGTGCAGGAATGCACGTATTCGTTATTAACGATATCAACGAAGTGACGTTTACTAATATCATGACTGCAATTCATAAAGCAGAATTAACAGCATAATACCAGAAAGGTATCATAACCGTGCGCGTGTTGGAGGAGGGGTAGCGAAATGCTCAGCAGCAAGAGCAGCCGCACATTCAACAGCAAAGGCGATCGCAACAGCGGGAGTAAAACATCCTACAGACTTAAGTGCTTGTCTAGAAACACTATCTTGTCGTGGGGTTGGTGTTATCGGCTGTTGTAGACACCAGTTGGTACAGTCATAGAAAATTTTATTAAGTTGATTAAAGGCAATAGTTGATTCATTCAAAAAATCTGCCTCTTGCTCGAGGGTAAACTTAATTTTCCCTTTACTAGTAACGCTAATCGAGTTTAATAATTTACTCATGAGATTATTAGACATCTCATGTAAAGCATCTGCATGCGAACTATCAGTAAGACGATGAGATGGAGTCATGAGTACAAATGTCTTTAGTCGCCATGTGTTAGCGATCATGATTAAATTATAAAAGTGTGAAATTAAATGGACGGGATTATCCAATTTATCAATGATGGCTTGATATTTTTTAGTTGTATTTAAACAAGGACTATCAAATTTAATGCCTTGTCGTCTTAAGCCTCGTTGGAGTGCCTCTATTACATAATTAATTTGGATACATAACTGTTGAAACTCAGGTCGGTTAGTCACTTTTTTGCAAAGCAAACTATCATGAGCACGCATTTTTTCTTCAACGGTTTGCAACAAAACAAGTAATTGATACATGCGCACTATTTCTAACTGATCAAAATTATTGCCTTCTAACTTGTTGGCATCAGGATGTGGTTTTATTTTTGATGTAAATGCCTTAAGTGCGTCGGCATGTTGTTCACTCAGTGGTTTTGTCATTATTATTACTCTTATTAAATTTTAACCATATTATAATATTAATATTGCCTGATTGAAATCAGGATGCTTGATTTGTTCTAATGAAAGCTTAACTTGATTTCAAATATACTATCTAAAACCAGGAGCGATTGCTGAATAGAAATTTACTCCAACGTTAGCAGCGAAAGAAGCACTTAATGCCCATTTCAAGCGTGAAGTAACAGATGAAATACTTGGATCACTAACTTCTGCCCACGTTCGTGTAGATTTACCTGGAGATAAATAAACATCTTGATTTTCTTTACACCACTTTTCTTGCGCTTGAAATACTTGATGAAAAAGAGTCTTATAAACAACACCTATTTCATGAAGAAACATTTCTGCTTGTTCTTTAGTAAATTTTACCTCATTTAAAGAATTAGAATCGAGTTTTGCTAAAAGTTGCTCGAATTGTTCACAATCAATCCCAGCTAAATAGCAAAAAGTCATTCCAGCGTTAGTCTTTTTATATGCAGGATCAATTTTTTGTGGGAAAGTACCTTTAAGATTTCCAGAATCAAAAAGCAAGGCATGGGTATTCGCATAAAAGTGAGCAAGAATTTCTTCCGGACCCTTCAACATTCTTATATATTCAGCATAGGCGAGTGCGGCAGGTTGAGCATCAGGAATGCCATCTTCGTTTAAGGGCTCAAATGAGTAACCTTTTTTTGCTAACTCTTGTAAAAGAAACTTTATATCTTGACGAATTTTTTCACCGCGATCCATAAGTGATGGATGTCGTGCAAACCCTTTTAATAAAGGATCATCAGAAGTTTTAATTTTTTCTTCAAATGCTTCGGTAAAAGCTAAGGTATTACAAAGCTCACGCACGCGATAGGCGGGGTGATTACCACTACGAAATTTACTAGATGTGGGATATTTAGGTATGTCTTTGTGTATAGTAGCGATGACATACATATACCGTTCAAAAAATGTCATGTCATCTTTAAATGTCAGATAACTTTCAAAAAATTTCATAATAATGCCTTATTTTTGTTGTTTGAATATTATCCCATTTTGAATAGTGTGAGTTAATGCGTGCAACCCGGGGTCAATTGTTGAGTCACGCACGATCCCGGGTTGCATGCATTAAACATGGGTGTTTCAATAGCTCATAAAATGAAATGTCATCTCATTTTTAAGAATCATAATGCATTTTACCCGGGCTACGTTAACTGATGGGTCCATCCATTAGAAAATGTAGGGTGGGCTAAATATTGTTGCCCTCGAAGAGGTATAGCATAACAATATGTGCCCACCGTTTTAAATTGAAGCTGACATATAAGCGGCGGCTGCGGCAACAGTTGCTGCAGCACCTAGAGCCGCAGCGGCTCCCCATTTCAGACATGAAGCTGATGCAGAAAGTTTTGCAGGTGCCTGTGCGGCTGGCCAGGTTCGAATGGGCAAATCTGATGTAGTAAATGCTAGTTGATTTTCTTTACACCAATCATCTTGTTCTTGTAACAAAGCAAAAAGTTTTTCAAAGGATATAGTTACTTCCATCAAGAAAACCATTTCTTCTTCAGCAGTAAACGAAATCTGATCTAATAAAGTTTCAAATTCACGTGCTTTTATTCCAACAAATTGATAATGACTCAATCCTTGCTTGTTTATTTTACTCTCAGGGATAATTTCTTCAATTGCCTCTTTATGAGCAACCATTACTGCGTGTGTATTCGCAAAAAAATGCGCAAGAACTTGTGTCGGACTGCATGAAGCTATATGTGAAGCATATTCACAAGAGGTAAAGAGTGCACTAGCTTTGTATGGAATTCCTTGATATTGAACCCCTTGATTTTTTAACCAATTTTCTAAAAATGCGATATCTGCAATAAGTTTTCCAGTGTGCTTAGTCAAATCTGGATATTTTTCAATTTTAAAAGGTGCAAACTTGGGGTCATCTGATTTATTCATTGCATCCTCAAATGCTTTAGTTCGCTTCAAAATCTGTTTCATTTGCATAGTATGAAATATAATGGTATTTATCTTTGAATTTTTGAATATGCTAGAATTTGGGTAAGGATTTTTAATAATTTTCAGATGTTGGTAACTATTAATTTCAGAGTATTTTTCAAATATTGTCTTCGTCATTTGTTATCCTTTATTTCGTATTTTACTAAGCAATTTAAGTATTTGTAATTTTCGCATATATATTGCAGTAAATTAATGTTGCTTAATTATTACAAATGATTGTAAAACGATTTGTTGATTCTGCATGGTTAGCTTCGTTTTAATAAATTCCTTAAGTTGTGTAGGGTGGATTAGCGCCTTCAGGCGCGTAATCCACCGCCGCTGGATGATTCAAATTCTGCATATGAAAGATCGGCTACATCATATATGCACTCATGCCACTAATTTTTGTTTCCAGCATTTGTAATTTTTGCGCTGCTTGTTGCAAACGAGTGAAATATAGTTGTTCAGTTATGGGCAGCGATTGTACTGTATATTGTTGATTTTGCAAAACAGGGTTTATATCTGAAATAGGCTTAGCGAATTCATGTTTAGTGAGTTCGAGTAAATTTATCAGTGTTTGTTTTTTCTCAGGCGTTGCGTGCACCAATTGCCATTTCAGAGCAGCAAGGGTTTCAAAGCATACTTCACTGCTATAAACCACTTGTTGATATAAAACACGGTTAGTTTTATTGAAATAGTTTTCATATATCCATTCTGGCCAAATGCGTTGATTAGTTTGAATGATGGCTAGAACGCGTTGATGATATTGTATCGGCGAAATATTATGTTCAACAATGGCTTCGATTAATTCGACAATCGTGTTACGAACTTGGCAGATAGCAAGGGCGGCTTCATGCTTAGTACTATTGGGTAATAAAAAGTAACTTAATAACACCACCAGAATGGAAGCGGCAATGGTATCAGTACAACGCTCAAATAACATATCAGGAATATTTTGTGGAATCAGTGATGCTAATAATAAAACCACCATCATGGTCAATGGAATAACAAAAATCCCATAATTAATTTGGTTAAATGCTTGTGAATAGTATGCTGTAAAAATAGCAGCAAGCAGTAATATGGCTTGGATATATAAATTACCTTCGGCAAGCCATAACAATAGTCCACCGAGCAAAATACCAATTATAGTTCCCATACTGCGCTGCAAACCTTTACGCAAAGTACCACCAATAGTGGGTTGCATGATGATAACGACGGTTAATGGTAACCAGAAGCTATGTGAATAGCGCATAAATATTGTAAAAATGGAGGCAATGGCAAGACAAATGGTCATGCGTATTGCGCGACGTAAAATGATGGATTGCAACGAAAAATTTGATTTATATAATTCAAGCAATGTCATTTTTTCGGACCTCGCCAATTTGCTTTGCTAATATATCAACAGTATTTATCCATACAGTTAATTGTTCTTTGGCAATAGTAGGTAGTTGATGGCGTTGCGCAACTTGATGTTGAATATGATGTAGGGTATGGATCAAGTTTTGATAATGCTGTGGCATATAATGAGGTGAAAATAATTCACTGATTAAATGACAGGTGTTATTAATATCAACATGAAATAGATGGCCATAATTAACTAGTAAATTATCCCGATGTAGCAAAACATCACAGACAAGTTCAAAACAAAAAGCATAAGCTTGAGATTGTTCTACCGTTAGCGATTGTCTTAATTTATCCAAACAAGTCAATAAATGAAATCGATAGTTATGGCAATATAATGGGTTGGGTGTTGTTAAAATACGTTCTTGCCAATAGTGAAAGCATGAATACCAAAAATTGGCTTTAGTATTACGTAAGCGATATTGCATGCGAGTTAATGGTATTAATCCCGCGACAATAGCAATACTCGTTCCTGCCAAAAGTAAGATGGCACGTTGATAGGGATGCACCGTGTGTGAACCATATGCAATGATGGTCCAAATGACAATAAACAATCCAGCAATTGCAAATTGTTGGCCCGCAGCTCCTGCAATAACCATTAAAAAACCAGCCAAGCTGATGACGATAATTTTTAATATAATGAATTTTTTGGTTTTCCACGCCAATAAACTCATTAAGCTAGCAATAACGCCAGTTGCACCTTGTAGGGATATTTTTTGTGTTAAGCTGGTTGTTGGTTTGATTTGTAAGGTGAATACTGCCGCTAAAATGAGCCATGGACTTTCAGGCCAATGGAAAATGAAAGTTAGTACAATCGCTACGGCTGCAGATAATGTAGTCTGTAATGCATGCTGTAATTGTTCCTGAGCAGGATCATAAAAGCGAAAAGCATGACGGCGGAAAAAAAATTTAAGCTTGGACATTTTTTATGATGATATGGTGAAGAAAGGGCGTATATAATACGCCCTTATCATTTTAAATTTTCTCAGCAATCTCTTGATCTGGAATAGTGATATTTAATTCCAAAACTGAATGCTCTCCGCGATGCGCTAAATCAAATTTAACTTGTTCACGGACTTTTTCTGTATCCAAATTAAGATATTTAGCAATTACTGATACGATTTCATTCTGCAATGTTGAAAGAAAATCGTCACGCTTACTTTGTCCACGTTCGTGAGCAATAATAATTTGTAAACGTTCTTTTGCTAATGCAGCAGTGTTTGGTTTACGATTTTGTCGAAAATAGTTTAATACTCGTTTCATACCGGGGCTCCTTCCCGATTTTTAAAGAGACGTTTCAATAAACCTTGCTTTTTAATGGTTAAAAAGCGGTGTGGTTTATCTTCACCCAAGAAACGTGCCACGGCATCTTCATATGCTAAACCAGCATCACTCTGTGCATCAAAAATGACTGGGGTACCACTATTTGATGCGCGTAAAACAGCTTGTGACTCAGGAATGACGCCTAATAATTTGACGGATAAGATTTCTAACACATCATTAACACTTAACATGTCACCACGTTCAACACGCTCAGGTGAATAACGGGTTAATAGTAAGTGTTCTTTTACTGGTGGAAGATTTTCTTCTGCGCGCTTTGATTTACTAGCAAGGATACCAAGAATGCGATCAGAGTCGCGTACTGAAGATACTTCCGGGTTGGTGACGACGACAGCGCTGTCAGCATAATACAATGCCATTACCGCACCTGTTTCGATACCCGCAGGAGAATCGCAAACGATATAGTCAAACTCTTTCTTTAGGGTTTCAAGAATTTCGCCAACCGCTTTTTTATCCAGCGCATCTTTATCACGAGTTTGTGATGCTGGCAAAATAAAGAGATTATCTAAACGCTTGTCTTTAATAAGCGCTTGATTGAGTTTGGCTTCATCTTTAATAACATTAATGAAATCATAAACAACTCGGCGTTCGCAACCCATAATAAGGTCTAGATTACGTAAACCGACATCAAAATCGATGACGACAGTTTTATGACCGCGTAAGGCTAACCCAGTGGCAATAGCGGCACTGGTCGTAGTTTTACCTACTCCGCCTTTCCCAGATGTGACAACAATGACTTCTGACACAGTATCTTTCCTTTAGTAAATAAAACTAAACTTTGTCCAAAACGTATCTTAACGTTTTTTTAATGTACATGAAAGCACTTTCATGCATTAATCAGAAAATTTTCAAATTGCCATCTATCTTCGTTATTAAGTTGCTTTTCGCCATATCCCACAAATAGTTGACGACGATTTTTAAGTGGAGTCCAATCACTATGTTTAGAAACAACTTTCCCAAGGAACGGTGACGCATAATTTAAGATATCTTCGTATGGTAATTCATCAGATACCTTAACGCCAGCTTCGGGATTTTTCATCATCCATTGCACTGCACTGATAACAGCAGCGGCAACTTGAACTGTTGTGGCATTTTGGCCGGGCACTAATTTGCGGGCAGTATGGATGTCAAGAATACTGCCAGTCCACCAGCTATTGAATGCATGTCCCATTAATAATACACCTAATTCATCATGACCATCGACTACCTCATCACTGACAATACGATCATGAGTTGGTTTTTGATAATTATGCATGGCAAGTTCATGCAACGAAGCAATTGTCATATCTGACGGGCAGTAAGCGTAATGCACGGTAGGACGATAATATGTTTCATCATTATCGGTGAGACTTAAATGTTCGGAAATAGTGAATGCTTCACCATGGCGTATGACCATCCCGATGATTTCACCACTTGGTACCCATGAACGAACTTTGGTATGCATGCCCATTTGGCCAAGACAAATTTGGTTACGCGGACCTGTTTGGTGGGTAAATGCATTGGGTGGTAAGCGCTTTTCATGCGTACCCCATCCCATTTCAGCGGGAGCAATCCCTTCTTCGTACAAACCTTCTACCGACCAAGTATTAACAAATTCATTTAGTTTTTTCGGTTGATTAATAATTTGGGTATCACGTTCACTAATGTGAATGACTTTAGTTCCAGTTAAATAAGCGAGCTTGGCAAAATCACCATCTGCCAGTGCGCGTTCTAATAATTGTTTTGGCACATCAGCTTTATTGGTATGCAGTAACTCAGTGCTGATATCACGTAACGCCACTTTAACAAAGTGGGAAACTAAACCGGGATTGGCGCCATGTTCTAAAATAGCGGTTGGCGAATGTTTTGATTGCCAATTTTGCATATGTTGGCGTAAGCGCATATGACGATAATACAGCGTTCGAGCTGTTGGATGGCGTAAATGTTCGTCAGTATAAGGGTCCCATTCTTCCACGGATGTATTAATATACATCACACCATGTTGGTGACACCAGTCAACAATCTCAACACAGTCAATATTCCAGGCTAAATCAATAATAATATCGCCAGTTTTAGCATGTTCACTTAACGTTTGAGATAAATTTTCAGGGGTGATTTTATGAAGAAAATAGTTGACACCTTGTTCTAAGGCATACGAAACCCGGTGACGATTATCAGCGAAGTCGATAATGCTGACATGCTGTGGCTTAATCGGAAGATGTTTTAATAATAACGGCAGCACGCATTGTGCAACACCACCGCAACCCAAAATAATAACTTTACCGGCGAAAAATGTATCCAATTTGCATAAAACCTCACTAAGAATGGTTAACCAGCGAACCAAACCACATATAGTAGCGTTTTATCGGCGTTTGAGCAATCTATTGACAAGCAAATCCATGGACGTTATTTCAGAAATTTTCTTATGCATGAAAATGAATTGGTAATACCCATCATACCTCAAGATGCGAGTTTATCATCTCGACCGAGCGAACTCGCATCTTGAGGTATGATGGGTATATAATTCTAAGATCTTTAATCTCAATACCACGGAATATCCATGAAAATTGCTACTTGGAATGTGAATTCATTAAAAATCAGATTGCCACAAGTTTTAACCTGGCTAGAATCACATCAACCGGATGTGCTTGCATTGCAAGAAACGAAAGTAACGGATAATAATTTTCCGGTACAAGATATTGCAGCTGCTGGCTATAAAGTTGTATTTAGTGGTCAACCTACATATAACGGTGTTGCGATTATTGCAAAGGAAACAATAAGCGATGTTATTATGCAAATACCTAATTTTAATGATGAACAACGTCGAGTCCTGACCGCTACTATAAATGGTATTCGAGTCATTAATGTGTATGTACCTAATGGCGCTGCAGTTGATTCAGATAAATACCTTTATAAATTGGATTGGTTAACGCAATTGCAAAATTTCGTACGATCTGAATTAGCACAATACAAAAAGCTCGTTATTTTAGGCGATTTTAATATTGCACCCGCAGACGAAGATGTACATGATCCAAAAGCGTGGGAAGGCCATGTCTTGGTTTCTGAGCCTGAACGTGAGCACTTTAGAACATTATTAGGATTAGGATTAAAAGATTCTTTTCGCTTATTTGAGCAACCCCCCAAACTGTATAGTTGGTGGGATTATCGCATGATGGCATTTCGCCGTAATCATGGTTTACGTATTGATCATATTCTGGTGAGTGAGGCGTTAGCAACGAGTTGTAAATTATGTGAAATTGATAAAGAACAGCGAAAACACGAACGACCTTCTGATCATGCGCCGGTGGTTATTGAAATGGCTATTTAACGTAATAAACACCACCCAAAATAACTGCTTTGCTTGCTCCGGTTACTGTAGGTAAATTGCAAGGGATTTTATTCATGGTGGCGTGTGCCATCCATGCAAAGGCAATTGCTTCGACGAAATCAGGATCAATATTATATATAATAGTGGTAGTGAGTTGATGGTGTGGATTCAACTCTTTTAATCGTTGTATCAATGCTTTGTTATGACAGCCGCCACCGCATACAACAATTTCTCCACCATTAATGTTTTGTGTTGCAATTGCTTGCGAAATGGTTTGTGCCGTATATTCAAGCAACGTTGCTTGCACATCAACAGCGGCAATACCCACATTAGTTTTTTGTAAGTGTTTTTCCAGCCATGGTAAATTAAATAATTCGCGACCGGTGGATTTAGGTGGGGGCAGTTCTAAATAAGATTCACTCAATAATGATGATAAGAGTGTAGAGTTTATCTTGCCGCTACTTGCCCATTCGCCATCGTTATCAAATGTTTTGTCTTTAAAATGTAATTGCATATGACTATCTAACAAGCAATTTCCAGGACCAGTATCAAATCCAGTTACAGGTAAGTCAATATTGGCAGGCAGTATAGAAATATTAGCAATACCACCAATATTTAAAATAATACGATTTCTCTCTACGGTGCGAAAAACATGATTATGGAAAGTTGGGGTTAGCGGCGCCCCTTGACCTCCAATTGCCATATCACGCCGACGAAAATCCGCGATAGTGGTAATATTTGTCATCTCGGCAATGACATTTGGATTGCCAATTTGCATAGTAAAATGGAAAGGGGCATCAGGGATATGTCGAATCGTTTGACCATGACTACCAATCGCAATAATATCTGATGCAGCAAAATTAGCTTTAGCCAGCAACGCTAATGTGGCGTTAGCAAATAATATTCCCATTTCATTATCTAATTGTCCCATGCGCGTAATTTCATTTTCGCCAGGGTGGGTAATATTTAATAGTTGTTTGCGTAATTCCGCAGGCATAGGATAACCAAGAGTGGCTATCGTTTTGATACCGGCATCATGTACTTCAATCAATGCTGCATCGACACCATCCATACTCGTGCCAGACATTAATCCAATGAAATAGTCTGTCATGATAATGTTTGAATGGAGTCTTTACTTGCTAATGCAGTATTATCAGCAGCGTCTATTTCCGCTACCAATTGATGGGATTCAGCTAAAAATTCCTTACGATATTTAGAATTAATCGGTGTTCCGCCCGGTAATTTTACTTTCATCGGATCATATGGCACACCATTAATACGGAATTCATAATGTAAATGTGGGCCTGTTGCTAAACCAGTACTACCAACATAGGCAATGACTTGGCCTTCTTTAACATGCATACCAGGATAAATACCTTTTACAAAGTGATAAATATGGCCATAACGTGTAGTAATGCCATGTCCATGATCAATGATAATCAAATTACCATAACCAGCATCACGACCAACAAAGGTCACTGTACCATCACCAGCTGCTTCAATTGGGGTACCGCGAGGCGCAGCTAAATCAACCCCTAAATGAGGGCGGCGAATATGTAAAATAGGTTGCATACGGCTTAAGCTAAATGGGGAGCTTACGTAAACGTAATGTACCGGGGTACGTAAGAAGCCACTTTTTAAACTTTGGCCTAATGGAGTGTAATAGCCTACATCGCCATCAGCATCAGTAAAGCGAATAGCTCGATAAGTCGCACCTTCAAGATTAATTTCGGCAGCGACGATATCACCTGTATCAATTTTTTGATCGCCTACATATTCTGCATCATAAACAACAGTAAATGTGTCACCTAATTGCAAGTCTTTATTGAAGTTAACTTTCCAGGCAAACATATTTGCTAGTTCTAAGACAATTTTACGTGGAATTCCAGCTTGAGCGGCAGATTGCATCATTGAGCCAGTAATGGTTCCATGCGCAACAATTTGTTTGTTCACAATGGGTTGAGTAACGATGTTGGCGATAAATTGATTATCGTCGCGTGTTACATCTAATGTTTTGGTCATATCAAAAGAGTAGCGTAAACCATAGAGTTTATTTTGTTCATCTTGCAATATATTAATAGTTTGTCCAACTTGCAAATCATGTGAACTGGTTTTGACTTCAGGCAATGCTTCGACAGCTATGATATCGTCAGCACTAATTTGATTTTCTTTTAATAGATTGGTGAGGCTGGTATTTTTATCAAGTTTAACTGCATGCCACACTGGCGGAGTTGGTGTTTCTTCAATAACTGCGACTGGCGCATCATTGGTTTGCTCAGCGGGTTGTTCAGGCGGTAAGTTGATATTTTGAGCTAAGTTGACGGGCTCATCTGTTGAAAACATTTCATTTAGGACTAGGCCACTCGTCACGATGAGAATAGATAATACAATAAACGCAATGCGTTTAGGTGATTGTAAAAATTTTTTCCAATGCTGGGTATTATTTAGTTGTTCCATATCCATCGTATATTTAGCCCCATTCCTAAATCCTGGGGCCTACCTTAACCCAAAAACGGCCTATGGTCAATCAATAATCAATAATTTTTGATGATATTATACCCAGTTATGATAGGATAGTGCCCAATGATAACGTGGGGAGAATAAGGTGTCTGTTAAAGAACAATTAAGCTTAATTAAGCATGGCGTACAAGAATTACTCATTGAAGAAGAACTGGTTGAAAAATTAAAAACTGGGCGTCCTTTGCGAATTAAAGCCGGTTTTGATCCTACGGCGCCAGATATTCATTTAGGACACACGGTTCTCATTAATAAGATGCGTCATTTTCAAGACCTTGGGCATGAAGTCATTTTTTTAATTGGCGACTTTACCGGCATGATAGGCGATCCTTCAGGTAAAAGTGTTACGCGTAAGCCATTGACGCGTGAAGAAGTCCTGGCTAATGCTAAAACATACCAAGAACAAGTATTTAAAATTTTAGATCCTGCCAAAACACGCATTGAGTTTAATTCGACCTGGATGGATAAGTTCAATGGCGCAGATATGATACATTTAGCTGCCAAGGCGACAGTGGCCCGTATGTTAGAACGAGATGATTTTTCAAAACGTTACGAGTCAGGTAATCCCATTGCCATTCATGAGTTTATTTATCCGTTAGTGATGGCCTATGATTCGGTGGCGCTCAAAGCAGATGTGGAGTTAGGCGGAATCGATCAGAAGTTTAATCTGTTAATGGGACGTGAAATGCAAAAGCATTACGGCCAACCATCACAAGTAGTTCTAATGATGCCTTTATTAGAAGGATTGGATGGTGTTAAAAAAATGTCCAAATCATTAGGTAATTATATTGGTATTAATGAGCCTGCCGATGAAATCTTTGGCAAGATCATGTCTATATCAGATGACCTCATGTGGCGTTATATAGAGTTATTAAGTCTAAAACCGGCAGCTGAAGTTGCTACCTGGCGTAAAACAGTTGCTGATGGCGGCAATCCGCGTGATATTAAGTTTGCATTTGGTCAAGAAATTGTGGCTAGATTCCATGGTCAAGAAGCGGCAACGCAGGCATTAGAAAATTTTATTGCAAGATTTCGTGAAAAGCACTTGCCAAATGAAATAAATGAGCTACAATTAGATTCTCAGTTGCGCGGATTATTGATCCCCAACTTGCTTAAAGATGCTGGATTAGTTTCCAGCACGTCTGAAGCCATAAGAATGATAAAACAAGGCGCCGTTCGGATAGACAATATCCAAATCTCTGATGTACATATGCACATCGATGCCGGTACCAACCATATCTATCAAGTAGGCAAACGACGTTTTGCGAAAGTAAACGTCTATTAAGCAGTCTTCAAAAATTTTTGAAGAAAGTAGTTGACAGGGTGAATAGATAGTGTAGAATGCGCAGCTCTTCGGCGATGAAGTCGAAGCGGAAAGTCGGTAAGGCTGATGAGTACGAAGATGTTCTTTAAAAA
>JAGVJQ010000095.1 GCA_020051015.1 Gammaproteobacteria bacterium
GAATGTGTTTTATCCCAGTCAACAATAGCCGAAATTAATAAATGCGTATGTTTTTGGAATGGAAGTTGCTCAACAATTTTATTAACTTGCATGGATTGTAAGACAACATTAATTTTGGCGGTTCTTATTATTTTCATATGTGTTTTGTAAGAATAATAGATTTTCGTGGTATAAGTTATTATTACTAGTAATAAGACAATAATAAATTCGGTAATAATAAAATATTCAGTTACGTGATATAAAGTGGGGCTCATAATCATACATCCCGAAAATTAAGGCCGAAATTAAGATACGTGTATCGTCGAAGGTTTTGATTACCAAAGTTTTGAATTTGCTCTCCAATACCGTATTGCATGGCAAATTGCTTGTTAATTTCATGCTGCCCGGCAAGCATATAAACCTGAGTATCCGTTTTCAGAAAACTAGCAGTGTTTAAATCAGCCAGATCAGGCGCCGTACCCTCAGAAATAACAAATCCTATATATTCAATAGAACTAAAATATTTTTGTAAGGTTAATGTGTAGAGTAGCGAAGTAGGGCCTGAATTAGGCAAATAATAGGTAGGACGTAATTGAATATAATAACTACCAAAATATTTGCCAAGACTACCAGTATAACTATTGAAATAAACGTTAGGAAGTTTACGATAGGTATCACCTAGAGAAACGACAAAATCGTATGGCAACAGTTGGAAATCTTCACCATAAACTAATTGATCAGCAAAAAGATTAGGGTTATTGGCATGAGCATACGCTAAGCTAGCATAATTGGTTTTAGTGATTTGCGGAATGGCATATATTTCATATTGTGGTGCATCAAGATTCGGTCTGGTTTGATAATTAAGGCGTAAACCAACAGTACCGCTTGGGGTATGATATTGTGTATATATTGATGATAAAGTCCACGCTTGATTAGGATTTTTTACTTCAATTAGGCTATCAAACGTACCGACTTGAATATATGACTCATATTGGTAATTAGTTATCTCATTAATTTCATTGTATAAGGCATTGGCTTGTTGATTTTGACTATAGTCAGGAATGTTTTTTAGTGTAGTTAATGCACCCTTATAATCATTCATGGCATACATAGCAGTGGCAACATTATATTGTAAAGTAGGACGATCTTGAGGATTGTCCATTCCTGCATTGGCGACAGTAATAACGCCCGGGTAATCTTGCATGGCAAATAAAGTTTGAATTAATGCAAATCGAGCATCTGAATTGTTAGCATTATTTTTTAAGATAAGTTGAAATTGCTCTTTTGCTAATTCCCAACGTTGTTGCTTTTGATAGATTTTTCCAAGCAAAAATTGCACATCCATATCGGTCGGATATTGTGACAAATAAAGCTTTGCTGACATTTCGGCTTGTTTAAGTTTATTGTCATTCATAAGCGCTTTAATCATAGCATAATCAACTTTAGGTTTAGTTGATGTTGACGGCGCTATTGACTTGTTCGGGGATGTGGTTTCTTTTGGGGCGGTAATTTCTTTAGGTGAAGTTGCTTCTTTAGCGGGGGTAACGTCGGTTATCGCTTTTTCTTTTACATAAATTAATGCTTGTTTTGCAGAAATATCATTAGGATAGAGTTTTAATATCTCATCAAGCGTGTTAATTGATTGTTGATTTTGATTTTGTAGATAATAAATCTTTGCTTTTTCTAGCAATAAAGCTTTATCGTTAGGCGAAATATTCAGGGCAGACTCAATCGTTTCCATGGCCTTTTGAAGTTGTGTCATTCCTATATATACACGAGTTAATGCAAGCCACGCATCGGTATTTTCTGGACTGATTTGTATGGTTTTCTTGAAATCAGTTTCTGCGCCAAGATAGTTCTTCAACTGATAATTAGCGTAGCCTTGATATAACCAGGCATCAGAATCGTGAGGATAGGATTGTAGGTATTGCTCGCATAAGTTAACAGTTTGTGAATAATTGTTATTACCATAGGAAGATTTGATTTCATCTAACGTAACTGCTGTTAGTCCGGCATAAACATGACTGGAAAAAAGCATATTTAAGCAAAACAAGCTTGAAAATATAAAGGTATTTTTTTTAATATGATTAAATTTTTTCATGATATTGCTGAGCCATATAGGTGATTGTATCGACCAAACGCCATTGATATTGATAGTTGGTGTAAGTTAATAACTTGGTTACGTCAATTTGACGTTCTTTAATCCCAATATATCCGCCATGGTAAACTTCTGCATAAGGAATATAAATGATTTCTGACTTACTTTTAGTAATTGATTTAACTAATGAGGCTAATTGGTTAATGGTAACTAATTCATTATTGCCCACATTGATAATGTGTCCGATACTCGCATTATTATTTGCAACCAGATTTAATAAGTTTACGGTATCTCGAACATCACAGAAGGACCGGGTTTGGGTACCATCTGCAAAAATTGTTATGGGTTCATTTGCAAGTGCTTGCTTTATGAAACGTGGCACTACCATTCCATAACGACCAGTTTGACGTGGACCAATAGTATTAAAAAGTCGTACAATGATGATAGGGACACCATATTCATGATAAAAGGCTAGTCCCATGCTTTCATTACATATTTTGCTAATTGGATAGTTGGAATGGTTTTTCGACGTTGATTCAACAATCAACGGCATATCTTCATCTAAAAGCCCAGCTTGATCACCGTAAACTTCGGAGCTTGAGGCAATAATCAATAGAGGTTTGTGTGCTAAATTTTTAATAATATCTAAAATACATTCCGTCGTTTTTATATTTTCTTCAATAGTAAAAACGGGATCCGCTAATACGCGGAACATACCTAAAATCGCCGCTAAATGATAAACACGATCAACTTGAGATAAAATATTTTCTAACTCGGGCCAATTCAATAAGTTAGCTTTAAAAAAATGAAAATTTTCATTTGTTAACCAGTGTTTTATATTATCTTGTGAGCCGCCGGATAAATTATCAACGACATAAACTTCATCACCTTGAGCAAGATGTAGCTCGGCTAAATGCGAGCCAATAAATCCTGCGCCACCGGTGATTAAAATTTTCATACTTAGATACTCCAGTAGTCAATGTCTTTTCTTGGGATTTCGCACCCATAAAATGTGCCTGGAATATCAAACAAAATACCATTTGAATATAACTTATTAGTAATTTCAGGTAAACCTAAATTTTTAAATTCATCATGATCAACAGTAATAACAATGGCTTGTTGTTGTGGTAATTGCTCCCACTCCATACGTTTAATATGTTTCTCTTGTTCTTTAAGAATGGCGATGGGATCATAACAAACTACGTCAAATCCGATGCTAGTTAATTTCTCAGCTAGATTAAATGACAGGCTATTACGGATATCAGTTACATTTTTTTTGTAACTTAATCCTAAAATAGCAATCTTTAAGTTTTTGCATTTAATATAATTAGCAATGATTTTGCTGGTAATCGTTTCAACAAGAAAATTGACAAAATTTTCGTTTACTTTACGAGCCGTGGTAATTAAATCGGTATCAATATGCAATGCACGTGCTTTATATATCAAATAATAGGGGTCAACTGATATACAATGGCCGCCGACCAGGCCAGGTTTAAATGGCAAGAAATTCCATTTGGTGGCGGCTGCATCTAGTACTTCATTCATATTTATACCCATTTTTTCCATAATGGTGGCATATTCATTCATTAAAGCAATATTAACATCGCGTTGGATATTTTCTAAAATTTTTACAGCCTCTGCCGTTTTAATATTAGAAACAGGAACTAGCTCGCAATCGACAATATGGTGAAAGGCATCCATGATTTTTGCTAAGGCGTCTTCATTTTGTCCGGCAATGATTTTTTGCGTATTAGTAACATCATGATTGGCATCGCCAGGCACAATTCGTTCTGGTGAATAGCCAACTAAAAAGTCTTTACCGCTAGTTAACCCGCTAATTTGTTCAAGTAAAGGCACCAGTACTTCTTCAGTTGCCCCTGGGTATACGGTTGACTCAAAAACCACAATGTCGTCTTTTTTTAATACTGAACCTAAGGCTTTGCAAACAGATTTAAGGGTGCTCATATCGGGAATATAAAATGCATTGATAGGGGTCCCAATATCAACAATAAAAAAATTAGCCTCACGTAATTTTTCTTTATCGCTAGTGAGTTGAATAGTGTGATTTTTTAATTGTTCTCTGGAGATATCCAGATTGCTATCAAAGCCATGTGCTAGTTCATCTAAACGAGTTTGATTGGTGTCATAACCAATTACAGATTGTTTATGGTGGGAAAGAGACGCTGCACTGCGTAATCCGACATAGCCTAAGCCGATAACTGCATATTTAAACATCAAATTTCCGTATAACAATAAATGACCTTTGAGCTAAATTATATTTTATTTCATGACATTGCAAATTATTTTAGGGTGGCTTGGCCCTTAGTACGTGGCGAATTAAATGTTAATTATATTGAACATAATCCGGTCTACTCTTATCTTTGACGATAAGCGATTGATATATTTATCGCACCGATAAACTCGCATTTTTAGGTATGGGGTGGGTATGTAACCAGTCTAAGGTACGCCAAGTCTAGTGTCTCGCGCTAAATATGATATAATATCGGGTCTTGACTAATACTCATTAATGATTCGGAATTAAACATGTCAGAACAAGAACCTATTCGCGCATGCGAAGCGCGTAATTATGAAGTAACTCGTGAAGATTTACCATTATCTTGTCCCATGCCATCTATGCGCGTGTGGGATGCTCACCCTAAAGTTTTTTTACCAATTGAAAAAACAGGACGTGCTGTTTGTCCATACTGTGGTGCTCAATATACTTTAAAAGACTAGCTCTTTTCACGTGAGTTGATTAGAAGAGGCAACTACCAATATGGCAACTGAAAATTATTCTAAACGCGTTTTAGTCGTAGGTCCTTCTTGGGTGGGGGATATGGTTATGGCGCAAACACTATTCATTAAATTAAAAGAAATTGATCCATCCGTTATGATTGATGTGTTGGCACCAGACTGGAGCCGCCCATTACTAGAGCGTATGCCAGAGGTAAACCGTGCTGTGTCTATGCCAATTGGGCATGGACAATTATCATGGGGACAACGCAAAAAAATTGCTATCGAGTTACGTAGTCAAAAATATGCGGATTGCTATGTTTTACCAAATTCATTTAAATCAGCTTTAATTCCTTGGTGGGCGAATATCCCAAAGCGAACCGGCTGGCGTGGAGAAATGCGGTTAATTGTGCTTAATGATGTGCGTATTTTGGATAAACAACAATATCCCTTAATGATTGAACGATTTATGGCATTGGCACTACCTAAGAAAGTAGCGTTGAATAAGCCTTATCCTCGACCATCATTACAAGTTTCTAAGGCGTCAGTAGCACAAGCACGTGAAAAATTTAATTTGTGTGATGATCGACCTGTATTAGCATTATGTCCCGGCGCAGAATTTGGTCCTGCTAAACGTTGGCCAGATGCATATTACGCGGATATCGCTCGCAAATGGTTGGCAAGAGGGTGGCAAATTTGGTTATTTGGCTCTAAAAATGATTTTGCTGTGTGCGAACAAATTAATCAAGCTGCTGGACAGCAGTGTGCAAATTTGGCAGGTAAAACGACCTTGGCAGAAGCCATTGATTTATTATCTCAGGCCAATGCTGTTGTGACTAATGATTCAGGTTTAATGCATATTTCTGCGGCTTTAGGTAAACCTTTAGTAGCAATTTATGGTTCGTCTGATCCTTCATTTACACCGCCTTTATCAGATAAAGTTGAAGTTGTCCGCTTAGGATTAAGCTGCAGCCCATGCTTTAAGCGTGAATGCCCATTAACGCATTTAAATTGTTTAAATCAATTAATGCCTGACCGCGTGCAGTCAGCATTGGAGCGCTTAACAGCATGAAAGTTTTATTAGTAAAAACTTCATCAATGGGTGATGTGATTCATACATTGCCAGCCATTACCGATGCAACTAATGCCATACCGGGAGTTGAATTTCATTGGGTAGTTGAGGAAGGATTTAAAGAAATTCCGCAATGGATGCCCGCTGTTAAAAAAGTTATTCCAGTTGCGTTACGTCGTTGGAGAAAACAAGGTTGGCTACATTCTGCCAAAGAAATTCAGACATTTATTGGGGAATTGCGGCAAGAACATTATGATATCATTATCGATGCTCAAGGTTTGTTGAAAAGTGCATTGATTACCCTATTGGGGAAAGGTAGGCGTGTTGGTTTAAGTTATCGTTCTGCGCGCGAAGGCGTTGCTTCATTATTTTATCAAGCGCGGTGTAAAGTCATTTGGGAACAACACGCAATACCACGTGCTAGACAATTAATGGCGCAAGCCTTAGGCTATTCGTTACCGACAGATGCACCGCATTCGATGGTAAACTTACCTGCTAATATTGAGTTGCCGGCAGTGCCTCTTGAAAATAGTGTGTTATTTTTTCATGGTACGACGTGGCCCACAAAACATTGGCCAGAAGTTTATTGGCTACAACTAGCGCGCTTAATGCATGAAAGTGGTTTGACAATATTATTACCGTGGGGCTCTCAAGCTGAACATGAGAGAGCACAACGTATCGCTGCTGTGGCCGAGGGACATGTATTACCACGATTGAGTTTGTCGCAATTGGCGGCATTATTATTAAAAGTTAAAGCTTGTGTTGCAGTTGATACTGGTTTAGGACATTTAGCGGCAGTATTAGGTATTCCAACTATTTCTCTTTATGGGCCAACCAACCCACAGTTAACCGGCACATTAGGTCGCCATCAATATCATTTAACCGCCAATTTTGAATGTGCACCTTGTTTACAAGAGCATTGTAAAATTAAAGCGTCGGGAGAGCCAGATTTTCCACCTTGTTTTACCACTATTCCACCTGGAAAAGTATTTCAGCAACTTAGGGAAATAATTCAGGTGACATTATGAAATTAGCATTTTGCTTGAATACATATTTTCTTGATGATGATAAAAAGAATGAATTTAATTCAATTGTTCATGAAGCCTTACATCGTGGCTATCAGATTGATATTTTTGTCATGGAGCGCCCAGAATTCATTCCATCTGGAGTACATGTTATTACTGTAACTGTTAAAGGTTTTACGCAAACGCAGCGCCAAAAACGCTTTGCCAGATATGTTCGCGATGTGATTAAAAATACTGATTATGATTTAGTCGTTAGTTTTAATCATATGCTAACAGCGGATGTTTATTTTGTTGCTGAATCTTATATTAAACATATACCCATCACACCTCAAAATGCGAGTTTATCATCCCGCCTGAACGTGAGCTTTGAACGTTCTTCAATCGAAAAACCTCGAAAGACAGTCGAGTATTCCTGCGGTTTTTCTCAATCAGAACGTCCAAATCTCATCGTTCAGTCGGGCGCTAAACTTCGCACC
>JAGVJQ010000023.1 GCA_020051015.1 Gammaproteobacteria bacterium
CTTTATTTATTTCGTTTGCACATCTTATTAAGTCAGTCAACGCAGAACCATTGATGAGATCAAGTTTCTTACTTAGTTTATCAACGATATAGATTAAACAGTTAACCTGTTGAAAATTACGCATAACCCATGAAAAATTAAGGCTAGATATATTTTCGATCTTGCTTTTTAATCGGTTAAAAACAGCTAAGCGGGTTAATTCATTAGGAAATTTTTTAATGAAATTGTTAAGCTCGGAACCCGATATACGTATCAATTTATTTGTTAATTCATTTAAAAGGAAAAGCCAAGATTTCTCATCATGAAATTTATTAGCGATACTCAGAAAAAGAGCTCCGCTTAATGTATCTAATGCATTTGTAAATTGCAGGGTGAGTTCTACTTTCTTTTGTTCTGAACAGCGACTTGATGCAATATAATTGACCGCAGTCAATACATCATATTCAGTCTCTATTAATGCCGGTGCTAACACTACTTGCTCAGGTTGAACGCCTGGATTAATACCACTTGATCTTACCATTAAGTATTTTATCTGGTTCAACAATGCCGCTGGATACGAGTCTTTCTTTAAGCTTTTTAAGCGCGCATTTCTTGGATCATTAAAATCACTCTCAATAAATGTAACGACATTTGATAAT
This sequence comes from Gammaproteobacteria bacterium, assembly GCA_020051015.1. GTDB lineage: Bacteria > Pseudomonadota > Gammaproteobacteria > UBA1113 > UBA1113 > JABEVJ01. The sequence continues at coordinate 639 of JAGVJQ010000023.1, forward strand.
ACCTCTTTAAAAACATCACTCCATTCATTAACGGGTACTATCAACGCATGTAATAAACAGCGATTTACTTCATAAACCGTAATTGGCAACGTGTTATCCGCTAATCTTCGTGCAAGTACTTGGTTAATTAATTCATCACTTAATTTGATGGCATTAGTAAAAAGAGGCGTACATAACGAGTAAAAAAGAGCACTTCTGGTTTCATTAATTGCAGCTCCACCGATAAACCACATTGCAAAGAAATTTTCAATTTCAGTGACAAACGTATTTTTATGTACCGCTGAATAACATCTATCAAACTCATCAAGCGCATGCATTAATCCAATATCACCTTGCATGATAAAGGCTGTAAAAATCTTGCCACGATATGTTTGGATTTGCTTGATTAAGTCTGGCGATATTTTTCCACTCATTTCCATCAATACATTAAATCGTTCAATTTTTTGTAATGCCGAAAATAAGCGAGAAACATAAGATAAACGCGTAATATGCTCTTCGTTTTCTATGTCAAAACTATTATCAATCCAAGCTATTGTGGTATCAACCATTTTCTGTAATGGTTCAGCAAGTACTATACATTCTTTGTCATAATCTAAAGAATAAGTTGTTATGCCATCGTTTAAGAGATGAATAAACGGCGCATCAATAAATTGACAATATAATTCCGATAATGTTTCTTTGTCGGTAAATAGCGGAATTAGCTCAGCATCAGCCAGCAATCCAAATAAGAAAAATTTATCTTCAAGATATTTATGTAACTCGTGAATGAAATCTTCGTTAATTAATGCCTTAATTTTTTTAGGCATGGTTTTATTTCGTATCCAAGGCCATATCTGTGTTTTAAATGCATTTCGCCAACCGATTGCTTTAAATAATTTTCGATAAAAAAACTCATTAATTCCTTTAACAATAAAACTTGGTTTATCATAAATAAACTCAGCATTATCATAACCACTTAATGCATCACTCAATACATTACGAACACCTTGGTGACAAGTGGTTGAAACTAACCAGCCAAATGCTTTATCTAATTCTAATAACCGTTCTTGGCGTTGCGTTTCTAAACTTTCTTCATGATTCAATAACCACTTGCTATCATCCATAATGGCTTTATAGATTAATACCAGTGTTTCTTTTATCGGCATTTTTATTGTTTGTTTAATGAGAGTATTGTTCTCATTTTCTGTCACTAAAGAAAACCAGTCTAATTGATCGGAAGTTTCGGCAACTTTTCTTCTTACATAATCTTTATTTAAGTCAGTTAGTGTTGATTGCTTGAGATATTCTTCAATAATCGAGTCAAACGTTTCGTTTGCCTTATTTACATTTGCACTTTGACTACTTGATGCTTCGCTATTATTTCCCAATGAATATCGTTTTTGTAATTGAAGCAACACTTTACCACGACTAGTAGCCACCTCTTCATGCATGGTATTTTCGTGATGGTTCATAAAGTTTTTTTGACCTTCATTACCATTGATATTAATACGTGGTTTCTTTTCAACGTCGCCCGGCATGTTTCTCTCGTTTTGAATAAATATAAGCTGGCTTATTGTATATTATTTGCCTTAAGATTTTATGAATAGAATAGGCAATGCGAAGTTAAGATTCGTTGAAAACCCACATACTATCAGGTTTTCAGGGACGGCCATCCATGGCCTCGCTCTCCATACCATCCCTGGTCCGAGACGCCCCTCAAACCTGATAGTATGTGTGTTTTGAAAACATCCATTTTTCCATTCTTAAAAAATTGTCCGGCACTGAGGGTTTAATATTTGCAAATACTTATCTTACGTCATCATAAATCTAATAATGATGTTGGATATATTGAGTAGTATAAAAGGATTATGATATTTGATATAAGGGCGTATGCAATACGCCCCTACGAAAGATCGGTGACAAACCCAATTGACATTGATAAATAATAATTAACAATAATATTATTTAACTATTGGCTAATTTCACCTGGGCTAATTTGTTCTTTCAATTTATTACCCGCATGAAATGTCACTACACGCCGTGCTGAAATAGCGACCGCCTCACCTGTTTTAGGATTGCGGCCAGGACGGCTATTTTTATCACGAGTCACAAAATTTCCAAATCCTGACAGCTTAACTTCTTGACCATCAACCAGTGATTTAATAATTAAATCAAAAAATTTATCGACAAACACTTTTGCATCACGTTTTGAGAAACCACGTTTATCAATCAGTGTTTGTGCAAGCTCCGCTTTAGTCAGGGTCATGATAATTACTCCCGTAAAATGGCTCCAAATCGGCCATTTAATTCTGTTACAAGTCTTTCCATGCAATTTGCAACCTCAATATCCGTCAACGTACGCGCACAATGCTGTAGTGTTAATCCAAAGGCTAAACTACGCTGATTATCAGCGATCCCTTTGCCTTGGTACACATCAAATAATTGCCAATCTACCAGCAAATCACCACAAACATCATAAAATGTCTGTTTGAGCTCATCGACCGGAATAGACTGGTCAACTACAATGGCAATATCACGTCGCACAGACGGGTATTTAGATAGTGTAGCAAATTGTGGTAATTGTGCAGCAGTTAAATGATTTAAAAAGAATTCAAATAAATAAACCGGATTGCGTAACGACAATGCAGCCATGATACGTGGATGTAATTCGCCAATATAACCGATCGGTTGTTTTCCAACTACAATAACCGCCGAGCGGCCTGGATGCAAGGCTGGAATGTTAGTCGGCACAAACTCCACCGGATCGGTATCATGGCGTAACGCTAATAATGCTTCAACATCTTTTTTTACATCAAAGAAATCAACTAAACGATTAGGAATGCCCCATTGCTCTACATAAGCTGGCCCTGCACATAATCCGGCCAACATTGGTTGCTGGGTTAATCCCTCTTCAGTTGGCTGAAAGCATAACCCACTCTCAAATAATCTCACGCGCAATGATTGTCTAGCTTCATTTTGACAATACGCTGTCATCAACCCTTGCCAAATTGAGGTACGCATCACTGACAACTCGGGAGAAATTGGATTGAGCAATGCATAGGGTTTCGTTGCTGGATCGAATAACTCTTGCATCTTGGGATCAACGAAACTATAGGTAATCGCTTCGCTATAATCACGTGCAGCTAATATTTGTCGGATTTGTCTGAGTGATATGGTTGATTCGCTCTTAGGACAAGCTGCTAGTGTCGCTGTTGGCATATTATAAGGTACATGGTCATAACCATATAAACGAGCCACTTCTTCTATTAAATCTGCTTCCAAGGTCATATCAAAGCGGTAAGATGGAATATTAATTTGCCATGAGTTTGGTTCTTTTTGATTAAGAAGGGTAAAACCTAATAATGGTAAATTTTTTTCAACCCAATCAGCTTTAATATCTAAGCCCAGTAAATGATTAACTTTTGTCAACCGTAAATTTACTGGCATTTTAACTGGTAAATAATTTTTTTCTACGGCTTGAATCACGGGCCCCGCTTGACCACCTACAATAGCCAATAATAACTCGGTAGCACGCTCAATGGCCTTGTTCGCCAACTCAGGATCAACACCACGCTCGAAACGATGCGATGAATCAGTATGTAAACCATATACCCGAGCACGACCAGAAATGGCTTCTGGCACAAAAAAGGCACTTTCCAAGAAAATATCCGTTGTTGATTCTGTTACTGCAGAATCGGCGCCACCCATAACACCTGCAATCGCTAATGCTTTTTGTTCGTCGGCAATAACGAGTGTGTAATCATCCAAAACCACGGTTTTACCATCTAATAGTGTTAACTGTTCTTGGCTATTAGCAAGACGTACATGAATGCCATTATTTATTTTACTGAGATCAAATGCATGCATAGGTTGCCCTAATTCGAGCATCACATAATTCGTTACATCCACAACGGGATGAATACAACGTAAACCACTACGGCGTAATTTTTCTTTCATCCATAATGGTGTCGTTGCGACAGAATTAATACCTTTAATAACTCGACCTAGATATAACGGACATACATTAGGATGTTCCAATTTGACTGGTAAAATTGCGTCAATAGTTGGTTTTATTGCATTCGATACAACAGGAGTCAATGTCGCTTTAGTTAATGCGGCCACTTCACGCGCCAAACCATTAACGCTTAAACAATCACCTCGATTGGGCGTTAAACTAATTTCAATGATGTGATCATCTAACTGTAAATAATCTTGTAATTCCTCACCAACGGGCGCATCAGCGGGCAATATCAATAAGCCTTCGCTGGTTTCAGCTAATCCTAATTCCGAGGCTGAACACAACATACCAAAAGAATCGACACCACGTAATTGTGAAGCTTTAATAATTAAACCATCACCTAATTCAGCCCCAATTAATGCTGCAGGTACTTTCACGCCTTTCGCTACATTTTTGGCGCCACAAACGATTTGTAAGGTTTCTTTACCAACATTTACTTGGCAAACGCGTAATTTATCAGCATTCGGATGTGGTTGCACATCTAAAACTTCTGCCACCACCACATTATCAACTCGGCTTGCTGCAGGACTTATGCCTTCAACTTCAAGGCCAGCCATCGTTAACGTATTTAATAAGGACTGTAAATCACAGGTTGGATTAACCCATTCTCGTAACCACTTTTCACTGATTTTCATACATTCACTCTAAAACTAAAACTGTTGTAAAAAACGCACATCATTTTCAAACAATAATCGTAAATCATTAATTTGATAACGTAACATTGCAAGACGATCAATTCCCATACCAAAGGCAAAACCGTTAAAACGATCGCTATCAACACCGGCACCATTTAATACCTTGGGATGTACCATGCCACAACCTAATACTTCAAGCCAACCGCTGTTTTTACAAATACGGCAACCTTTGCCTTTACACATGACACATTGCACATCAACTTCGGCTGATGGCTCAGTAAAGGGGAAATAAGAAGGGCGAAATCGCATTGCTAATTCATCTTCAAAGAAGAATTGCATAAAGTCTTTTAAGATCCCTTTCAAGTCAGCAAAACTGACCGTTTCATCAATTAATAAGCCTTCAACTTGATGAAACATCGGTGTGTGTGTTACATCCGAATCGCAACGATAGACACGCCCCATTGCAATCATACGCAGTGGTGGTTGATGTTCTTCCATATAACGAATTTGGCCCGCTGAAGTATGTGTACGCAATAAGTTACCGTCTGGGAAATAAAAGGTATCATGCATCGCACGTGCAGGATGGTGAGCAGGCGTATTTAAAGCATCGAAATTGTAATATTCATTTTCAACTTCTTGGCCACTGATAATATCAAAACCCAATTGGCTGAAATAATCTTCAATCCGCATCATAGCCCGTGTAACAGGATGCAAATGCCCCTGTTCTGTTCCGCGCCCAGGCAAGGTAACATCGATGGTTTCACTTGCCAATCGTGTTGCTAATTCTTGTGCTTTTAAATGCTCTAATCGTTGCTGAATATGCTGCTGTATAGTTTCTTTGGCTTGATTAACCACTTGCCCTATTTTTGGCCTATCTTCAGGACTTATATTAGCTAAGCTCTTTAAAAATTCGGTAATTTGCCCTTTTTTACCCATATAATGGACGCGAAGGTCATCTAATTGTTGTAATGTCGTAGCTTGCGCGACAGACGCGAGGGCCTGTTGCGTGATTTCATTTAATTGTTGCATGGTAATAACTTAAAAGAATGTTAGAAACAAAGAAGTATAGATTATCTCAAAAACCGCATAGAAACAAATGGTTTAACGGTTTAATTGCTAATCATCAACCAAGTCGAAATAATCCACCCTACCGCGCCCTCATCCACAGTTGCTTGGCAGTTAACCCGCTTAAAATACCATCGCCAAAACTTAACAAATTATTTTGACTCAAAAAAAAGAAATGATATACTGCTCGCTCATTGATTTCGGAGAGATGGCCGAGTGGCTGAAGGCGCTCCCCTGCTAAGGGAGTATGGGGCCAAAACCCCATCGAGGGTTCGAATCCCTCTCTCTCCGCCACTATCTTAAAGCAATCAACATGCACCAAATTAGCATTATCTACACAACCATCTCAACCCAACAAGAAGCCGAAAAACTTGCTGAACAAGCTATTGCTGATAAATATGCTGCTTGTGTCAATATCATTCCCGGCGCAATATCAATTTATGAATGGGAAGGGAAAATTGAAAAATCTACTGAATGCTTGATGATCTTTAAAACAACCAGAGAATCTGCTGCCGCTTTATGTGATTACATTCACAATAAACATCCTTATTCCATTCCAGCAATCTTGCAAGGCAATATTGATGCTTCTAACGATTTTTATAATTATATTCAAACTAATAGCAAAATACCTTGCATATCAAAAACTCTTTAAGTTATTTAGAACTTTCGTAGGGGCGTATTGCATACGCCCATTTCTCAAACATCACAAATCATTCGTGTTGTTTAATATCTCTGACATCACCACACAAATGCTTCGGCATGATTAGTGTTTTGGCGAGATGGGCGTATGCAATACGCCCCTACGAAAGATCTTCGTGTAGCCTAGAAAATGTATCTTTCAATCATTCACCCTTCCCACCCAGTACAGCCATTTATCATATAATCGTTCACGTGCCGTCAATGACATTGCTGGGGAAAAAGTATGTTCTAGTTGCCACAGCGCGGTAATTTCTGTCAACGAACGATAAATACCTAACTGTAATCCAGCTAAAAATGCCACGCCTAATGCCGTTGTTTCTACTATTTTTGGGCGCTCAACTCGTACCGCCAAAATATCAGCTAAAAATTGCATTAAATGATCATTGACGACCATGCCTCCATCAACCCGCAAACAATTAATATCCGCGCCATCTTCTTGCATGGCATGAAGTAAATCACGAGTTTGGTAACATACGGCTTCCAATGTCGCTCGCGCTAAATGTCCAGCATAAGTATCGCGCGTTAAACCTGCAATCATGCCACGCGCATGTGGATTCCAATAAGGTGCGCCCAGGCCAGTAAATGCCGGTACAAAATAGACTCCACCATTATCAGATACTTGTTCGGCTAAAGTTTGTATGTCACTCGAGCGCTGAATGAGCCCTAAATTATCTCGCAACCATTGCACTGCTGCACCAGCTATAAAAATACTACCTTCTAATCCATAAGCTAAATGACCTGGAATTCGATATTGAATGGTAGTTAATAATTTATGGTGCGAAGTAGTTGGAATATTGCCGGTATTTAATAAAACAAAGCAACCTGTGCCATACGTACTTTTAATCATACCTAGATGAAAACAAGCTTGTCCAAATGCTGCAGCTTGTTGATCACCAGCCATCGCACATACAGGAATAGCAGCACCTAATAAATTTTTATCTAATACACCAAAATCACCATAATTATCGACAATTTCTGGCAATATTAACTTTGGAATATTAAATAATTGTAGTAACTCATCATCCCATTGCTGAGTATGAATATTAAATAACATGGTTCGACTAGCGTTTGTTACATCCGTAAAATGACTACGACCATCGGTTAAGCGCCACAGTAACCAGGTTTCTATTGTACCAAATAATAACTCACCCAGCTCTGCCTGACGACGCGCATCAGAAACATTATCTAAAATCCAATTCAGTTTAGTAGCTGAAAAATAGGGATCTAATAATAACCCTGTTTTTTGGGTGATGTTTTTTTCATGCCCCTCATTTTTTAATTTTTTACATATTTCTGCGGTTCGTCGATCTTGCCAGACAATGGCGCGATAAATTGGTTTACCCGTATGCTTATTCCATACCACCGTTGTTTCGCGTTGATTGGTAATACCAATGCCGGCAATGTCGGTTGCTGACAATTTGGCATTATTTAACGCATCAAAACAACTTTGTAATGTCGTCGACCAAATTTGCTCTGGGTCATGTTCAACCCATCCATCATGTGGAAAATATTGACTAATTTCGTGTTGGCCAATGGCTTGAATATTGCCTTTTTCATTGAAAATCACTGCGCGAGAACTGGTGGTTCCTTGATCAATACTAAGTATATATGTCATATCCTTTAACCTGTTAAAACCAAATTATTGCAATATATCATTATTACTGTCATATAAACATATTGCAAAAGTATACGATACAGTCGGATATTATTATTGATAAATATACGATGTAGACGTATAATGATTAATAAGAAGATCAAAATTTAGGCATTCCAATATGAATAAAGAATTATATTACCAATATAACCCGTGGTGGGAAGAGATCGATTATCAAGTAAAAGAACTGTACCCGCGCCCAGAATTATTAAATACGCTTACTCAATTATTAAACGATAAAAATGTGGTTTTTTTAACCGGACTGCGCAGAGTTGGTAAAACTACATTAATAAAGCAATTGGTTCATTATTTATTACACGAAAAAAATATTAAAGCTAATCATATTTTTTACATTAGCCTTGATGATTACTTATTACGAAATGAATCTATCATTGACATCATTGACTATTTTCGCCAATTACATCGTTTACCTTATGATGAACACATTTATTTATTTCTTGATGAAATTACTTATAAGACAGATTTTCGACAACAATTAAAAAACTTGTATGATAAAGAAAATTGCAAAATTTATGTTTCATCTTCGAGTAGCTCAGCATTACGCGACCAGCGTGGTTATTTAACTGGTCGAGAGCGTATTGTCGAAGTAATGCCATTAAGTTTCGATGAGTTTCTTACTTTTAAAAAAATTTCATTAAAAAACCGCGATTCAGCTGCAAAAAAAAGCTATTTTGAAGAGTATATGCAAATTGGCGGCATGCCAGAATATGTATTAACTAATGATAGAAATTATTTAACGACTTTAATTGATGATATTTTATATAAAGACATCGTTGCATTTCACGGTATAAAAAATCCTGAAACAATAAAAGATTTTTTTATATTGCTAATGGAACGAGCGGGTAAACAAATTAGCTTAAATAAAATGGCAAATATTTTATCTATTTCTCCAGATACGGCGAAACGATATCTAGAGATGTTTTTAGAGACTTATCTAATTTATGCAGTTCCACGTTTTGGAAAAACAAATGAACGATTATTGTCACCTAAAAAAGTGTATGCCGCAGATGTTGGCATACGAAATTTAGCAACGGGTTTTAGAGATAAAGGGGCAATTTTTGAGAATTTAATTTTTCTTGCTCTTAAACAATACGACATTAGTTATTTATATGAACATGCTACTGAGCTAGATTTCATTGTGAATAATAAAATATTAATTGAAGTGAAATATGGACAAGAGTTAAATTCAAATCAGCAAAAACTATTTGATAATTTTTCTGCTGAACATAAATTCATTGTAAATAATTGGCATGATATAAAAGATATCAAGGCTATTTTAAATGCTCATCCTTGAGCAATATTTCGAAACGTCAAATTAATTTCCGGCTGTTTGTAACGTAAGCACCTATAATGATTCTGGATCCCATTTCTTCATGATATCAAAACACAATTGCTCTGTGCCCTGTTTGGCTAATGCGGAAATAGTATAAACCGGTCCTTGCCAATTTAAGCGACTGAGAATATCTTGTTTGCGTTCTTCTACTTCTTCTTCCAGTAATTTATCGCATTGATTGAGTATTAACCATCGCTCTTTTTCAGCTAATTCGGGGCTGAATTTAGCTAACTCTTGATAAATAGTATTGATAGCTTCAACGGGATCACTGCCATCAGCTGGTGCAATATCAACAATATGTAATAATAATCTGGTGCGTGATAAATGCTTTAAGAATTGCACGCCTAGACCAGCGCCATCAGCAGCACCTTCAATTAATCCCGGAATATCGGCAATCACAAAGCTACGCATTTCATCAACACGTACAACACCTAAATTAGGATGTAATGTAGTAAAGGGATAATCCGCTACTTTAGGTTTGGCGGCTGAAACAGAACGAATAAAGGTCGATTTACCGGCATTGGGTAAGCCCAATAATCCTACATCGGCTAATAATTTTAATTCCAAGCGCAATTGACGCTCTTCACCCATGCTGCCTTTACTGGTTTGGCGTGGCGCACGGTTAGTACTACTTTTATAACGCGCATTACCTAAACCATGATAGCCGCACTTAGCGACTAATAAACGCTCGCCATGATGAACCATATCACCAAGTAATTCTTCGGTATCAACGTCATAGACCAAAGTACCAACCGGTACTTTTACCACTAAATCATCAGCGCCTTTACCAGTACAATCACTGCCGCGGCCTGATTCGCCGGACTTAGCAATATGTTCACGTTTATAGCGAAAATCAATCAAGGTATTGATGGATTCATCGGCTTCCAGGATAACAGAGCCGCCATCCCCACCGTCGCCGCCATCAGGGCCGCCAAAAGGAATAAATTTCTCACGACGAAAACTCATACAGCCATCGCCGCCTTTACCGCCTCGTACTTTAATTAATGCTTCATCAACAAATTTCATTAGAGAGCCCCCTCTCCCCCAGCCCCTCTCCCGCGCTTCGCGGGGAGAGGGTAGCAGAGAGTGATAAAAATTACATTACTGTTGGGGCGTATTGCATACGCCCTAAAAACAAAAAACCCCACATAAAGTGGGGTTTTTATAATTCAATCAATTAAAATTGATTAAGCTTGACCTTCAGCAGGAATTACATCGATGAAATGACGATTATGTTCGCCACCACGACGGAATTTAACAATACCATTAATCAATGCATAAAGAGTATAATCTTTACCTTGACCAACGTTTTTGCCTGCATGGAATTTATTACCCACTTGACGAACAATAATGTTGCCAGCAACAATATCTTGTCCACCATAAATTTTTACGCCACGATACTGTGGATTAGAATCGCGACCATTGCGTGTACTACCACCAGCCTTCTTGTGAGCCATCTTACTTTACTCCTCTCTTACGCTGCAGCAATATCAGTAATCTTGATTTGCGTAAAGTCTTGACGATGACCTTGACGCTTCAAGTAGTGCTTACGGCGTTTAAACTTCAACACGTGAATTTTACGATGGCGGCCATGAGCAACTACGGTCGCAACCACTTTTCCACCTTCCAAAACTGGTTTGCCCAGGTGAAGTTTTTCACCATCAGCAATCATTAAAACTTGATCAAAAGTGACGGTATCGCCTTCATTTACAGCGAGTTTTTCGACTTTGAGCATATCATCTTTTGCTACTTTATACTGCTTACCGCCAGTTACAATTACTGCATACATAACACCTGTACTCCAAATAATCAATCCCGCTCTCGGGAGAAGTATGCGCTACGTCTTTAAGACTTTTAAAGACATACAAGGGTGCGTATTTTACGCAAAAAATTCTGATTCCGCAACAGTTAGATTAAGTTTTTTTGCTGGGGTGGCGTCTGATCGTTGGTGGTGGGGCTAGTTATAGGCCAATATAATAGGAATTCTGGCGTTAACAACATTTTATGATATCCTTAGCAGACATTAAATTCACTGGATGACCGATGATAAAGCTAGAATCAATACGCGCCTTAGTGGCAGACGATATGCAGGCTGTTAATCAACTGATTTTGACGCATCTTGAATCACCAATCACCCTGATTAAACAACTGGGGCAACACATTTTAAATAGCGGCGGCAAACGTTTACGCCCCATGTTAGCCTTACTTAGCGCTCGTTGCTTTAACTATAATGGCCTACAACATATTCGTCTGGCAGCCATTGTTGAATTTATCCATACTGCCACCTTATTACATGACGATGTCGTAGATGAATCCAAATTGCGTCGTGGCCAAGAAACAGCTAATGCCATTTGGGGTAATCAAGCTAGTGTATTAGTTGGGGATTTTTTATTTTCACGTTCCTTCCAAATGATGGTTGAAATTAATAGTATTAAAGTCATGGATATTTTGGCGCATGCATCCAATACGATTGCGGCAGGTGAAGTATTACAATTAATGAATTGCCACGATCCTGAAACGACCGAAGCCCGCTATATGGAAGTAATTGAAGCCAAAAC
>JAGVJQ010000047.1 GCA_020051015.1 Gammaproteobacteria bacterium
CATTGTTAAGAACCCTCTCCTTTTTAATGCCATTAGTACGGATGTTTTGCCAGAACCTGGACCGCCAGTCAGAATAAAGAAATTTGATTTTAAGATTGTTTGGCTCATAGTGTTCATTCAAATTTAATCCATTTAGTATAAATTTTAATTTGTGGCAGTACTAGGGCATTATTTTGAAATTTTTGAAACGCCATGTAAAACAACCGCCCATTTACTGATTATCAATGGTTTTTAGTGGCTGTTGATAGTCGTTTGTGGTCTTAAATATTGGGGCGGCGGCTACTGAACTAGATAGTTAACTTATTGTTATTAAATTGATTTATTGTTTTAAATATTTTTATTGCCCCCAAAGTTGCCCCTCATCTACTCTGATGTCGCCACAATTTAGTAATTTCTAACGAAATAACGATACGCCATTCGCTGTTCGCGATTCGCGAATTGCAAACAAATAATGTATAATAAAAGTAACAGAACCTATTGGGGTCATTTCATGCTGAAGCCACAGGACATCGTGATACTTTTAAAAATCCTATCAAAATTGACTCTATCCGGTACAGAGCCAAAGGAGCAATTATCACAGAATAAACTCGCAACTTATTTATGCATGAGTGTTTCCGAAGTAAATGCCGGAATTAAACGATTAGTTTTATCTGGTTTACTAGGGCCTGTTATTCGAGAAAATAAAACTGTATTTTTACCAAGTAAATCTGCTTGCGAAGAATGTTTAATTTCAGGAGTGAAATATTTTTTCCCGATAGAATTAGGCGCCTATACGAGGGGTATTGCAACGAGCTATGCTGCTCCCTTATTTAAAAAACATATTTTGTTAGGAGACGACCCCATCCCAGTGTGGCCGTATGCAGAGGGTGATCAACGTGGTCTGGCATTAGAACCGCTTTATCGTTCAGTTCCTCAATCTCTTGCAGAATATCCAGATGTCATTTTTTATGAATTATTAGTTTTAATTGATGCTATTCGTTCTGCGCGTGTAAGGGAACGAAACATAGCTATTAAATTGTTAAGGGAAAAAATTAATCATGAATCATATGCACAAACGCGCATCATCAAATCTGAAGATGCTGGAGATAGTTGCGAGAACACTCGGCACATTGAACGATAAGGTCGTATATTTAGGTGGCTGCACTACAGCGCTTTTTATCAATGATCCCTTATCTTTAGATGTTCGACCTACATTAGATGTTGATTGCATTATTGATGTTATTTCGTTAGGACAATATTACGAATTTGAAGAGCAATTAAAAGAAAAAGGATTTTATCGTTCTATAAATGATGATGTTATCTGTCGTTGGCATTTTGACGAAATTATTCTTGATGTAATGCCCACCGATGAAACAATCTTGGGCTGGGGAAATTTTTGGTATAAAGAGGCAATACAACACTCTGTTGACCATAAAATAGCTGAAAATCTAATAATAAAATCTGTCACCGCCCCTTATTTTTTGGCGACTAAAATAGAAGCATTTAAGTCGAGAGGAAATAATGACTTTCTTGGTAGTCATGATTTTGAAGATATCATCACCGTCATTGCAGGCTGTGTTGAAATTGCCGAAGAAATACGTACTACCAGTGATAATTTAAAGTCACATTTAAAGTCAGTATTTGGCGATCTACTGAAGAACGATCAGTTTGTGCAATCATTGCCTGGGCATGTAAGCGATGGCCCAGTGACATCACAACGGGTGCAAACTGTGATAGAACGGATTAAACAAATTTCAATGTAACGAAATGGGTATAAAAAAATGAAACTGGCATGGTTGACTGATATTCATCTTAACTTTCTTGATAATGATGCGCGCAGAAAATTCTACGATGAGGTTCTTCTTACTCCTTTTGATGCGCTGCTAATAAGTGGGGATATAGCTGAAGCCCACTGTTTAACCGATCTTTTATGTGAAATGGTAGCTCATATTAAAAAGCCTATTTATTTTATTTTGGGTAATCACGATTACTATCAAGGAACTATTAACGATGTTCGCGAAACACTCACAGACTTAAGCAAGGCTCATGATCAACTATTTTGGTTACCGGCAGCCGGTATACAATCTCTGCCTAACAATACTATTTTATTGGGCCAAGATGGTTGGGCTGATGGACGCTTGGGTGATTATCAAAACAGCCGTATATCGCTTAATGACAGCCGTATGATTGCTGATTTATTCCAGGAGAAAATTCTGGGTAAATTTCAACTGCTCGAAAAAATGCAGCAACTTGCTGATGTAGATGCAATCGCCATGCAAAATGATTTAACTCAAGCAATTAAACAACACCCAAAAAAGATCGTTGTATTAACGCACGTCCCTCCATTCAAAGAAGCATGTTTGCATAATGGACAGATTAGTGATGAAGGCTGGTTACCTTATTTCAGTTCAAAAGTCATGGGAGACGTATTAATACAATTTGCTAACGATAACCCATCGCTAGATTTTGTAGTGTTATGTGGTCACACACATAGTGATGCTCATTATCAACCGTTAGCTAATTTAACTGTGAAAACGGGCAAAGCCGAATATTACCGCCCAGCAATCCAAGAAATAATAAAGCTCTAA
>JAGVJQ010000065.1 GCA_020051015.1 Gammaproteobacteria bacterium
CAATGTGTCTTAAATTTTTGCCGGTGCTGAGGTTTTGATTAGCCAAGGGTAAGGTGTATAATAAAGGCTTAATAAAGTGAATTTAATAAATTCAGACAAGAGCCAGTATCAAAATGGCTATGGGAGCAAAATGGGTGGATTGATTTCAAAAACAAGAAAGAGAAGACTAGAAGATACTTATCCCCCTATTCGAATTGAATTACAAACATTTGCCTCATTAAGTCATAGTCAACCATCTAATGAAGCACCACCACCAGCAAATAAAAAACCTGAGAGTAACAGTCCTACATCAAGCGATTTAATAAATGCGAGAAAAACAAAATACGAATCGACGATTGCGTTGGTTGATGATCCAATAAAACGTAACTCCGGCTATTTTGCGCTACTGCCAGATGAGATAGTTGTCTTATTACTAACATTTCTGCCAAAAGAAGATCTAGCACGTATTGCTATGGTCGCAAAAAGATTTCTTTTTTTATTAAAAGACTATCATTTTCTGATTTCTTGGTTACACCAGCAAGGCATCCATATTCCTGGCAACGATAAACAACCATTCCCAGCCGGCTATTGGTTAAAACTACATAGTACTATTAATGCAAAAGAGATATCTTTTGATGAGGCATCGTCATCTAGTCAACAAATTATTCCGCTTGAAAAGCATGATATGCAGCAATTAGAGCAAGACTTTTGTTATGCATCGGTTTATTTTTGGCAACAGTTAAAACAAGCAGAGTTAGCGTTACAGCAAATAAATAAGCCTGATCAGATTAATGCTATTTTATTCAAAAGTGGTGATATTTTATCGTTATTATTACTGCATCTATATCCAACTTGGAATAACAATAGCTTGGTTGAGTCACAGGATTTTTTAAAAAAACGGCATGCATTTATCAAGTTATTAATAGCAAACGGTTTATTGCCAAATTATAATAATCCCATGATAAGAGCCCAATTAATGGGTAAAAATCTTATTCTATTTCCATTTCAGCCAATACAAGATGGAACCATTTGGCATGAAGCGATGCAGTTCTTATACCAACATGAAGAATTTAATGATGTCAGATTATTATTATCGCAAGCGGTAGAGGCGCATTTTAAATTATTAAAACAACATAGTGGTAAATGGACATATGCATATCTAGCAGCAAAATTAATGACAGTCAGCATGAGCCAACCAGATGATTATGGGGCTGCCATTAATTACTTATCGCTAGCAATAGAATGGTTAATTCCAATCATGCCGTCACCATTTTTTGCTGACTATGCAGCGGGTGTTGGGAAATTGATTTTTAATATGTTAGTTGGTTTGGTTGACAGTACCGAGTTTAAGCCTGGAATATTTCGTGATTTTCGTAGTCAACCACATAACCAAGTGAGTTCTTCACAAGATGCCGCGGTAATGGTTCATAATTTTATTGTATTGAATCAAGTACCAGGACAAGTGCGCGCAACAACGCCTACCTTAGAAACACTTTCAGCATGTATGAAGCAAGGATATACGCTATATCAAGCACTTAAACCAGCTCTGCAACCAGTGAGAGAAGATGAAAAAGTATATGATGACCTTTTGCAGGGGATGTCTTTTAATCTCTAATCCATTTTTTATCTATATAAAACAAATGGTTATCATATTATCTGACTAACCAAATCTATCCCTTAACGTCAGCTATTACTTACCCCTATTTCATAATTCCAAAAGAATACGATTAATTGCTAGCCGCATAGGAAATAACGATTTTTTTTACAATTCAATTGCTTAACTGTCAATAAAGTAACATTTTACGTAAAAATTTAAAAAACCCTTAATGTTCATAAAATAAACTAAAGATATACAGCGTAAACGCATTGTGAGAGGTATATATAATGGCAGGAAGTGTAGACAATTTTGTTGCTTTTTTGAAACAACATCAAAAAGAAGACGGCTTATTAAACGAAAATTTATTGCAACAATGGCATTTTGATAGCAAAAATCCAAAAAAATGGATAAGTGATTATTGTATCGGTAAAAATTCGTATTTTGCGGATAGTAATAAATTAGATACCGATGTTTTTCTACCAATTCAAATTGGGAAAAGCAATGCGCAAACTGAATTGGATACAAAATTAGTATCCAAAAACTTTGATGATCATATATTTTTTCTATTACATTTACATGCAATTAGTATTGAGAATAAAAATAAAAAATTGCGAGATAATGTTGAAAAAACACTAAAAGATTTAATCCAACTTTTTCCAATTGGGCGTATTAAACCATTAATTCTCCCTGATGAAGACAGAGATATTGTTAAAACTTGTAAACAACAGCATCTTGATTACCCAAATGTAAGTAAAGTTATTTCTAATTTAAGCAATCAACTGTTTCTAGATACTAATAAACTATCACAAGATTTAGTTGGACCTTTGGTTGGATTGAAAAAACAAATTGATGAAACAAAATCTGATGATGTGAAACGTGATTTAAGTGAAAAATTAAATAAACAACGATTAAGAAATGTTACGTTCTTATTATACCTTCATGAGGTTAATCAGCGATTAGAGAGTAAAGGATTAGGAAATGACGAGATAAAGCAAAAAATTGAAGAATCGTTAAAGGACTTAATTAGTTATTTTCCTCTATTTTTCATTAATAATTTTAAATTTCCAAATAGAAGCACGGTTGAATCATTTCAAGAAGAAAAAGCCAAGTTATTAATTGGTCGATTATTGCAAGAGTTATCAGCAGCACAAACTCTTCAATTAGTAAAAGGGGTTGATCTTGGTTTTCAACGAAAGCTTTCGAATGCCGGCGGCAAGCTAACTGAGCAAGATATCAATCTTATGGCAAATCAATTACTTTATTTGAACCATGTTCAGCAACAAATCGCTGCTGATCTTGAAGAAAATAAAAGTGCAAAAGCTGCGATCCAATTATTAGTGAATGCGTGGTGTAAAGCTATTCCTGAACTACAACAAAAGACTAATATTGATGTGCCCAATTTTTCTGATATTCATTTTGATGATGAGTGGTCAAGCGTTGCAGGTGAGATTAATAAAAAGAAAGGGTCACAATTCGTCGATATTTTCGAACAAAATTTTGGTGAAGACATTAAGGCTCTTCAAGCTGAGTATGTAACTTTATTAAATAAAGCAGTGATTGATTTGACTGGATTAAGATCTGAATCGAAAGGTTCGTTGAATGATACTAATATTGAATTAGATAGGTATAATCGTGCATTAGAAAAAACACAACAATCAAATGACTGGATAGTAGCTTATCAATCGAAAATTGAGGATATGCGTGAACCATTAAATAGTAATTTAAATGATATTTATCGCACCTTGCAAGCCGAGTTGGTTAAATTAGACGAGAGAAAGGCGGCGCTTGCTGCTAATTATCAAAGTGAGCTTAAAAAAATTGATGATTATCGTGGTAGATTTATTCGTCTTCCCGAAAAAGAGTTGCAATTATTAACGAATAAAAAAGCACAATTAGAAAGTGAACATAATAATTTAGCAGCACAAATTGATGAGCGAAAAGGTGAAGTGAATGGCTTGATGAGTAAAATTCAGCTTGAATTAGAACGTTTACCTAATGCCGAAACTTTAAAGCAAGCCGTTCAAAACACATTAGAAGCTAAAATTACAAGCTTAGGTGAGCAAAAAGGCGAACTATTATTACAAACAAAAGAAGATCTTCCCGCATTAAGAAGAGATTTACTGAATGGCTTATCTATCTTATCTAGTCAAGATATTCGTGCCAAACTTGAAGATGTTGGGGCGCAACTTTTAGATAAGCAGCTTGCAAAACTTAATGAATATATAGCTACATTAAGTGAGCCTAGTATAGGTGTTGTGCTTAATGAAACGAAACGGGTTTTTCGTAATTTAGCAACAGATATTAGCACTAATAATCAACGGCTATCTCCAATTATTCAGAGAATGAATGATATTATAGATCAAATTAACATTGAAAAAACAACGCCAATTAGTTTTTCATTGTCAGATGGTAGTCTTAAAGAGTTTTCTTTAAGTGAATTAGAAGCACATTGCCAACCTGATAGCAAAGCAGTGCAACGCAGAGAATCGATGGTAAGCTTGGAAAGTCTACGAGAAATGCCAGTTTTTTATCAAGCAGCGATTAGCGAAGTTAATAAAAGGAAAACAAGCATTGCTGCACTACAGCAACAATATGACAAGCTTCAAACAGAATATATGCCATTAGCTAATAGTAATACTACAAAGCTTGGTGAATTAGCCATACAAGAAAGTGATTTACATAACAAAGTTACTCAAATTACTACGGTTAATAATACATTTATTAAATTAGTACAGAAATCAAATGCAAACCTAGCGGCAATTAAGGATGCTGTTGCACCATTGCAAACCGCATATGATGGAGCGGTGCGCGAAGTAGCGGCATTATCCCATGCGCGAGATACATACGTTACTAACGCAAGCGCAAACAGT
>JAGVJQ010000133.1 GCA_020051015.1 Gammaproteobacteria bacterium
CTATCTGCCACCGCCGCATCATTTAATTGGACGGTTATATCATATAATGCGTCAATTTGTTGCCTTGTTTCAGAATCTCTTGGGTAGCTTGCAAAGGTATTAGTTAATCCACTAATTACTTGAGCAATATTTTGGATGACAATAACTTTTTTAGCCTCATCTAAGGCTGTAAGCTGTGAAATAAAAGCATCCTTATTAGAGTTAAATGCTGCGATTAAGGTAACTCGGTGCGACATTAACTCTGAGTCAGATTGCATGATAGTTGCTATATCCACTTCCTCTGCAATAGCTTGACTTATTTTTCCAATTAAGTCATCTAACATGCCAGGATGAGTGTCAGTAACATAGGTGCTTAATTCCAGCTTACGTTCAGGTGTTAAGCGTGCGACTGCATCAGTAACATAATGTTTTAAGATTTTATCTTGATAGAAATGAGTAATCACTGCCCAATTTTGATTGACTGTATCATTGGTTGAAAAGATGCGATCGAAATTTCGCGCTAACATATCAAGTGGCTTTTCTCCTGCTCGAGCATCATCTGTCACATTGATATTATCATTAATTTCTTTGGCATATCGTATATAACTTTCAACAGGTAAAAATTTGCCCTGCTGAATTGGGTCAATTGAATCATTAATTTTATTGAGGATTCGACCAATTAATTGTGTTTGCTCACTTGCTTCCATGAAATGAATAGCAGGGATGAGAAAATGCTCACGTAATGATTTATTACCATATAATGCAAATAATGGTGCAAGATTTTTTCCAAGTTCTTGTTGAATAAGTGATGTTACATATAAAGCCCATTGCTTAATGGCGTCGCTTTCATTATCAGTAAGATCTTTTGCTAATTGTTGTAATGCAATGAGATTATTTAATAAAGCGGGGAAATATTTAATTTTATTGCCAAGAGGATAATTACCATTTACTAAATTACGTATATTTTGAGATTGAACGATATTCCCATCAGTTACTATTTTCAGCATATTAACAATGACGGTTTTAAAGTGCGTAATATTAGGTTTTGTAAAATTAATTAAGCTATCAAGATTACTTAATACAAAATCTTGTGTCTTGTCACTTAATAACAATCTGAATAAAAGTTCAATGATACAATTGCGTTCAGGCAGATATTTTTGGGCAGTGATGTAATTTGTTAGCAAATCATCATTGGTGAGTAATGAGCTTATCGCTTCTGGATGATGACGATATTCAAATTTAGAATTTTTTTGATTACACAATGCACTAAAAATATTGTTGCATAACTCAAATAACTGGTTATCAAGTGTAGAGTTTTTAACAATTCTTTCTTTATTTTGAGTGATTCTAGCTAAGTAACCATTTAAATCTCTTAAATGATCATGAACATCTTGCATGCTGGTGATTTGCTTCGGTTTGACCATGTTGTCACCTATATTACTGAGTGTCTAAGCGATTTAATTGTATTTTTAATTCTTATTTTTAACTAAGACCCACAAAATGAATGTAAATGAAAAATCATTTACCACCTGTTCAAGAATCTATCATGTATTTTGTCGTCATTGCAAGCTTTTTGTATTAAAATTCGTGAGTTAGTTTATTTTTACAGTGATAATTGAGATCGAATATTTTTTCGTGTTGAACTTGTTGTTATTTACCCATATGCGGTAACGGGTGGCATTGAAGTTGAGCCAAAGTCAACGATATGAGATTTAGGATTTTCTGTAGGGAATTTTTTGCGTAACTTATGGAATGTGGGTTGATAACTTTGTAATACTTCCCTTACTTCACTGCTCTGAGGACGAGGACTACGACCATCCCAGGTTTGACTCATCATACCAGTAACCAATACGGCACTTTCTTCTATGCCAGAAATAACAGAGAAGCGGGGGGCTATATTACATAAGTTATCTGCTCGGTCAGTTGGCCCGGGATAAAATCTGCCTATCTCTAGCAGTAATAATTCGAGAACGGCTGGTGATGATTCATCTCTAGTAAGTTGAACACAATAAACATGGATTTTACTTAACCACGAGAGGGCTTGTGCAAAATCTCGTTTATCAGTAATGAGTAAATTAATGGCAATCATTGGAATGGCAGCCCATAACTGCTCTGCTTTAAAAAGCGCGGTAAAGTGTTTAGTCATGCAATCAAGTAATAAAGGAAAAATAGCTTCAACAGCAGGATGTTTAATATTTTTTAATGTTAGTACGGTCTTTAACCAGTCGATAAAATTTTGATTATGCGAAAATGGAAATAAGTCGGAGCCATGTGTTTCAAAATGAAGTCTAGATTTGGGGTTTGTATAGTCTGGAAGTAATTTTTCTTTTTTTAAACGATTAATCAATTCTGCATCAGGGTAGTAATGTAACAAAAATAATTCAATTACTTCAGGGGAGGTTAGCTTAACTTTACTGAAGCGATTTAATATAGCTTTGGGACATCGTTTATCTTCTTTAAGCATAGAAACTAATCGATTAATAACCACATTTGCCTCAGCCAGTCTGGTCCAATATTCTAGAGCAACTTTATTAAAATTGATTATTTCCTGTCCGATGTTGTTCTCGACGTTCAACCTTTGTAGACGTTGCTCAAAATAGTTAACGACGCGATAACCAAGCCTGGCGGGTAAATCACGAACAATAATTTTATGTTGATATTGGGATTCTACTAATTGTGAATGCAATTGCGGATCGGCAAATATAGTTTCAAAATGACGACAAACTTTTTGCAAGTCTTGTACTTTTGTCAATGGTAAACACTTAGCAATTTGCAGCCATAACTCATCTGGCAGCAATAACCATTTATTTGCATCCATAGGATAATCAGCAGGTTCATAAAGTACTCTTTTCTCTTTGCTGTGTGATGATGAGTCTTGCAGTAGTGGTGTATTTTCATCTGAACTATTGCTATCAGCTTCATCATCAGACGGTTCGTTTTTGGATGAGCTAGCTAACTCAAAAGTAAATTCTGTCATTTGGATAGAAGGGGGAGATTGACCCAATCGAGGGAATTCGCGCATAGAAAGTGTTTTCGCTGCCTTGGCTGCCGTAGGTGGCGAACCGGCACTAGGTAACTTACGCATGGATTGTGTTGCTCTATGTTTACGAGCTAAATCGATAGAAGGTGAGCCAACAACGGATTGCATTTCAGTACCTGGAGGAGTAGAAGATGGTTTAGGGGATACTACTTTTCCTCCCCGTGGGATCTCTAAAGAGACAGAAGAAGCTCGCCCTCTACTACCACCAGAGGGTTCACCGCGCGGCGAAGGAATACGTTGATAAGAAGCAGTTTTGGAGTCACGATTGGAAGTGGAAGTACGAGCTTCTGGTTTTGATTTTCTATTTTTTCCGTCACAACCGAGGAGGCTTAATATACCACCCATGATGAACCTCAATTTTTTTTCTTGACTCTTCGCATAAAAAACTTGACACTTTCACGCTTTAATTTTAGTGAATTAATGCTAATTGATGTGGTGTCATTTTTTGGATATTAACCAAGCCTACTTGCACTTTTATTGTATTGAAGTTGTTTGGGCTTGGGATCCGGCATGTTAGGATTATATATTAAGGTGATCTTAAGCTGCCGTGATATTGATCTAGCTTAGCGGAAATTTAAAATTCTGCAACTGCCATTATGCATTTTATTTTTATCTGATTAAAAGTTTTTATTGTTATTGATAAAACAACACGAATTGGTGAACATTATTCGCGCAATAAGATGCCTGTGATTAAGGTATGTCGGAGTTAAGCATGTTACATATCGCCTTATACGAACCAGAAATTCCACCGAATACCGGTAATATCATTCGGCTATGTGCAAACATTGGCGCACAATTACATTTGATTGAGCCATTGGGGTTTAAAGTCGATGATGCGAAATTGCGACGTGCAGGTTTGGATTACCATGACTGGACTAGCATCATTATGCATGCCAATTACGGAGCCTTTGTAAATGCAATGCAAAATCGACGTATTTTTGCCTGCTCAACCAAAGGATCAGTATTTTATTCAGATGTACAATATCAAGCAGATGATGTTTTATTATTTGGTCCTGAGACACGTGGTCTGCCTGCTGATGTGCGAATGTCATTGCCGTCTGAACAAGTCATTAAAATTCCAATGGTACCTAATAATCGCAGCTTAAATTTATCAAATGCCGCGGCGGTGATTGCTTATGAAGCGTGGCGGCAATTGGGGTTTCGTTCGTAATATTAAAAAACTTAGTTAATATACTTTCTTAGAAATAAGGTTTGAAACCCATGCTCGACTTTCATTTACATCATGGATTAATGCTGCTCTTGGCGCTAACGGGTTTGCTGGCTGGCACGGTTGATGCTATTGCTGGTGGTGGAGGTATGATTAGTTTGCCGATGTTAATGTTGGTAGGGATGCCAGCACATTTAGCATTAGGGACCAATAAATTACAAGGTAGTATTGGTACATTGATGGCAGCGATAAATTATTATCGACGTGGCATGTGGTCGTTAAAAACCATTTATAAAGGTTTAATTTTTGGCTTTGTAGGCGCGGCCAGCGGGGCATATTTAAGTCAACATATTAGCTCAGCTATTTTGGGTTATATAATTCCGATACTATTAATTGCTGTTTTATTATATTCAATTTTTATGCCAAGTTTGGGTTTAATCGATCGTCATCCACGTATGCCTGAACAATTGTTTTTTCCGTTAGCGGGAATGATATTAGGTTTTTATGATGGATTTTTTGGGCCAGCGACGGGATCGTTTTGGGTATTCGCTTTAGTATTTTTCTTAGGTTATAACCTTGCCAAAGCGACGGCATATACCAAAGTATTTAATTTAAAAAGTAATATTTTTGCTACGATTTGTTTTGCAATCGGCCATAATATTGATTATCGTGCCGGGTTAATCATGGCGACGGGGCAATTTATTGGTGGACAATTAGGTTCACATTTAGTCATAAAAAATGGCGCTAAATTCGTACGTCCCGTGTTTTTGACCATGGTGTTATTAGCAACCCTGGTTTTGCTAGGAAAGCAGATTTACATGCATTTCGGAAGATAAAGTAATAAAGTCAAGGAAAAAATAGACCATAATAAAAATATTTGCGCAAAAAAGACCGCATAAGGTAGCATTAATATAAATTTAATAAACTATTAAAATAAGCAACCAAATTATTACCGATAAGAGATAACGTAAATGGCAAAGAAACTTCAATACATACAACAGAGTGACTTGAAACACTTATTTGAAGCGGATGGTAAAACACCAAAAGTAACCGGTCAAATTGATGGCTATCATATTGTTGCTTTTAAAGGACCGGGCGCAGTACAGGGCATATTGGCTAATACTGTTGCGTTAAAAGACGTGGATGGCAATCCAAAAATGATTCGGATGCCAGCGCGATCGCTAGGAGCTACGCAGATTCCAGAAGGCTTACCAACCAGTGAGCATTGGTTTCATTTAGGTAAATTTGATCTATTACGTAAGATTGCTCACAAAATACCTGATAAAAATACAAAAGACTTGGCCTTAGCAAAAATTTTAGCTGCTGAAAAAGAGTATATTGAAAAATTTAAAGCCCAAGAAGTTGAACCCCTAGAAGTTAAAAAAATCACGGATAAGCTATTTGAAGATTTAAAGGTTATCACGGGTGATGATTCTTTTAGGCAGAAATATAAGCATAAATGGGAAACGCGTGATCAAAGCCTTGTTTGGATGAAACAATGTATTGTTGCTAAATATCACGCTATTCCAGAGCTTAAAACCTATCTCATGGCGTGTGCCAAACACGGTGTTATGCCTATTGAGGCAAGTCGGCACGATTCATTCTGGGCTACCGGACCTAGTGGAAACGTTCCAGCTGGGGAAAGAACAAACCAGTTAGGCCGAGTCTTGGGTGAGGTAGGTAATGAATTATTACAAGCAGAAACACCAGGAATTAACCTGCCTATTGCTAATCCAGAAGATCACTTTAAGCAAAAAATTTCAGCAAATGGTCAAAATAGAGCGTTATTAACGCATGCTGCTTTATTAAGTCAAACAGAAAGTCATTTGAAAGTAATGCCCGCAAATAATAAATTATTGGAGGATGCAAACAGGCAAGTTAATCCTGCACCATTGTCTGGCAATGCGGCACCTAAGAAAAATTACCAATTACCGGCAAATGTTAGTTTTAAGACCGATAGCGTTTGTAATTGGTTGGTGTCAGCTGATGTAAAAGATAACCAAGCAATAATAAACCACTTAATAGCTGCAACCAATGAATCTATTAAAATACCCAAGCAAAAAATTAAAGAGATCAACATAATTTCTACGTCAGATCGTTACCATACTGTGGCGTTGACAACAGAAGATAATAAAACACATGATGTGCATTTATGGCAAGCGCCCACTGGTCCAGAAGATAAGCGAGATATGATTTCCGCTGATGGTAAGGATCTAGTGCCTGAAGTGTTTGCATTTATGGCAGCGGCAGTAAAACAAAGTGTGCTCGCGCAAGCAAAACAGCAAGGGCAGCCAGCATCGACTCAGGCAACGGCGATTATCCCGGTAATTGAGACGGATGTGACCGAATCACAATTATTTGCTGCGGCAAAAGCATTAATTCACCAAGGATTAATTCCAGAATTTCCAGCACATAAAGAGCAATTAGTAACAACATTTGTAGATAAGTTAACTGAAAATGAAAAAGAGGCATTAGATGGGGCGTATAAATTATTCCCCTCTACACATAATGATAAATTAAAAGAGGCGCTTGCTGCTAATCCCGCAGCGGCTAAGCAAATAACATTTAGTGAGCCTGAACAACAATCATCGCGACGATTGAATCTTTAGAGCCCGAGTCCTTTCACGGCGTGAAAATCGTCCAATGAATTTCATTTTATGTAGGGTGGATTAGAGCCGCAAGGCTCGTAATCCACCGCTGCTGGATGATTCAAATTATGTATTCGGAAAGATCGTTTGATGGTGGATGATTCAAATGATTCAAATTATGTATTCGGAAAGATCGTTTGATGGTGGATGATTCAAATGATTCAAATTATGTATTCGGAAAGATCGTTCGATGGTGGATTACGAGCCTTGCGGCTCTAATCCACCCTACTAGAAAAGCAACTCTTCGTTTGTTTCTTTAGCCGTTACATCACGCAGCAATTCCAGATTTTTAAAATCCCACATTTGTTTATCCATTAATTGACTAGGCTTTAATGAGCTTAACGCATGCAGCATATTACTGGGTACTTTGGGGTTTTCTTTAGCAAGGTTTTCAATTAATAATTTAACGCGCATACGTGCCAAATTATCTTGTGAACCGCATAAATTACAAGGAATAATGGGGAATTGGCGTTCTTTAGCATAAGCAATAATATCATTTTCTTGGCAATACGCTAATGGTCTAATCAAAATATGACGTTTACTATCTGTCAATAACTTAGGTGGCATCGAACGAATTTCGCCATTATAAAAAACTGACATTAAGAGCGTTCGAATTAAATCATCACGATGATGACCAAGTGCAATTTTAGTAAAGCCATACTCTTCGGCATAACTGTAAATAATGCCGCGACGTAATCGAGAACATAAGCCACAATAGGTGTGATTTTCTGGAATTTTTTCTTTGACTATGGAATAAGTATCTTGGTTTAGTATAGTAAATGAAATGTTATGATCGGTTAACCATTGTCTTAATTTACTATCATCCCAGCCCGGTTGGCCTTGATCAAGCGTAAAGGCATGTAAAGTAAAATCAATTTTGGCGCGTTTTCGAAGGTTGTCTAGCATACAAATCATCGTAAATGAATCTTTGCCGCCCGATAAACAAGCCATCACGCGATCACCATGTTGAATCATGTTGTAATCGGCAATTGCTTTGCCAGTATAATGTTGTAATTTTTTTTCGATTTTAGAAGTAGTCATGATCTTACGTTAATTTAATTGCATCTCGTTGTGTTAGCATGGGTAATTTCCCATGCATTGGGAATGCTAGTTTATCATGGTGACAAGTAAATTGCTTCTGCGCTAAGTCATTAGTTAAAGTACCTTTACATAATGGGCAGACATATTCCACTGTCGATAATTTTATGGGTGGGGTGATATGTTTTTTCCGTAAGACATACAGCCTCCAAGGTGAGAGATGAGGTAATAAATCGGTATATCCGATTAGTTCAAAACCAGCATTGGTAAATTCTTGTATAATTTGCTGATGTTGATGAACAAATTTATCATAGTGGCCATTCGCCTTTCTAGATTTTTCTTTTTTTAAGCGGGATTGAGCTTTTATTCCAGTGTCATCAATCCAGCTAGAAATGCAAACCGTGTCAGCGGTGACTCGTGCCAATTCACGTAATAATTGCATGCGGTCATCTTCAAGATTAATGTGGTGAATAAATCGCATGCAAAAAATGCTGTCAAAACTGTTATCTGGAAAAGGCAAACTGAAAGCAGATGCAACCGCACCTTGCATTTTCTGTGTTAATTGGGCATCGCGTTTTTCAAATCCAACATCAATCATAGCGGAATTAAAGTCAGCCGCATGTAATTTTACATGAGAGTTGTGATGTAAAGTCTGCCAAAAACGACCGGTCCCAGATGGAATATCCAAAATATGAGTTGGCATGTTGGCCATGGTTAATCCACGCTTGGCCATACATTGTTCAAGCCAATTCAAAAAGCGTTTGCGAGGACTGCGATTAAAACGATGATAATAATCTACTGCTCTAGCATAATCATATTTTTGGGCAAATCGTATTTGCTCTGACTTCACTGGGGTTGATTGCATTTGTATGACCTTTTAATTACAAATTTGTCATTTGATAGCAAGTGAAAGAGCCTGTCTGAAAAAAGCTATATTAAAGTAGCGATTCTCAGACAGGCTCTTTGGTTCGGGCAAAGCCCTGTCAGTTAAGACTAATACTAATTAAAGTAAGCCGTAAATCTTTAACTTCTTACGAAGGGTACCACGGCTCAAGCCCATAATTTTTGCTGCACGTGATTGATTGTTGCCGGTGTAAGCCATAACAGCTAACAATAATGGCAATTCAACTTGTTCTAGAAACA
>JAGVJQ010000122.1 GCA_020051015.1 Gammaproteobacteria bacterium
AATAGATGTATCTAATCTACTAGTAATCAGTAGATTACTAGATGGTAAGATAGATTGTTTGACCATTTTTAATGATCTTAAAGATAAATTAGAGCCAATAACATATTCTGGTTTTATAAGGCTACTCGAAAGAGTCCACAATGACAAAAATGAAAGTCATTGTTTGTCATTTATTAAGGAATTTAAAGATGGACTAGAGTCAATAACAAGTTGGCAGTTTGTCGAGATCCTTAAGAAATTTAAAGATGAAAAACATCGGTTGGTCGTTTTTCATGAGCTTAAAGATAAATTAGAGCCAATAACAACAGGGGGGCAACTTGTTAATATTCTTCAGCAATTTAAAGATGAAGAGCACCTGTTGGCCGTTTTTTATGAGCTTAAAGATGAATTAGAACCAATAACATATGATGAATTCTTGAAATTGCTAAGAAAATTCTATGATAGTGAAGACGATTGTCCTGGTGTATTGTTTGAGACATGGTGGGCAATGGTTCCAATTTATAAAAAATCTTTTAAAAATAATGAGAGTTGCTTAGTTTGGCAAAAACTTGCAGATAAATTAAAATCAATTACTGCTAAACAACTGCTCGATATTATTGAGCATCTTGTAGATGATGATCATAAGTTGATATTTTTTCGAAAATTTAAAGAAAAATTAGAACTAATTACTTGTGATGAACTTATCAATATTATCGATAGCTTTGAAAGCAAAGATAATCGTTTGACAATTTGCGCTGAGTTTAAGGACAAATTACTATCAATAATAGGTAATAAACTTACCACTATCTTTACAAAATTTAAGAAGGATGAAGGTACTCGTTTGGCAGTTTTTCATATGATTAAGGATAAATTGGAGTCAATAACATATGAACAGCTTGTCAATATCCTTCAGCAATTTAAGCTTGATGACTATCGATTGGAAGTTTGTAATCAAATTAAAGACCAGTTAGAGTCAATAACATACGAGCAACTTGCCAATATTCTTCAGCAATTTAAGCTTGATCATAATCGAAAGACTACGTTTGAAATATTTTTTGATAAGTTACCTAAACATATAGATGGGCCATCTTTTTTTAATATTGTTGATAAATTTGAATCGAAAGAAATTATTCTATATTTTATAAGAATTTTCAAAAATAAATTTTCTTTATTCATTGATGCTCATGCATATGGTATCTTAACAAGGCTTAACAATGATGACAATCGCATGGAAGCCTTTAGAGAAATTAAAAATTTGTTATCAAAAAAATTCCCTGCTTGTATCCTTGGTTGTTTTAATGACGATAAATATAAAATTCAGGTGTTTAATGAACTAGTCAATATGCCGGGTGTGAAATTGACTTCAATTTTTTATTACATTGAACATTTTAAACAAGAAAAAGATATTTTATACGTATTAAATAAGTTGTTAGATAAAAATGACAGATTTATTGATGAATTAAAGAGAGCCACTCAAGTTGATCTTGTGTTAAATCTTAATAATCAAGTTGCACGTAATGTTGTGATGAAATGGCGTAAGCAACAAGAGCAAGTTGATTCTATTTGGCCAAAACAATCATCCATGACGCCTGTGCAACAATCAATAGCCTTATTCGATGCATATGGAAATTCCATTTTCTTCAATAGACAACATCATAATCAAAAAGCGCTTGAATTCGCTAGTGAATTAAAAAAGAGTATTGATATAACGCCACAAGAATGTTTGGGAAAAGTAATAGCATTGAGACAAGGAACAAATTTGAACTCATTTGGCAAATTTGAAGGGTCTTTAAGACGAGTAGAGCGGACTATGAGAGAAGCCATTAAATTGGAAGAAAATCATCGCCTAGATGTTGCTTACGTGGCTTAATGAAGGATTGAAGCTCTCATATAGCTCGATCCTTCATTAAATAGGCAATTATTTGCTCTTTTTTTAGTCTCTTCCTACAATGTTTCTTTGTGCTTTTTTAACCTCTATTGCCTATTTAATAAAGGCTACAATTTTTTAGGACGTAGCCTTTATTAAGCGCGCAATCAGATTTAAAAGACGCTTCAAATATAAATTCCTGTACGACCATAAAAATCGCTAGCTATTGCGCGCTTAATGAAGGATTGAAGCTCTCATATAGTTCGCTCCTTCATTAAATAGGCAATTACTTGCTCTTTTTTAGTCTCTGCCTACAATGTTTCTTTGTACTTTTTTAACCTTTGTTGCCTATTTAATAAAGGCTACGCTTTTACCTTAAAAAATATCGCTAAAGTCACAAAAGAATAAAGTACTGCAACAATAATCAAGTTGATATGCATACCAGTGACGAAGCTAGAGGCAGTACTAATAATCGTACCAAAGACAGCGACGCCCATGAGACTGCCCAATTGTCGACTTGCGTTAAATGCCCCGGAAGCAACACCGGCTCGATCACTAGGGACAGAGTGCATGATTGCAATTGTTGCAGCTGTCATAGCAAATGTTGCACTAATGCCAATAGCCGAAAAAGGTAAAATTAACCAAGCATAAGTAGGGGTGGTTGAGCCGGTAATCAATAAACTAGAGAAACCGACAATACCAACGAATAAACCGATTATCATTGGTGTTTTAGAGCCGATTAAACCGACCAATCTACTGCATAGATACGAAGAAATGGAACTAAAAAACACCAAGGGAATTAATGCAAGACCGGACATTAATACGGTGTAATGTCGAACTTGTTGCAAATATAAAGGCAACAAAAATAACATGCCATAAAAACCAATATTGACTATCATGCCTGCCATCATGGTGGTGGAAAATATATTAGATTTAAAAAATGTTAATGGCAACATCGGATAACTCGAACGATGTTCAATAATTAAAAATAGCGAAAAACAAATTAAAAAACCAACCATGGCAGTTAACACCAACGGCGATAACCAGCCTAGGCGTCCTGCTTCAATTAATGCAATCGCCAGTGCTGCTATGCTAATGATGGCCATACTTTGTCCCGCTAGATCAAAGCCATCAGTTTTTTTGGCGCTTGGATTGACTACATATTTTAAAGTAAGAAAAATAGCGATAATTCCAATAGGAATATTAACGAAAAAAACCGCTCGCCAACTAAAATAAGAAGTAAGTATTGCTCCCAAAATAGGGCCTGAAGCACCAGCGACCCCAGCAATAGTTCCCCAGATACCAAAAGCTTTTGTTCGATCTTGTTTATTGTCATAGCTAGCATTAATCAAAGCGACCGAGGTGGGAACGATAAAAGCCGCTGCAATACCTTGTAATAATCTAAATATAGTTAATATTAATACTGAATGCGCAACACCACAACCAAACGAAGTTAACACAAATAAAGACAAACCAGCGATGAAAGCATTTTTAGCACCTAAGCGATCCCCAATATTTCCAGCAGATAATAATAGGGATGCAAATGTGAGGGTATAGCCATCAACAACCCATTGTAATCCTGTCATATTGCTAGATAAATTGACTGCCATATTAGGTAGGGCAACATTAACGATCATCACATCAATGATGACCATGAAAAAACCAAGACATAATGCAAAAAGTGACATGTTAATTTTTATCCTGCGCGAGGGCTTGTAATACGTTTTGTTCGATTCTATTTAATAAAGAAGTAAATTGTTTTTTTTCATCGGAGGAAAAGCCGGCAAAAAGAATTTTAGTTTCTTTTTCAATAATATCTTCAACCGTGGCAATGATTTTTTTCCCTTTAGTCGTAGTATTAATTGCCAATAATCGTCGATTACTTTCAACTCGAGTGCGAGTAATATATTGAGCATCTTCAAGTTGCTCTAAGACACGAGTTAAGTGAGCGGCATCGATATCGATATTTTTCAAAATATCTTGTTGATAAGATGGATTACCTAGAATTTGTAGCCAGATCAAGACTTGCCATTGAGTGCGAGATAAACCAAATTCAGATAGATAGAGATCCATTAACTGCCGTTTTAAACGGGTGAGACTAGCTATTTTAAAGCCGGGTGTTTCTTTTACATTCATTTTGTAACCGCGCAAATTAAAGATTATACAATTGTATAATACAACAATTGTATTTGTCAATTGTAATCATATAAAATTATTTGAGGTGCTATGGGTATATCACTTTGGCTAACTTTTATGATACGGTTATCTTATTGCAATATTGCTAAAGGTAAAAATATACCCATCGTACTTCAAGATGCGAAATTTGTTGTAACTAACCGTAGGGTGGATTAGGGCCGCGAGGCCCGTAATCCAGCGCTGCTGAGACCTATATCTTATATACATAAAGAATAGCTCAATGGTGGATTACGGGCCTCGCGGCCCTAATCCACCCTACACGTTACTTCATATCTTCATTGGCGAATGGGTATATCACCTGATAAAGGCTAGTTATGTTTATTGTGCTCATGTTATCTCTTGCAGGTTACATTTTATTACTAAATACGCGTTTTGGATGTAAGGTAGCGCTTGCGCCATTAATCGTAATTGCCACTATTACTGATTTGTTATACGTAGGGGCGCTATTAACAATTTTGCAGCCTTTAGCGTGGATTTTAATTATTGGGGGATGGTTAGCTTTAGGTTATAGTCTGTTGTATCTATTTTCCGCTCAACGCACTAATTTTAAGTCGATAGGTGGCATTGTTGAGGTAGTTGCAAAAACGGTAAGGCGCTTTGATAGTTGTTTGGTTTTCTTTTTTGTTTTTTCAATTTTATTATGGTTTTTTTCAGCTAATCAGCAAATAAATTTTGTAGATGAGTTTAGGCATTGGTCTTTGGTGGCAAGATATTTAGGCGATTTTAATCAATTGCCTGGCAATAATAGTCCGATTCCATTTCTTGATTACATGCCGGGGATGGGATTGTTTCAATATTGGTGCATGCAATTATTAAATTATTCTATTCCTCACATGTATTTTGCACAAACTCTTATTATAGCGGCTGGCGTTACCGTATTATTGGGAGATTTGTCATGGTCTGATGATAAGAAAGCAATTTTCTTTTTATTATTTGCCATTATTATTGGTTTAATTGTTTTTACTAATGCACTGATTACACTCGTTGCTGAACCACTAATCGGTGTCATATGGGCCGCATTATTAGTAGCACACTTTAAGTACAAAGAAGAAAACAATATATTATTACAGCTATTGCCGATCCTAATTCTTTTATATCTAATTAAGTCGACAACGTTGCTATTTATCCTCATGACGTGGGGATATTTTGTAATAGATGAAATACGTTATCCGTCTTCAAATGACAAAAATTTACGTTGGCGATGGTTTTGTTACTGGTTGCTAGGATTATTTTTGCTAGCGATAACTATATTTGTCTGGGAAATACATATCTTAAATTTAAACGTGCAGCCAAGTTTTCACTCAACTTTTTCATTTGCTTCTTTACAAGAACAATTACAAAACAAACAACTTATCACAGATGCCACAAGATTTATTAAACAATTTTTGTTCCTTAATGGCGTATCGGTTATGCCGGGAATATATATAATGTTTTCTTATAAGCATTTTAACCAGCTTTTTAATGTTTTTTCAATATGTGCTCTTTTTTGCAGTTTATTCATCATGCAAATATGGCTTTATTTTATTTATAAGTCAAAGGGTTGGCATAAACAATATCGGTTACAGTTATATTGGCTTTGGGCTACGATTGGATTATTTCTGATTGCTTTATTTTATTCGTATGAATTTTTATTTCCACCACAAGCAAAAATGCTTAATAATACGCTGTCTCGTTATATCGAGGCACCATTTTTAGGAATGTTTTTATTTACTTATGCCATGATTGCGAAAAAATTAACCATCAAAAAACTAAATCGAAAACAACTTGGTTTGGCTATGGTGGCAATAGGTTTTCTCATCGCGATATCAACTCAAGTCCCATTTACTTTTCTTGATATTCTTACACAGAAAAAACTCTACATGACAAAAGCATTGCGTGATTATCAACCATTGACACAACAAGTGCTAAAAGATATTCCGCCATTTTCTCGCTTATATGTTATCGATCAACAGAATTTATATTTGGCGCAATTATTAAGTTACAATTTTTATCCGTTAAAAATGACATATAATTATTTTATGACTACCCCATTTTCAGAAAATGCCAGCGATTTTTTAGGTAGTGTCACACGACCAATCGTAATGATGACGGACAGTAAATTTGCTTCAGTTTTGCAACAACAGGATTATTTATTATTAATATCGAGTGATGAACCGTTCTGGAAAAAATAT
>JAGVJQ010000103.1 GCA_020051015.1 Gammaproteobacteria bacterium
CAGTAAACAAAGCCGCACCACAACCGGCGCCTGTAATTCCTGTGGTCGCATCCGTTTCCAATGATTGTGATAGCAAACTATCACGCGAAGAATTGGCTCGTCGCAAAACTGAAATATGTAATGAGGTCGCAGTAACGGTTGGTAATCCTAAAAAAACAGTTCAAGAAAAGATAAGAATTTGTTGTGATGCAATTGATCCTAATAAAAAAGGTTATGGTAAATATTTATTTGAATCCAACTCAATATTTTATTCTAAATATATTCCTATTACACAAGCTCGTCTAACGAGTGGGGAGCTGAAAAAGATTGAGGGGATTATTAAAAGAAGTTTAATTCCACGAATAAAAAACATTGAAGATGCAAGGTTGTTGCATGATGAGTTAGTAAGAATAGAACCAGCAATGGAAGCCAGAGATGAATTAAAAAGTAAAGCTTGTATTGATGACTTAATTAAATTAGTGAAAACCAAAAGTAAATATTTAAGTTCGGCACAAGAGCGTCAGGATCAAGAAATTTTATTTGCATATGAAAGAATAAGAGAATGTTGGAATTGCGCATATAATGAATTAAGTAAAAAGGTATCTTTATTAAGATTAAACTCGGTTGATATGTTAGATGACTTAAACATAGTCATGACAAAGGCAACTTTTTTACGAGATAAACAAGATGGCGCATCAACTTTTTTGTATTATGTGCAAACTGAAGCATTTAAAATAAAAAGCTCCATTGATGTTAATGAATTTGCTCCCGGCAAAGAACATAATGCAATTACAGAAATAATTAGATTTATGGATAGATTGTTAAACGCAAAATCCATATTTGATATCCAAGATTTTCTACTTAATGAATTTCCAAGCATTGAGTCACAAAAAAGCAACGTTACATTCGCATCGAAACGAACACTACAAAGTGAAAGTGAAGAAGCAACTGACAAAAAAGGAAAACAAAAAGCATCAGACCAAAGCAGAAGACCAACGGTAAGAAGTACGTTAAACCAATTTGGTGCTTTTCCAGTAAAGCATGGTCGGCCTACTAGCTCAACTTCTGAACGGGTATTAAGTGAAGATGAAATTGAACAGGAATTGCAAAAATTGCAAGATGAGATAGATAGCGAGCTCCCGGCTTTAATTGCATTATCGGCTGATGCATATTCGCAGCATAAAGGCGATAAAGAAAGGGAAAAAACACCTGCGACGTCCACAAGCAAGCGAATAGCTATGGCAGCACCTTGAAATTAACGTAGCCCTCATTAGCTGCACAAAACAAGGGATTTGCATGTTGTATGAATAATTAAAGTAACGTAAGTGTTTAAAGTGTGTTGTGCAACTAATAAGGAAGGGCTACGAAAGATCTATAACCGTTCACCCATCGCTTGTCCCATTTGCACACTATCACCCGCTTGCAATGATGGCAGCCAATTTACCGTATCTTTTGGAAATAACACAATTGCTGTGGAGCCGAGTTTGAAATAACCCACTTCCGCGCCTTTAGCTAATCTTACTTGGCCAGGTTCATAGGTTGTTGTTTGAATGGTATCAGAGCTATTGGGGGCAACTGTGCCTGCCCACGATGTCACAATACTTGCTACAAAAAAAGCACCGACTAAAACAACCGCCATCGGGCCGGCATCGGTTTCAAATAAACAAACGACACGTTCATTACGGGCGAATAAACGAGGCACATGTTGTGCAGTGGTGTCATTCACGGAAAATAATTGTCCGGGCACAAAAATCATTTTTTTCAATGTACCCGTGAGCGGCATATGTACGCGATGATAATCTTTCGGCGCTAAATAAATGGTGGAAAATGCACCTTCATTAAATTGCTCGGCTGCAGCTGTATCGCCACCTAATAATTCTGCAACTGAAAAATCAAATCCTTTCGCTTGAATAATGCGACCTTGTTGAATGCTGCCAATTTGACTAATTGTCCCATCGGCTGGACTGCAAATTTGTTTAATGCCTTCCGCAATGGGCCTAGCATCGGGTTTTAATTCGCGGGTAAAAAATGTATTAAAGCTGGGATAAGATGTCGGAATACTATTAATCGCGCACGACATATCAACATTATATGTTTTAATAAAACGTTGAATCAACCAATTCTTCCACCATGTACAACGTGATTCCATGGCATAACCGGCCAAGCGCGATAATGCATATTGCGGTAAAATATATTGCAAAGATATAAATATTTTTTTCTTCATTTTATTTAGTCAGTGAAATTCAATGTAAAAGTGATAGTTAAGCCTTTAGTCGGTGCATTGTTGCATGTACTATAGTTGGCATCAGGAAAAGGACTTTTTAGACGGTTTGTGATCACATTGCATGCTTGAATAGGTAATGTTGGGATAATAATAATTAATTGATTGCCGTTAGGAGCTGAACTAAGTGTTACTTTCACCATATTTTTTTGGTTGCTTCCCCATGGACTAATTTGATCGCTGGGCGGAATATAATTACCGTTTATCAATGTAGGAATAATATCGCCGGTTGTTGCATGAGAAGTTGCTTGATATTTTTGAGCATTAAAGTAATTTACTCCACCCTGGTATAAATCACGAACTTGCATGACCGTTTGATTAACTTTACTTGATAATCTTATGTTAGTGAAATAATCTACAGCAATGATTAAAATAATTGCTGTAACCGCGATCACCATCATTATTTCAAGTAAAGATAATCCTCTTGCTTTCATTTTTTCTGCCCTTTTCCAGAAGTCGTCGCTGCCGGCGGAGTCGTAGTATTCGCTGGCTGGACAGTTGCTGTTGGTTCAGTTGTTGTCGGAGCTGAAGCAGATTCAGTGGTAGAATCAACAGCAGATGGCGTGGTATCTGTTGCTGTTGACGCCGCGGCTGCCGGAGTCGGTAACGTAGGCATAAGAATTTCATCGCCATAAAAATTACTTAACTCTTGCCACATTTGTTGTAATGGTGCCGTTTGTGCAAATGCATCCGACAGATCTAATGTCCATTGTTTGGTTGCTAAGTTTACTAACACCAAGGTGCCGGGACCTTTTGAATTGGGATAAAATGCTAACATCCATCTACCTTGAATAACGGCACGTTGTTTACCTTTGATAATGAGTTTGCCTATCATTGGTTTGACTTGCAAAATACCCGTTTTCAAATTCAAATCATAGTAACTAATGCCTTGGTTTAATACGCTGGCAATAGAAGGATCCGCCGTTAAAATACTCGGTAAAGTAAATTCCGTTTCCATAAATAATGGACGGTCACCTAAACCAGTTTGTGGGAATGCGGTGATTTCTGGCATTAAAGAGATTCCTTGCATGCCAGGATTCGCGACATGCAAATAATCTAAAACCGTTGGTGCAATATCAATTAATGATGTAACCAAGGTTCTTGAGCCAATTTGATTAATGGGTGGGCCACCATAAATCTTAAATGCCAATAAAGGATGGTATTGTTTCATACTTAACACATCCGTCCCATGACCAACGGACGTATTTAACTGTGTAAAGCGATAAATATCTGCATTAGATGCTTTACCGACCAGGTTGGCCTTTTCAGTAATACGATCACCGGGCTCACCAAATGCTTGACCGTGATCGGAAAATACGACCAACATCGCATTATTCAATAAATGTTGTTGTTGTAATATTTGCATGACTTGACCAAATTGTTGGTCAACTGCTTTTAATCCAACATTGAAACGATAATGAATACGTTCAGTTTTAGATAAATTAGCTGGAATACCTGGGGTAGGTGATGACCATGAATATGGCCATGCTGCCAGCGTTAAATGAATATGAATATACAATGGCTGATCAGGACGTTTTGCCAAAGCACGAGTCAATTCTTTATTAAATGTTTGTGGCTTATAGGTAAAGCTAGCATTCCGATTCATATAATTGTATGGGAATAGGTATTTACCAACGATTGAATTCATCACTAAATTTGATAATGGAAAATCGTTAATCGATGACAATAAGAATTCATTTAATCCTGGTGGTGGTGCCACGATTTGGTTATAACCATAATCTTTAGTCATATAAAAGAAGTGTGAACCATCAGTTGCCATCATGGTGTAATAACCTTGATTTTGCAACGTATGTGCCATGGTCATGTCATGATTGACTTTGGTGGGATCAATTAAATTAAAACGAGCACCATTTTTAATTGGATAGCTACCAGATTCAACGGTCATCAACGAGGGAAATGTGCGCGCGATGGCGGTAATCGTGTGTTTAAAAACGGTAGACTGCTTTAATATATTATCAACATTAGGCGTTAATTCGGTAGGATTACCAAAATAAGTAGTATCGCCTGGGCGGAAGTAATCCATACTGACCAGAATAATATTAGGTTTATCACCCGCTTTTACTGTTGGTGTAACAACAATGGGTTTGGGTGCGTAATTTATTTTCCAATAATAAAAACCGCCAACACCTAAGGCAGCAATTAAGATGATTGCCATCGTTGTTTTTGCGTTACGCACTAATTGCAGAAGGAAACTGATAGTAGCTAAAGCGACTGCAACAGATAATAGTCCAGCTGTGATAAAGAAAGTAAGGTGAACACCATTAGGCGTGATATAAGGTTGCAGCGCTGGATATAATTTTTTAGTAACATCAAAGATAAACGCAAACATGGAATGAGGAAAGAAAATTTGATTTGCCAAGAAAATGACAATCAGACTATCTGCCCAGATTAATAGGCCTAACGATACATAAGTACTGCGCGTTAAGTTAAATAAAATACGAATTAAATAAGCACATAATATTACCGCGAGAATCCAGCACAGATTAAGCAGTAATTGTGCGCCGACAAAAGCACCAATTCCAATAATTACTTTGGAACTATGTATAACCTGCTGCATAATAAATTTGTTAACAGGTGTTGCGCCAAGAACACTTTTAAAATTAAAATAAAGTATTACGCACTGTGCAATAATAAATAGTAAGGTCAGCCTTACTAGTGGCCAAAAAAGTGCGCGTTTGTTAGTATTTAGTTTTTTCATGGCGTATGATGTCCAGTCGATTAATCCTTGCCTTCAATCTGTTGTGTAAAAAATGCGCAATTAACGGCGAGCACTTTTAACCTGTACGTTATATCGTACTTTATAGAATGTTACAATCATGTTAGTACTTGGAATCGAAACTTCTTGCGATGAAACGGGTATTGCCTTATACGATTCAGTAAAAGGTTTGCTCAGTCACGCACTTTTTAGTCAAATTGAATTGCATAGCACCTATGGCGGTGTAGTGCCGGAACTTGCTTCGCGCGACCATGTGCAACGCGTTATTCCACTATTAAACGATGTTCTTGCACAAGCCGGCGTTGATAAGAAAGCTATTGATGGGATTGCGTATACCGCAGGCCCCGGTTTGATTGGTGCCTTATTAGTTGGAGCCTCATTTGCCCGTAGCCTGGCATGGGCGTTAGATAAGCCTGCCATTGCTGTGCACCATATGGAAGGACACTTATTAGCTCCCTTATTAGAAACGCCGACACCGACCTTTCCTTTTTTAGCTTTATTAGTATCTGGTGGCCATACGCAGTTATATTATGTGCGTAATTTAGGTGAATATGAATTACTCGGTGAATCTGTTGATGATGCAGCCGGTGAAGCTTTTGATAAAACAGGTAAATTAATGGGCTTAAGCTATCCTGGTGGTCCAGCGATAGCAGCGATGGCAGAACACGGTAATCCTGAACGATTTCAATTCCCCCGTCCGATGACGGATAGACCGGGTTTAGATTTTAGTTTTAGTGGCTTAAAAACCGCAGTATTAAATACATTACAACATGAGAGCATATCAACAGCAATGCTGCCTGATATTGCAGCATCATTTCAAGCCGCGGTCATTGATACGCTGTTAATTAAATGTCGGCGTGCGCTGACCCAAACCGGTGCTAAACAATTGGTCGTGGCTGGTGGTGTTAGTGCCAATAAACAATTACGTGCACAATTGGCAGCGATGGCCGCAACAATGGATGTACAAGTATATTATCCACGTCCTGCTTTCTGCACGGATAATGGCGCAATGATTGCCTTTGCTGGTTGTTTGCGCTTACAACAAGGTTTTAGTACAGATTTACCAATCGTGGTGAAACCAAAATGGGCAATGGGGGAGTCATTGTAATAATTATACGGAAAGATCGCATATTCACTCTATCAAGCAAGGAAGTTTGCCATGTCATATCGAATAAACAAAAAAATGCTATTGATAACAGTTGTTATTCTTATAGCATTAGTTATTATTTTTTTTATTACTCGAAGTGTCGCAACAGATGAGGCCTATGCCAAAAAGCTAACACCAGCACAAGTCACTGCATTAATTGAAGAGTCAGATCCAGATAATCCATTTCATATTAAAGCCACACCAGAAGTTGTGGCCAAACTTAATCAAATTCGCAGCAATAAACAAGATCGCGAATTAATGCTGACAATGTTGAGACAAATGGTTGTTTATGAACCTATTATTCTAGGTGAAATAAAAAAGCATAATATGCCGGATGATTTGCTAGTCATTCCTATGATTGAATCAAAATACCTTACAAATAGCTCAAGCTCTGGTCCAGGTGCCCCAGCAGGTTTATGGCAAATCACACGTGCAACGGCAGATGTACTTAACTTGGATATTAGTGGTAAAAATGACGAACGTAAAAATGTCCAATTAGCTAGTGTTGCAGCATTAGGTTATTTCCGTACTTTATATGAAATAATGAATGATTGGGGCTTAACACTACTTGCTTATAATGCCGGTGAAGGGAAAATTCTTGATTTAATCAAAATTACCGGCTCGCGAGATGTATGGGTTATTGCTCGTTCACCGTCTGCACCATCACAATCCATCAATTACCTAACAACATTTAGTGCTTATGTCATTATCATGCGCAATCCAGAGTTGGTAGGTGGAGAATAGACGCCTGACTTGGGTTATATAAGGACATTAACTTGAATATTCTATTTCAACCATTCAATTATCCATTATTACAATTAAAGAACCGTCTTGTCATGGCTCCTATGACAAGAAGAAAAAGCCCTAATCATATTCCTAATCAACAAGTAGCTGAATATTACAGACGTCGTGCAGAAGGTGGGGTGGGTTTAATTATCACTGAAGGAACCGTCATACCGCATGCTACAGCGCATGGTTCACGTGGCGTACCAAGTTTTTATGGTGAGGCATTAGTCGGCTGGCAAACCGTTGTTGATGCCGTACATAAGGCAGGTGCCCGTATCGTGCCACAATTATGGCATGTAGGTAGTGTTCGTGCACTGGATCAATTTCCTGAATCAACTGTTGCTGCTCATTCGGCATCTGCGATAGCACATCCTTATTTAGGCGAAAAAGCATTTTTACCGACCGCCATGACAGAAGAAGATATTTACGATGTTATTCAAGCTTATGTAACAGCCGCAATGGATGCAAAAAAATTAGGGTTTGATGGTATTGAATTGCATGGAGCACATGGTTACTTAATTGATCAATTTTTTTGGGATTATACCAATAAACGCACAGATAAATATGGTGGCAAAGTCTTAGCAGCACGCACACGATTTGCTACCGAAATAATTTCTGCAATTCGTATGGCAGTAGGTTCAACATTCCCCATCATTTTTCGCTTTTCACAATGGAAACTTGGTGCCTATGATGCCAAATTGGCACAAACACCGCAAGAACTAGAAAGTTTTTTGATTCCACTACAAGAAGCGGGGGTAGATATTTTTCATTGTAGTACTCGTCGATATTTTAAGCCTGAATTTAATGACTCATCACTTAATCTGGCTGGATGGACAAGAAAAATAACGGGCAAGCCAACCATTACTGTTGGTAGTGTTGGATTAGATATTGAGTTTCAAGAAAGTTTTTTGGGTGTTGAATCAAAAACAACGGACTTTAGTAATTTATTAGAGCGTTTAGAGAATGAAGAGTTTGACTTGGTAGCCATAGGCAGAGGATTAATTGCCGATCCATATTGGCCGAAAAAAGTAGCGGAAGGACGGATGAATGAAATACGTCCATTTGCGAAACATATGTTAGATAGTTTGGATTAATCCTGTGTAATTCAAGGCATATCAAAAATGGAAAATTTATCTAATCTCATTAACCAATTGCAAGTCACTATGTCAAGTAACTATGAAAATTTACTTGTGAAACGAATTATTGATATGGCTGAAAAAATACAATTTGGAAATGAAAATAATTTATGGACAAAAACCAAGTTTGCAATTTTAATTGAATATATTTATAAATGCGAAAAAAGACTGAAGATTCAATTTGAGTTGATTAAAATTAGAAAAAAAATATGGAACAATCATTTTGGCGTTCCAACAATTAATTTTTTCAAATCATTTGATCATTTATTCATTTTAAATTTTGAAGATTTTTGCAAAAATTTTAATAATCTTTACTTTAATGGAGATTATCAAGTTGATACCCATAATGCTGTTTTAATGGGAAGTCAGTTGACCCAAATAAATATGCCTGAGGCTGAAAGTAATGGATTGTTCATAAAAACGTTAAATATGCAAGGTTATATGACCACACAATTAGATGATTTTTCAAAAAAATTTATCCAGCTTTGTAATGAGAGGAAACAAGAGAGGCTCAAGGTGTTGGAGATAGGTGCAGCATATGGCGTCGTTTCATTAGCTGCAATACAGACGGGAGCTTATGTATTTGCCAACGATCTTTCTCCTGAGCACTTGCAAATTATTCATTCACAAGCTGAAAATTTAGCAAATAAAAATCAAGCGGATAAATTAATTACATTGCCAGGTCGTTTTCCAGAAGAATTGGAGTTTGAAGATAATTTTTTTGATGCGGTATTAATTTGTCGAGTATTACATTTTTTTACTGGAGAACAAATAAAATTAGCTCTTGGGGCCATTAAAAAATGGTTAAAACCAGGTGGGAAAATATTTATTGTTGTTGAAACGCCATTCCTTTCTAATTGGAAAACATTTACACCAGTTTTCTTGGAAAGAAAAACAAATGGGGCAGAATTTCCTGGCGAACTTTATAATCCTAAAGATTTTGAAAAGAATAGAAGTAACGCAATACCTAATTTCATCCATTTTATGGATGATGATGTCTTAAAAAAACTATTGAGTAGTGTTGGGTTTGAAGTGGCGGATGTTGCTTTTATTAACAGAGCGGGCCAGTTTCCTGAGGATATTATACTGGATGGTAGAGAGAGTGTTGGTGCAATAGGAATTAAAGGAGGGTAATTATGATGTTATGCATT
This sequence comes from Gammaproteobacteria bacterium, assembly GCA_020051015.1. Taxonomy (GTDB): domain Bacteria; phylum Pseudomonadota; class Gammaproteobacteria; order UBA1113; family UBA1113; genus JABEVJ01. Next base: position 9,218 of record JAGVJQ010000103.1, read on the forward strand.
ATTAGCTCATCTTGTGTAAGGAAAAATTTCTGAAGGACTCGCGGCTATTGAAATTTATAAAAAACCCGCTATCATTAACGAATAAAATAATTATTCGTAAAAGAGGGCGGTGATGTTGAGTGAAACAAATAGAAACGATCTGGCACAAAATATACCAGCAGCGCAATTAAATTTGCTATTAGAATCTACCTTACAAAATACGTTTAAATTGCAATCTTTTCGTCCTGGGCAGCGTGAAGCTATTACAACTTTACTAGAACATGGGCGGTTGCTGTGTATTCAACCAACGGGGCACGGTAAATCATTATTGTATCAATTACCAGCCACCTTGTTGCCGGGTATTACGCTGATTGTTTCTCCGTTGTTAGCATTAATGCGCGATCAAATTTATCAACTCAATACCCGATTCAATATCCCAGCGGTAAGCATTAATAGTGATCAAACGGAGCAAGAGAATTTTCAGGCACAGCAACAAGCCTTGCAGGGTAATATCAAAATATTATTTATCGCCCCTGAAAAATTAGATCATATCGATTATTTTGATTTTTTATTGAATCTGCCGATTAATTTTGTTGTTGTTGATGAAGCACATTGTATTTCAACTTGGGGACACGATTTTCGGCCTAGCTATCGGCAAATCATTCATTTCATCCATGAAATTGAGCAAAAAAATTCACAAGTAAAAGTGTTAGGTATTACCGCCACAGCCAACCAAAAAACGGAACTTGATATTACTCAACAGCTAGGTGAAATGGGTCAACAAATTATTGTGCAACGACAAAGTATGGAGCGGCCAAATATACAGTTATCAGTGTTTAATCTTTCGAGTATTGGTGAAAAGTTAATGATGCTAGCTCAGTTGTTAAATCAATTAGATGGCGGTGGTCTTATTTATTGTTCAACACGAAATAATACAGAAATTGTTGCCGAATATCTAATTAACAATGGTCACTCAGCCGTAGCTTATCACGCAGGATTAGAGCCAGATAAAAAGCGCGAATTACAGCAAGACTTCATTGCTAATCGCTATAAAGTGATTGCTGCAACCAATGCGCTAGGAATGGGAATAGACAAACAAGATTTACGTTATATTATTCACTTTGATATTCCAGGTTCAATTACCGCATATTATCAAGAAGTCGGGCGTTGTGGTCGTGACGGACAGCTTGCGAGGGGAATTCTATTATTTAATGAACAAGATAAGAAAATACAACAACACTTTATCGATTCAGCGCAACCAACATTAAGCGATTTTGCTAATGTTCTTGCTTGCGTCACACAAGCGACAACGCCACCAGATTTAATGACTATTAAACGTTTGACAGGCCTACATCCAACACGTGTACAAGTTGTTATTGCAGAATTGATAGAGCAAGGATTTTTAACTAAAAAAAGCGAACAAAGAAAACAAGTTTATCATGCGGTCGCAGTTGGGAAAAAACCAGATCTATCTCGTTATGAAGCACAACTACAAGTAAAAAATAACGAATTGACGCAAATGTTAACATATGGCACACAAACTAAAACTTGTTTAATGGAAATATTACGTCGAGCTTTAGGTGATGAACGCACACAACCATGTGGACATTGCAGTGTATGCAAACCGCGAGATTTCATTATTGAAATAAATAATAACAATGTGAGAAAAACAAGTAAATGGCTGACAGGGCGTACCAATTCAATTAGCATAGGGCGCATGAAAGATGTATATCCCGGTGTGGCTATTTTAGATGGTACGTTACGAACATCACTATTTATTGAATTTATGAAACAGCGCGTAAATGCACAATACATCATGCCGGATGAACTTAAAGAGCTAATAACAAAAAATCTTGATATATTAAAACAAAAACATTTATTCACGGGTGTTGTCGTTTTACCATCGCGGACTTGGCTTAATCGTGAAGTGATAGCAAAATTTATTGCTGAATATCTACAAGTCCCTTGTTTTTTAGATCTTTTGCAATGGCATAACATGCCTGATGCACGTCAAGGTGAATTACTCAATAATGATCAACGCCAATTTAACGTGCAGGAAAATATGACCATAACAAAAAGACCATCAATAACAGATGGAACGTTATTATTACTGGACGACTATACTGGATCAGGAGCAACACTAAAAGAAGCGGTACGCGCACTTAGAAAAATTGCCAAATTTAAAAATAAAATATTACCGTTTACCATCGCGATAGTAAAATGGCGCTTGGGCAAGAGTGGAATGGTGTAAATAATATAAAATCGTAGCCCGTATTAAAGCGGAAAAAAACGCACTGGTATTTGATATTCACCATTGTTTAAAAGTGTTAATAGTTGAAATATTCACTGTACGAGCGTAATACGGGGATTGGCTATTTCAACCAATCTTCAATTGTGATTGCCCAGCGTTCATGATCGCACCATTCACCATTTACCTTAAGATAATTGGAGGAGTAACCTTCTTTTCGAAATCCATTTGAACTCACCAGATTAATGGAGCGAAAATTATCGGGTTGTATATTTGCTTCAATGCGATGTAAATCTAAATCACGAAAAACAGCATTAAGTACTAATTTAAAACCGGCATTCATATAACCTTTCCCGGCATAGTCATTAACAGCATAAAATCCAAGATATGCATTCTGAAATAAACCACGAACAATTTCACTAATATTAAATACGCCAACAATATGATTTTGTTCATTACATACTAAATAGCTTTTGTGCGTAGGTTGATTATAACGCAGTATGTAATTTTGGAACTCTTGTGAAGTTAACGGTGTCTTTACCCAAGGATGATGCAAGGTTTGACTCTTTTGCATGGCAGACAAAAAGGCAACCTCATCTTGCTGCTGGGGTTCACGAATGAAAATGATAGACATATTAAAATCTCCAGCGCCATAAAAATTACAAAAGCTGAAACCACCACCTTGTTGTCAACGTAATTTTGCAAAAGGAATTAGTTTTAATTGTAATTTACATCCCACAGCTTGCGCATATTTTTGTAAAGTGGCAATAGTGGGTGAGTGTTTTTTTTCTCCACCTCCAGTTTCTAAGCGACCAATTACCGATGTTGATGTTCCCATTTGCTCTGCAATTTGTGCTTGCGTTTTATGTGCCTTTAGACGTGCTTTGATAAGCTCTTCTAGCAATGTAAACTCCTCATCCATCGACTCAAAGGCTTGGGATACACCTGGTCGAGATAATGCAATGTTTTTTAATTGCTCATGTGATTTTCTTGACATATTTTTTCACCTCTTTCAAGCGCGCTTTTGCTACTCGCAATTCTTTTAATGGAGTTTCTTGCTGTTTTTTTATAAAAATGTGCAAGATTAAAATTTCATTTTTGATTGCAATACAATAAAAAGCTCGTGCGATTCCTTCCTGTCCTTTCATTCGTATTTCAAATAAGCCTTCACCCATTGCTCGTGTATGTGGCATTCCAAGATCGGGGCCATATTCTTGCATAAGGTTAGTTAGTCGTAGATATCTCGCAAGTAATGTATCTGGCAGCGCTAAAACATCATCTTCAATTTCATAATTGTAGCATATATGGTATAAATAAAACAATACCATAAATGCTATATTGTATTTGTTTAATATGCAATATATTATTATTAAATAACGAAATCAGCTAACACAACATCTCGTCTTTATCGCATCACAAGTAATATCCCGCAATTGAAGTAATGTTTCATATTCAATATTTAATGGCGGTGCCCAATAAAGACTATTACCAATAGGGCGAATTAATGCTCCCCGTTTGATGGCTTCTTGGCCTACAAGATATCCGAGACGTGAAATATCAAATGCATTGACAAGATCTGCGGCAACAATACCACCTAGATGTCGAATATTAGTTAAGTAACCAGTCTCAGTGGCTATTTGTTGTAACAACTCAATCAAGGTGAATTCCAGTGTTTGAACTTTTTGTTCAATATTTTCTACATCAAATGCATTAAAACATGCTAAAGCCGCAGCTGTTGCTAAAGCATTACCGGAATGGGTATGGGAATGGAAAAAGGTTTTTCCTTTTTCAAAGTCATCGTAAAACAAATCATAAATTGCGTTAGAGGTTAATGTCACACTCAATGGTAAAACACCATTAGTTAATCCTTTGCCCAAACACAAAAAATCAGGTTCAATCATGGCGTGATCGCAAGCGAGTTTTAATCCGGTACGATAAAATCCAGTCATAATTTCATCGGCAATTAAATGGATATTATGCTGTGTTGTCCATTTACGTAAGCGAACTAAAAAATCTTTTGAATAAATTAACATACCACCAGCACCTTGCACTAATGGCTCAACAATAATGGCAGTTAAATTTGCGGCTTGTTGATTTAATTGTTGTTCCAGTGCTGGCCACATACTACTGCAATCATGCCACAGTGGATCAAGTTTATTAGCAACATAAGGAATATTTTTCAAAAAAGATACATTGGGTAAAACAGCTTGATAAGGCAAACGATAAATACCTAAATCACTCACGGCCATAGCAAGCCCCGTATCACCATGATAACTATTTTCTAAAGCCATAAATTTTGTGCGCTGTGTTTCACCAGTAATTTGCCTGGCGTGCAAACTCATTTTTAACGCTATTTCAACTGCACATGAACCATCACTAGCAAAAGAAGCCTTGCATAAGGACGGTGTTAATTGAGCTAACTTTTCCGATAACTCAATGATGGCGGTATACGTCGTATTACCGAACATAACATGCTCAAATTGCGCTAACTGTGCTTGTAATGCCTGCGTAATGAGTGGATGACCATGCCCCAAACTTTTACACCACCAACTTGAAATGGCATCAATAACTTGTCGCCCATCTTCTTGGGTAATCAATGCACCGCGGGCTGATTTAATAAGTAATGGTGGATTTGCTGCTAAGTCTTTCATTTGGCCACATGGGTGCCAAATATGTTTCAGATCTCTTTCTTGTAACTTAATCATCCTGTCATCCATTTTATAATTTACGGTTGACAAAGAATATGTGAACTGTATTATAAAAGCAAGTTGACAAATGGAAATTTAAAAATGACAAGAACTCGACATAACTGGACGCTCGATGAAGTTAAAGATTTATTTGCTTTACCTTTCATAGAGTTATTATTCCAAGCGCATAGCATTCATCGCCAAAATTTTAATCCAAACTATTTGCAACTAAGTACCCTACTCAGTATTAAAACGGGAACGTGCCCTGAAGATTGTGGTTATTGTCCACAAAGTGGTCATCATAAAAAAGTAGAGCTTAAAAAACAAAAATTAATGAATAAAGAACTGGTCATTGCAAAAGCAAAAGCCGCAAAACAACAAGGAGCTAGTCGTTTTTGCATGGGCGCAGCATGGCGGAGTCCCACTGATCAAGATTTAGCGACGGTCATTGACATGGTGAAAGAAGTGAAGGCGATCGGTTTGGAAACATGTATTACATTAGGGATGTTAACTAAGCCACAAACGGAGGCCTTAAAAGAAGCAGGGTTAGATTTCTACAATCATAATCTTGATACCTCGCGTGAATATTATCCAACAGTCATTACCACTCGTACTTATCAAGAGAGGTTAGATACATTGGAGTTGGTTCGGAACGCAGGGATCAATGTTTGTTGTGGTGGCATTATTGGCATGGGTGAAACAGTCGAAGATAGAATGAAATTTTTAATTGAGCTAGCTAATTTGCCTAAGCATCCTGAGAGTGTTCCTATTAATCATTTGGTATCAGTGGAAGGAACGCCACTAGCACATTCCAAACCCGTGGAACCGTTAAATTTCATTAGAGTTATCGCTATTGCAAGAATTATGATGCCACACTCGATCATTCGTCTTTCGGCAGGACGCTTACAAATGAGTGATGAAATGCAAGTGCTTTGCTTTTATGCAGGGGCTGGTTCAATTTTCATCGAAAATGTCTTACTTGCAACGCCAAATCCAGAGACTGTTGACGATATGGGATTCCTAAACGCGTTAGGAATGGAGACAAGTTCGTGCTTGCCGAGCTAAAAGAAAAAAATCTATATCGAATTCGCAAAGAGATTTCACAGCGAAAAAACATTAATTATTGTTACAATGGAAAACATTATCTTTCCTTTTGCAGTAATGATTATCTTGGGTTATCACATGATTTACGTGTCATCAACGCTTTTAAACATGGCGCGGAGCGATATGGGGTTGGTAGTACTGCTTCAGCAATGATTAGTGGTTATACCACGGCTCATCGCGAATTAGAGGAGCAATTTGCTGATTATTTACAACGTGATAAAGCAATATTTTTTGCTAGTGGGTATATGGCCAACTTGGGTGTGATGAAAGTATTTGCAGATAGACATGATTTAATTTATCAAGACAAATTAAATCATGCATCGCTACTTGATGCGGCAAAATTATCAAATGCTAAATTAAAGCGTTATAAACATCTTGATATGAGTCATTTAACAAGTCTTATCGAAAACTCAACGGCAAAAAATAAATTAATTGCTGCTGAAGGTGTTTATAGCATGGCGGGGGATATTTCTCCGTTACCTGAATTGGTTAAAATTGCAAAAAATAGTAATGCATTATTAATGATTGATGATGCCCATGGTATTGGTATTTTAGGTAAAAATGGCTGTGGAACAGTTGAACATTTTTCACTATCGCAACATGATGTTCCCATTTTAGTTTGCCCCCTTGGTAAAGCATTGGGTGGAGTTGGTGGTATAGTCGCCGGTAACAGCGATTTAATTGAACAAGTATTACAGCTAGCAAGAACTTACACTTATACCACGAATGCAGCACCAGCAATGGCCTGTGCGTTATTAGCCAGTTTACAAATTATTAAAACTGAATCATGGCGCCGTCAAAAACTAATGGAGAATATCAATTATTTTAAACAGGGGATTAAACAACGTGAATTGCCGTATTTAAATTCTGAAACAGCCATTCAATCTATTATTATTGGTACGGAAAAAGATACGTGTGCATTAAGTGATGAATTATTAAAAAAAGAAATTTTAGTTTATCCAGTTCGGCCACCAACCGTTCCTCGGAATACATCGCGTCTTAGAATAACACTAAGCTGTGAACATAATGTAAGGCAAATCGATTATTTGTTAGATTCATTATTGGAAGCATATAACAATGTTTTGTCAAACAATCGGTAACGGAAAAGATATTGTGTTAATTCATGGCTGGGGTTTTGACTCAACCATTATGAAAAAAATAGCTAATATTCTTGCCTTAAATTATCGCGTAGCAATACTTGACTTGCCCGGTTATGGTGTAAATTGGCAAAGACAATTCCCTGATACATTGTCTGAATTAGCAGATTCAATTTCACATATTATACCTTCACAATCAACATTAATAGGTTGGTCATTAGGAGGGCTAGTTGCTTTACAATTGGCATTAACAGAAAAGAATTTTGAAAAAATATATGTGATTGGTGGTACTCCGTGTTTTGTCGCTGAAAACAATTGGCCAGGAATGCCTAAAATAACATTCAATAATTTTGCAGCTCAAGTTGAGGAAAATGAAGTTGTTGGTTTTGATGTCTTTGCTTATTTAAATGTACAAGGCACAAACAATGATAAGGAATTGTATAAAAAATTAAAATGCATGATGAAAAAAATTCCTGATAAGCAAACCTTGATTAATGGGTTAAAAATTTTAGCTGAATCAGATTTGAGAAATGATCTTAAAAAGATAACTTGTCCAATGGAATTTATTTTGGCTGAGAATGATCGAATAACTAATATTGGAATTGCAGATGAGTTACCACTTTACTCAGATAAAATTAAAGTGACAACTTTAAAAAACACCAATCATGCCATGGTGTACTTTACTGCGGATATTATAGCCGAGCTGCTTTTTTCTCGATGTCGATCATAATGGTATTTATCAACCAAATGTGCGTCAAGCTAAGAAATGTAGCCCGTATTAACGCGACTAGAACATACAAAAGAGGTATTGCTTGCTATGTGTAAGTTATAGAAAAATGCTATCACGCGTAATACGGGATCGACGGTTGTACATGGCACGATCCCGTATTACGCTCTTATGGTGAATGATTTTGTTATTTTCATTTTTTAAAAGTAATGAAAATTCGAAACTTAATAATTTTTTTCGCTAATACGGGCTACATTTCTTAGTTTGATTCGTATCGATAGCTGTCAGGCTTGAACAAGCAACAAAATTTTAAATGTGATTTGGAAATAATTAAATGCAAGATATTGCACTTCAAAAAAAACAAATAAAACGATGCTTCAATAAAGCAGTAGAAAATTATGAGCAAGCCGCTGTCATTCAAAAAATAGCGGTTCAGCACTTGTTATCAAAGTTAAAATTAATTCCCCATCATCCACAGTATATTCTCGACCTAGGGTCAGGTACTGGCTATGGTGTACGTATGTTAACTGATTATTATCCACTTGCTAAAATAACGGGCATAGATTTAGCAGAAAACATGATTGATTATGCAAGTAATATAAAAACTAGAGCACACTATCTGTGTGCTGATTTTGATTCTATTCCGCTTAATGATAATTCAGTTGATTTAATTTTTTCAAGTATGGCATTGCAATGGAGTTTGAATCTTACAGCAACGCTATCAGAGTGGCATAGAGCTTTAATGCCAAAAGGGCTGTTACTATTAAGTATCTTAAGCAAAAATAGTTTACATGAATTGCGAACTTGTTTTAATAACACCTGTCATGTCAATGCATTCATGACTAATGATGAGATTCGCAACAAAATTCAAAATAATGGATTCGTAATAAGAGATTGTGAAGTAAAAACACATAAAATATTATATAAAGATTTTTCATCACTTTTGCATAGTATTAAAAATGTAGGCGCTAATCATGTTATAAGATCACCGCCACAACACATCTTGACTAAAAAATCGTTTTTAACAGCAGAAAAGCATTATCAACAATATGCTATTAATGGCAAATTACCCATAACGTATGAATTATGTTATATCGTAGCAGAGGTAAAAAAATGAAATTATTTGTTACTGGCACGGATACCAATGTTGGCAAAACTTATGTAAGTTGTGGTTTACTAAAGTGGCTAAATAATGCTGGATTATCAACCATTGCCTTAAAACCAGTTTCATCGGGTTGTCAACAATCGGTACAAGGATTAATTAATGACGATGCTTTAGCATTACAGCAAGCTGCCAGCATCCATTTGCCGCTTACAACAATAAATCCCTTTGCATTTGAGCCGCCAGTCGCGCCGCATATTCCGGCTGAACAAAATAATATTCAGTTAACAGCACAAAATATTGTAGGTAAATGTCAAGATGCGTTATCAACTCCTGCCGACATTCATTTAATTGAAGGGGTGGGTGGCTGGTTCATGCCATTAAATGCCAGCGAAACCATGGCCGATGTCGCACAACAACTTAATGCTGGAATTATTATGGTTGTTGGTATGCGATTGGGTTGCTTAAGCCATGCTTTATTAACATACCAGGCGATTAAACAAAAAAATTGTCATTTAATTGGCTGGATTGCCAATTGTATCGATTCTGATATGTTATTTTTGCAAGAAAATATCATGATGCTACAACAACAAATATCGGCGCCATTAATGGGAGTGGTTCATTATCAAGCCGTTGTTGAAGAGTGTTTAATATCAGTTAAATTCTTTCAGGAAAAAATTATTTAAAACAATTCTTTCTGCACTTGTTTGAATATATCAGTTCCAACAGTGCCTTGTAGCCATTCAAATAATACCATTTCACGCGTAACGACAATCACGCCTTCGCCATTCATGCGGTCAAGTGCATAACGAGTATCTTCTGGATTTCGCGAAGAAACTGCATCAGCAATGACATAAACTTCACGCCCTTCTGATAATAATTCAAGTGCAGTTTGTAAGACACAAACGTGTGCTTCAATACCCATTACCACCACTTGCTCACGATCAACTTTTTTAAGTTGATACATGCAGTTTTCATCAGATGCACAAGAAAAAGAAGTTTTTTCAATGATAGGTGTTGCCGCAGGTAATGCTTGTTTTAATGCCGGCATAGTGTGTCCAAGCCCTTTAGGATATTGTTCGGCAGCAACGACAGGAATATTTAACATAGTGGCGGCTTTTAACATCCATTGACAATTTTTAATTAATTTTTCGTGTTCATGGACAAGTGGGGTTAATTTTTCTTGAACGTCAACCAATAATAAACAAGACTCTTTAGCATCCAATAACATTATTTTTCTCCTTTCTCGCCTACAGCATTCCATACTTGCGGAATAACAACAGACAAGGAAATTATTTTTAATAAATTAATACCAATAAATGGTGAAATACCATATGTCCACGCAAACCACCAACCATAATGCATCGCAATGGCAGCAGCACCAAAAAACATGAAGATTGACATCCCGATGGCGGCAGCTAAAAATGAGGTAATGATGTGTCGTCCCCAACCATGTTGCACCAAATAACCAGTAAGCATGGCAGAGGGAACTAAACCAACATAATAACCTAAATTAAATCCTAATAATAACTTGATCCCGGATTGCTCATTCTCGAAGATGGGCGCGCCTAAACTACCTAAAATGTAATAACTGACGATCATTAATCCCGCTAAGCGTGGTCCAAATGCCATCGCACAGAAAAAAGCAGCCATATCAAGCAAGGTCATTGAAACCGGACGTAAGGGAATGGAAATTTGTGCTGCCAGAGCAATCAATAACGCACCAAGTAATACCATGCTAACATTGACGCCAAGTTGGTGGCGTTTTTTGCTGATAAAAACACTTTCTAATGGTTGTTGTGCCAGCGCTAAGCTTGGTTTCATGAGATATCTCCGTCATCAAAATGCATGTTTCAATCGACATGCGCCAGGATTTAATGCACTAAAAACATTATCCTAGCTTCCTTCCTATCCATTTTTGCGATACATTATCGCTAGGGTCTGTTTACAGTTTTACTATGCTGGGCATAAAGAATTGTAAACAGACCCTAATGAAAACAACTTTTTGTCTTCATTGTTCATTGGACCATAAATATTGACTTAATATTGTACTCGCTTTCAAACGCTTGTCAAATCAAGCCGGGAGGATTGGATGTCGTTGTCGACCAGGTTAAAACAGTTATTTTTCCCTCATACCTGTGTATTATGCGCCGAACGCTCCAATCAACCACGTGACTTATGTACCGCCTGCGAAAAAGAATTACCGTGGACAAGTTTAGCCTGTAAACAATGTGGAATACGCTTACCAACTTCTTCTACATCAGATACTTGTGGTCAATGTCAGACTTCCTCTCCCGCATTTGATCATGTCTTTGCGCTGTGTGATTATGAAGAACCAATCGATCGGATGATTACTGCAGCCAAATTCAACCATCAATTAGTTTATACCCGAATACTCGGTGAGTTATTAGCACAAAATGCCGAGCAAAATTGGTATAAACAACAATCTCTGCCAGCACTCTTGCTGCCAGTCCCCTTGCATAATACCCGGTTGCGAGAACGTGGATATAACCAAGCATTAGAAATAACAAAAGCAGCGGCTAAGAAATTAAAACTGCCTATTGGCAAACATTATTGTCAACGAGCCAAAGCCACTGTACCGCAATCTAGCTTGGCGCACCATGAACGCGATAAAAACGTTAAAAATGCTTTTATTTTGCAAAAACCATTAACTGTGAAGCATGTAGCCATTATCGATGATATAGTTACCACCGGCCATACCGTAGATGAATTAAGTAAAGTGTTGCGGCAAGCCGGTGTGGAGCGTATCGATGTTTGGTGTTGTGCTAGGACACAGTGGAAATAGCCTCTCGGGAGTTAACAAAATACATGGTTATTGAGATATTTAGCTATTTAAGTGCTGGTGCATTATCTGGCTTATTAGCTGGTTTATTTGGTATCGGTGGTGGTTTGGTTGTCATTCCTTTCTTGGCATTTGCTTTGCCGGATGTTGGCTTTCCTGAGGCGATGATCATGCATGTCGCAGTTGCAACCTCGTTAGCCAATATTGTGATAACGTCGATAGTCTCTGTTTACTCACATCATAAGCGCGGCGGCGTGAAATGGGATATTTTTCGCCGAGTATTGCCAAGTTGTATCGTCGGTGCAGTAGCAGGAGCCTTATTGGCAATTTATATGTCTAGCCAAATGCTGGAAACCATTTTCGGTCTTTTCGTCTTTTTTGTGGCATATTCATTGCTGCATCCGCGTTCTGCCAGTAGTGATAGCCGTACTTTACCAACCGGATTTAAATTAAATGCCAGCATGTTTAGCATTGCAGGCTTTTGTTCATTACTCGGTATGGGTGGCGGTAGCCTGATGGTGCCATATTACAGTTATTACAATGTCCCCATGCGAAGTGCTGTTGGTACCTCCGCGGCAGGGGGCTTATTTATTGGGTTATCAGGCTTAATTTGCTTAATGCTTTCAGAGTTTCATATGGTTAGCCCAAAACCATGGATGACAGGTTATTTATACTGGCCTGCATTTGCTTGCATGAGTGTTGCCAGCGTTGCCTTTGCACCCCTAGGTGCCAAGCTTGCTCATACCTTACCGGTCCCTATGTTAAAACGGTTTTTTGCCGGTTTTTTGGTGTTAGTCGGTATCAGTATGTTATATAAAAGTTTTTTCTAGCTTTTGTTTAAATCCAAGGAGGGATTTTTTATGCAATTTAATCACTTTTTAAACATTTCTTAATAATTGCTTAATTTTTGATAGGTAATCTAATATCATCCTCAATGATTTCCAACTGGAGTCAGTGTAATGCCAAACGATGCAAATGTTATTAAATTCCTGGACCAAGTCATTCCTGCATATAAAAATAATAATGTGGAAAAAACGAGGCAATTAACATTAGAGTTTTCATCTTTTTTCCTGAAAAAAGATGGCCCCTTTGTAAATGGTTATGCAAAACAATTTCTTAATTCCAAGTTAAATGCTTTAAAAAACAGAACATTAGATTTAGAAAACAACGATGTTGATCGTGCATTTCTCGATCAATATAATCAGGCAATATCTGTTTTGAAAATGAAAAATGCAGGGCGTGAAGGATTCTCTAAAGGAGAGGTTTTAGATACATTATTAACCGGGCAATCTATTGGGATTGTGATGAATGCGTTTTTTGATGATAAATTGAAACAGAAGAAATGGAATTTAAAACAATTACAAGAACAACAAAAAAATATGGTTGAACTGAACGATTGCTTAACTGGCTGTTGTGTGCATGAACAATGTCAATCAGCATCAGATAATTTTGAATTACGAGTTGCTACATCAGTTTTAAAAAAATTAGCTAATCAAATGATTCAAGTGCATGCAGAACTTCTAGCGCCGGCTAAACTTCGTGAACAGACATGGTCATATCGTTTTGCAACCGCAGTAGGCATTAAAGAAAAATATGAGCCGTTGACAACTAAACATAAAGTTATCATGGCGGGTATGGCTGTCGGTGGTGTTGTTGGTGGTGGCTTGTTAGCAGCTGCTGGTGCTGGAGCGGTTATTATTGGTGGTGTGCCAGTGTGGGCAGCCGTTGGGGGCGCCCTTGGTCTTGGAGCGGTGGCAGTAGCGGGGCCAACTGTTGTAAAGAAAACAGCTGAAGTTGCTACCAGTGCCGTAAAAACAGTTGCCAAGGCTGTGTCATCACTGTGGTCAGGTTTCAAGAGTTTATTTAGCAGTAATTCATCACCTGTTCGACAAGGGTACCAACCAGTATCGCAAGTGGAGCCACCAAAAAATACGGGAAAATCTCCGATTGTTAAAGCGGATGATGTATCGAATGTGAAAAAATTAGACTTGCCTGTGAACCAAGAGCAAGTGGCAGTTGCTGCTGATGACGCTTCACCAGTACCATCACCAAGAGACTCGCGATCGAGTAGTCCAATCGATATTGATTTTGATCCTAGAGTGGTAATTGGTGGTACATTAGAGCAAACCGGAAGTCATGTTATTCCATCGATTGCTCCAGAATTCTCACCTCAGCCAATGAGTAATCCAAAACAAGCTCCGCAAACGACTGTAACGGATGAATCATTAGCGAATGGATTGGCTGCATTTTTAAATGGTGAACGTGCTCCAGGTTCTCCTGGAAGCAAACAGACCTTAATGCCGGGCAGTTTGCCAACCAATTGTGCTAATGAAGTGAAAGATAGCGTGCCTGGGATTGGGAATTTCTCATCACCAGTCATCGGTTCACCAGGTGCCAAGTAGCCCGGGTGAATGCATTACGGTCATGAAAAATGTAGGGTGGGCTAAATATTGTTGCCCTCGAAGAGGTATCGCATAACAATATGTGCCCACCATTTTCCTATTCACCTTTAATTAGCAAGATGAGCTTTCATTGTTGCAAGAATTTTTTCGAACTCTGTTGGTACATGTGAACCAAAAAGCTCAAATAACTCATGATGACGTTGCAATTCTTGTTGCCACATATCAATTTGAACGGAAGTCAATTGGTTAAATGTATCTTCGCTAAATGCGCTTAAACCTTCTAAATTGATATCTTCCAATCGTGGAACAAAACCAATCGCACATTCTTTTGCACCAATACGATTTTCAACACGTTCAATCATCCACTTTAATACACGCATGTTATCGGTATAACCAGGCCACAAAAATTTGCCTTGTGAGGATTTTAAGAACCAATTCACACCAAAAATAATCGGGGGATGTTTTATTTTCTTACCCATGTCTAACCAATGACGGAAATAATCACCGATGTTATAGCCACAGAATGGTAACATTGCCATCGGATCGTGACGTAAAACGCCCACTTGACCGGTGGCTGCTGCGGTGGTTTCTGAACCCATGGTTGCAGCAAAGTAAACACCATTTTCCCAACTTGCCGTTTGATAAACTAAAGGAATCGTGGTTGAGCGTCGACCGCCAAAAATGAAAGCGCTGATGGGGACCCCATCAGGATTATTCCATTCTGGGTCCAAAATAGGGCATTGTGCGGTATCTACTGTAAAACGTGCATTGGGATGCGCAGCTTTACGACCACAGTCGGGTGTCCATGGTTGACCTTGCCAGTCAGTTAAATGAGCTGGTGGCGTGTCAGTCATCCCTTCCCACCATACATCACCGTCAGGCGTTAACGCCACATTAGTAAATAAAGTATTATGGCTAATTGTTTTCATCATATTAGGATTAGTTTTAAACGAGGTCCCTGGTGCCACACCAAAGAAACCAGCTTCCGGATTGATGGCATACAAACGACCATCTTCATTGGGTCTAATCCAAGCAATATCATCACCTAAAGTGGTAACTTTCCAGTCATTTAATGAATGAGGTGGAATCAACATAGCGAAGTTGGTTTTCCCACATGCACTTGGGAACGCTGCAGTGACATAGTGTTTTTTGCCAGTTGGTGCTTCAACACCAAGAATTAGCATATGCTCAGCTAGCCAACCCTCTTCATGACCAATAGCGGAAGCAATTCGCAAGGAAAGACATTTCTTGCCTAATAAGGCATTGCCGCCATAGCCACTACCATAAGACCAAATAGCTTTTTCTTCGGGGAAATGAACGATATATTTATGTTCTTTGTTGCAAGGCCAGATGACATCTTGTTCGCCCTCTACCAACGGCATACCAACGGAATGTAAACACTCGACAAAGTCGCCATCCCCCAGCGTATCAATGACAGCTTTACCCATGCGAGTCATGATTTTCATGTTAACTGCAACATAAGCAGAGTCAGTAATTTCAATCCCAATCATTGAAAAAGGAGAGCCTAATGGACCCATACTAAAGGGCACCACATACATGGTGCGGCCACGCATACAACCATTAAATAGTTTGGACAACGTTACTTTCATATCAGTTGGGGCGACCCAATTATTGGTTGGGCCGGCATCTTCAGCGAAGTTGGAGCAAATAAAAGTACGATCTTCTACTCGTGCCACATCACTAGGATCAGATAAGGCCAGGTAACTGTTGGGTCGTAATTCAGGATTTAATTTTTTTAACGTACCTTTTTTGACCATTTCAGCACAGAGGTGGTCATATTCTTCTTGGCTACCGTCACACCAGTAAATTGCTGCTGGTTGACATAAATCTGCAATTTTATTTACCCAGGTTTTTAATTTGTCATTTTTAATTTCATTAATACTGTAGGAACCAAGATGTTTCATTCGTCTTCTCCGAAGGGGGCGGGATTGAAATGAGGTTATTTTAATCGACAGGAGGGGGTCTACACAACCCTATTTTAAAATTGTTGCTTCGCCCGATGAACAAGCATGAACCACGTGATCATGGTCTTCGATTAATAAATAACCTTGTGCATTTACACCTTGGGCAATGCCATGAATGGTTTTTTTGCCTATTTTCAAGCTGATTTTCTTACCAGATAAATTATCGTATTTTGACCATAAAGGACGGAAATAATTAAATACTTGCTCATTAAAAATGGCTAGTTTTTGCATTAATTGTGATATTAACAAACCCACTAACTTATTGCGATCTTGTGGCTGCCCCATAATGGTATCGACCGATGCCCATGGTTGATGAATATCGGTTGTTGCCAGATGACTCATATTTACATTAATGCCGATACCGATGATAACCTGTGTTATACCATTACTTTCTGCTTGCATTTCTACCAAAATACCCGCCAGTTTTTTACCTTGCCAAATAATATCATTGGGCCATTTGACACTTAAATCGCGAACGCCTAATTGCGTTAATGCTTCAATAACTGCCAAACTAATCATTAAACTTAAGCCACTAAAATCACTCACATCTTGTTCAATTAACCATCGACAAGATAGATAAATATTAGCGCCAAATGGAGCATGCCAAGTTCGACCAAAACGGCCGCGTCCAGCAGTTTGATGCTCAGCAAGGCAAACATGTAAACCAGAAATAGGCGGTTGCGTGTGAAAATAATCACTCGTTGATGAAATACTACCTAAAACATCAATTTTATTTAATTTGATATGATCATCGGGTATAACAAATTTTTTAATCTGTTTACTATCCAGCAAAATTAGCGGTTGTTTTAGATCGGAAGAG
>JAGVJQ010000013.1 GCA_020051015.1 Gammaproteobacteria bacterium
GTTCACGTTCGTCCATTTATTTAAAGATATCCAAAGGCCTATTCCCTCAACCAATTTCACTTGGCGGACGCTCTGTCGGTTGGATCGAATCTGAAGTCATAAGTTGGATTGAGGAACGCATACAGGTAAGTCGTAACAAAACTAACTAAAATGATATTGATCTAATAAAACATCATCGCACTTAGTACGGTAATGCTGTAGTTATATATGTATGACTATTAATACCAACATTATAAAATAGCATTACCGTTATTAAAGTACCAATACCCCCTCCACATATCCAACTTTCTCAAGTAATGATCTTAACTTTTGCCTTCACTATTAATTTAAGCTAAAATTATAAACATCCTACAATGCCTTATAAATTCTTAGGTGGCGCACGAAATGGGGGCATTTTTGAGGGCATATTCCTAATGTCTTATTTTATAATTTCAAATTAATCAATAAGATATGTATTAAATGTGGTAGCCGCCGCCTCCACCAAATTGAAATAAAAAGACCACCTTTAGGTGGTCTTTTTATTTCAATGTATCCAGGCTCAAAGAGCTGGCTTCCTATTTAAAGACTCATTAGGGCTTTGCTCCAGGCTACTTGCTAAAAAAATTTATTTAGCAATACGTTAAATAAAGGAAAACTGCTTATCCTTTATTAAGAGAAAAGTTAAATAAAGTTACTTTATTTAGTAAGCATTTTAATAAAGAAGAATGCCGCTTCCTTTACTTAATATTAAAAATTTATTTGTTGGGAAGAGTATATAGTAATCTATTGTTTATCAGTGATTTTCTATTGAGGTAGGGCTTACTGCGGTTTTTATTAAACAATTGTCATAATGTACATTAGGACGTATAACGTACCACTATACAGATAGACAGCTTTTATGCCCAACGAGCCAGGATTTCAATAAATATTCCCCGGGTTTTCAACCCGGGCTACTCGCTATAAAAAGCCTCTTAAAAATCGTTTTCATTTTTTACCAGTTTTTCTAATTCGATATAGTATTTTTCGTCTTTATACTTACATCTTCTATAACAAATCCACGACTCAAATACTTTATAATGAAAAGTTAAGGTTCCTCCTAACAACTCATTTATATCCTCTTTAGCTAAATGTTCGTGATTACAAAAGTACGCTATAGTTTCCAAGAAGTCTAGAAAATTTAATAAGCAGACAAATTTTTTGCAATCATCTTCATTCTTACTTTGACCAAGCTCTTTTATTTTACTCTGAATATGACGTATTCTTGCATCTTCAGTAATCAGCTCTTTTTTTTCACAGAGCTTATCCGCATCTCTGTAAAAAATATGTATGATAGTTCTAGCTTCTACAGTTAATTCGCCCCCATACCTATCATCAACTCTCAGCAAAAAATCTGCGCGGGCGGCTTCTTTTATTTTTTGCAATTGGACCCAAGCAACAATCACTAATAAAAATGTCAATCCAACTATAAAAATAGCATGATGCCATGTAGCATTATTCTTCGATTCAATGCCCAGCAAAAAGTAACCAAGAACCCAACAAAGAACCAAAAAAAGTATTGTAGAGACAATGGAAGCCGGGAGAATATACCTACTGAACAATTTATATATTTGTATTTGTTTCAACATACTGTCACCAACCATATATACTATGAATATTTCTTCACAAACACTGGGCTGCGGCACGATTTTCAAATTAACAAGTTATCTAAACTAATTATAGACACTTACCAATAAGCCACTTCTCTTTACTCAATATGAAAATATGAGTGCTTATTGTTCAAAAAAATGAATTATTCTTTGGAAAAAATATAATTTATTGATTTTAAATAATATTAACTCTATACATCTTTGATTGCCCTAATATTTTTTGTAATTACACCTTGTTGCAATTGCATAATCTATTCAATCAATTGTCTAACACTGTCTATTAAAGCTACAAAAATAAGGTGCACATTGGGGGTATATATTAAATTAAAATATTAGTATTTATTATCAATAAGTTAAATTAACAAAATGATAGCCGCCGCCAATTTAAATAAAAAACCTGCAACCTTCGCACTTTCATTTGTCTTTATTGTTTTCTTCATGAGCAACCCACTAAGGGTCAAACATTTTTATCTATAACGAAGGATGCCGCTTACTCCATGGAGTGGCATGTTCATATGCATCAGCAACACGTAATACCGTGGCATCATCGAAGCGCTTACCTATAATTTGCATTGATAAAGGTAGTCCGGCTTCAGTATAGCCAGAACGCACAGATATTGCAGGATTGCCTGTGACATTGAATGGCATTGTCAAAAGTGGCCGTTCAAAGATCGCAAACTTGCCAACTGCCTCTAGTTTTGGCGCTTCATTTGCAACAGCCGCAGTAAGAATCACATCAAAATCAGTCATTACTCGATCAAACTCATCAATCAATTCTCGTCGTCGACGCGTTGCCTGAATATAATCAGCACTGGTCAGCAGTCCAGCTAACGCCATACGGTCACGGAATACTTGACCGTAATCGGTGAAGCGTGCACGGAGATTAGATTCGTGAATTGCATAAGCCTCAGCAAGCATGATGATTGAACCACATGCAGTCCATTCAGATAATGGAGACAATTGCACTTCACTCACTATGCAGCCCATTTCTTCCAATTTTTTAGCTGCAGCATCAATCGCGACACGAGTTGCAGTGTTAACTTTATTGTCAGTCATATAGAAGTGTCGAAGTAGACCGACACGTAGACCATTAACATTACCAGTTAATGCTCTTCTGTAATCTGGGATTGGATGATTGGAACAGGTTAAGTCCGTAGGATCAAAACCGGCTAACGACTGTAGTAGAATGGCACAATCTTCAGCAGTCCATGCCAAAGGTCCCGCATGATCAAGTGAATAAGCCAATGGTAAAATACCTGTGCGACTGATAAGGCCATAAGTGGGTTTCATCCCAGTTAGACCACAATAGGCCGCCGGAACGCGAATCGAACCGCCAGTGTCACTACCAAGACCACCGAGAACCAATCCCGCCGCCACAGCAGCTCCTGTACCCGTCGACGATCCACCAGTAAAACGGGTAGTATCCCAGGGATTACGCGCAGGTGGCCAAGGTAGATCAAAACTAGGACCTCCAAAAGCGAATTCATGTGTTGCTAGTTTACCCATGATAATTGCCCCGGCTCTCTTCAGTTGCTTAACCGAATAGGCATCGGATATTGGGACATGATTTTGCATGACTTTTGAATGACCGGTAGTAGGAATACCCTTGGTTTCAAAAACGTCTTTGAGTCCAATCGGGATACCATGCAGCGGGCCTCTATAATGTCCCGCAGCAATTTCTGCCTCAGCAACTGCTGCAGCAGCAAGCGCTTCGTCAGAAAGAACGCGAATAAAACTGTTCAGTCGCCCATCCAATTGTTCAATACGTTGCAGTCTATTTTTAGTCAACTCAACTGGCGATAATTCACGCTTCTCAATCAAACATGCCGCCTCAACAATGGTTAGATAATCGGGAATCATAGTTTAATCCTTCGGAAACAAAACAATATGGGCCGATTCATCAGTAACCAAACGCGGCTTTCTGACCAAAGCGGTCATCTCTTCGATTAACCACACAGCATTAGCGATATCGTTGCGCTCAGCTTCTGGTACATTCAGTTCTAGCTTAGCTAAAGTCGCGTCGAGTTCTTGTCTAGTCATTTTGCGTTCTCCATTTTTACTCTTTCCTTTTTATTATAAGTAAAGACTTGGCCTCATACATTTCTTGCCCCCCTTACATTTTTATCTCATCTCTACTTAACACTAACCCAACCATGTATTAATTTGATCTGCTAGAATAGTTAATGTCTCTGCCTCTCTTTCTCGATAAACAGGAACACCAGTATCTTTCATTATAATTAATCTTGCGCCAGTTATATGGTTAGCCAGTATCTCCGCAGTTTCTGGTGGGTGTTCTGGATCGTCTTCACCAGTTATTACTAAAGTGGGAGCAGTAATTTTATTTAATTGCGGCATGAAATCGAATTCATGTTGTGCACGTCCAAAAGTATCCCACACCAAAGGATTCCTTATACAAGCAGCAAATTCTTCTGGTTTATACGGACTAGTAGAATACAATGGAACACAATGATTTATATAGAGCGCTTTGGTATCTACTCCGGGAGCCCAATCAAATATTTGTTGCACAATATTGGCAATATTATTTGGATCAACTTTCATTTTGATTGCTTTGCGACGATATGCTTCTTTTCGAATTTCCTTT
Source organism: Gammaproteobacteria bacterium (assembly GCA_020051015.1). Lineage (GTDB taxonomy): Bacteria > Pseudomonadota > Gammaproteobacteria > UBA1113 > UBA1113 > JABEVJ01. Next base: position 4,228 of record JAGVJQ010000013.1, read on the forward strand.
TCGATTTTTGCCTCAGTATGACATAAAATCAACCCAGCTGGATGGGTGGGAAATTGTATAGCATAAGAGAGAGCCACCCAACCACCAAAAGAAACTGCAGCTATAATAGGTTTTTGAATTTGACAAACCTGACAAAAATCATAAACGTCTCTACCCCATTGTTGTAAAGTCCATTTTTCTGGTGAGTCGCGCCCATCACTTTTACCATGTCCTCGCATGTCAATTAAAACAACTTGAATGACATTTTGTAATTTTGACCAAAACGGTTGGTACATTGTATGATCAGATATGCCAGGGCCGCCATGCAAAACAATTAATACCGGTTTATGAATATCTAAAATAGCATCTGTTCCATTTATATTATAATAAATGCGAGTTTGGTCAGGTAATGTTGCAAACATCGTTCATATTCTCCGTTTTCAACTTGGTAACATTTACTTTTAGTGACTAATAATTAGCGAGTAGCATGGCTTGAAGAGCCAGGATATTTATTAAATCATGTCAGAGACTTTGTCCAGAACTAGCCGATTATTCATTATAATAAAGGCTAAATAACTTTTTTAAAAGTAATTTGCGCTATAGATAAGAATTTTCTAGCCAAATTTGTTTTCAAAATTTTTTACTTTTGCATTTTGAGATTCAACCGTCAACACACTATCTAATTGATGAAATTTAAAAAAAACTGTTTTAGCTTGAACTTTTTCTTCTTTTATTTTTTTGGTTGGTTGAAACCGATAATTAGCGATAGCAGTTTCTACTGCATTAGCAATCCTCTCGTCTAAACAACTTTTAGCAAAATTTAAAGTATTAGGGTATGGGGTTCTACCATTAATAGATACTGGAACTATAGTTGGATTAACCCCTGCTTGTAACAAAATATCAAGTATCTCCAATACTCTTTGCGTATTTTTTTCTGAATCATTCTCACAATAAGTACAGTTTATTGCCAAGAAAATAGGTAAAGCACCATCGCAACCAGCCTTGTTACAATCAGCACCTTGTTGAATTAAATACTTAATAATCTCTAGATTTCCTCTCAATAGTGCCATATGAAGGGGTGGCCAAGATGTATGAAATCGATAGAGGTTTATCTCACCTCGAATATCAGCGCCAGCCTCTACTAAACATTTAACTAATTCAAGATTTCCCTGATCAATAGCCAATAATAACGGTGAGCATTGCTCTATCTGTATGATCGCTACGTGTTCTTTTGAATAATGGATATCAGGTTTCGCACCTTCCCGTAATAGTAATTTTACCATCTCAAAATTATTATTTAAAACAGCCAAATGAAGCGGGAAATTATTATCTTCATCGCTCTTATTTGGATCAGCACCAGCTTCTAGTAATACTGCGGCTTCCTTCAAATTACCGTTACATACAGCCTGACATAATGGTGATGGCATAGTTAACTCACATTTATAATTTTAACAACCAAATGAAACAGCCTATTTGCTTACTATAGATTTCTGCTTCATCTAAAACAAGTGCATACAATTAAAGTTACAAACTACAGGAAACAACTTAGAGATGAAACCAAAAAACACAACAAGTCAAGTATTGACTTAACACATCATTGACGTATAAAGTCAAAAATCACCCCCTTGAAATTTATAATTCCTTCTCAATGGAGATCTTCATGAAAGCATATGCAATTATCACTGGTGGCGGCACAGGCATCGGGCGTGCATTAGCATTGGAGTTGGCAAAGCAAAAAGATCTTACTGTTTTGATTACTGGTCGTACTTTAAAAACACTAGAAGAAACCTAACATCTTGCTGAAACAGCTATTGAAATTATACAAGCTAATGTTAGTACCGAAGAAGGAAGAAAGTGTTCTGCAACCACCTGAAAAAATTGCCAAATTTACCCAATGGGTATTATTACAGACAGATAATGCAAAATTTTCAGAAGCTGAATGGAATATTGCCGATACATGGCATCAAAAAGAATGGCTGTGAATTACACTTTAGTAAGTCAGTTAACTGGATTTCGATTAAATAATCCCCGGGACCTTGTCCCGGGCTACATTACGTCATTTTTTGTAGGGTGGGCTTAATCATCGCGTCACTTACAATAGAGAACAAATTAGCACGATAATGAAGACCATTCACATTCAATTGCTGGATTATCATTTTAAATTTTTGAATAATGATTGTTGACTACTTTACATTCATCCAAAAAATGAATTATTCGTCTTTTATTCAATTTTGTATCAATTTCTTCACAAAGTCGTACAGATTTTTTAAATTTCATGCTTTTTCATCTATGAGTGAAAAGCGTAAGTAAGTTTCCCATAGTAAAGAAAACAAATATTATCCACATGAAAATTATTGACATAGGTTTTTTGTTTTTTCTAAAAAGATTAATCACTAAGTTTACAAACCAAGTAATAAAAACCGATATCGCGGGCTGACCAATCAGAGAACCAAGCAAACGACCAATATCATATGGATTTGATAAACTTAAATTGCCTACAATATAATTTAATATTGTAAGCAACAATGCTATTGCTAACATACATAAAATGTTTTTACTTTCTTTACTCATATCCACACTTTCTTAAAATTCTTAATTTAATATAATTAACCCTTAAATATTAAATTTTTGTATTAGCTGATGCGTCATTAAGTTTTACTATTCCATGGCATCTTTGCCATCAAAATTGCTAAACCACAGCTACCAGTGAGCCCTGCAAAAAGAAGTCCGGCACCAAAAAACGCAGATAAGAAAAGAAACCCGGGATGGAGAAAATAACCGAGTATTAAACCAAGTAAAACTCCACTGCCGATAGTAGTTTGTACTTGTCGTTCGATTGATAAAAACATTTTATGGCTTTTTTCAACACTAAAACCAGCTTTTTCCCAAGCCTCAATACCGCCTTCCAAATTATAAACATCGAGAGTTGGATTATTGCGTAGTAATTTTTCGCATGCCATAGCGCCTCTTTTACCTAGCTGGCAATGGATAATAAATTTTTTATTATGAAATTTAGGGAGCTTATTTTCGTCAATCATATTGACCGGAATTAATGTAGCACCAACAATATGTATTGCTGCGTGTTCCCCTGGTTCACGAACATCAATAATAATGGCCTCATGTTTATCAAGCCATTCTTTTGCTGTTTTAGCGTCGATTGATTTGATGGTTGACATAGTCTTTATCCCTTTTTATTCATCACACTACACATATGCGAGTTACATTAATTATACGGCTGAAATGATTCATTCTGCGGGGTGGCCACACTGCAGGTAAGTGTTTTATCATTACAAACAATAGGTCCTAAGCAAGCCTCGCCAGTGCCTAAAGTGCTTGGGTTGATTAAATCGTACTTGTAATTAAATGGAGAAGAGTTTCCAGCAGCAGCATATGCTGGCGCATTCGCAGGTAGATTGGTTCCATTGGTATAATTTGAGGATGTATAACTAGAACTACGAGACAATGCATTAATAGTTATACACCAACCTCTAATATTGGGATCATCGCCAGGCCATGAACAACCTGGTAATGAACAAGGAGAACTGCCAACTGTATTTTTTATATAATAAATACCATTATAAAGCATGTTATATAAGTAATTTTGCCCAATTGGCACAACTTGATTGGCTTTGAAGCTGACGGGAGCATACACTGCGCCACCAGCATTATCTCCCGAAACAACACCCCCATAACAAACAGAACAATCATTAACATCAAAACTCGCAATAAATAATCCAGAGGTAACAATCGATTGGGCCGCTAGATTTGTAATTGTAATATTAGAAACCGAATTGGTTTGTACATCACGGGCTGTCATTAATGACATATTTGGAGAGGTGTTTTGTGCATAGGAGGAAGACATCATTAGCGTAGTTCCACCAAGTATACAAAGTAGATAGACATTCATCTTACTCATTCAAGTGTCCTTACAAAGAAAATGGTTGTGTTTGTGGACTTGCTGCACTGCAAGTGAGCGTTTGATCATTACAGGAGATTGGTCCGATAGTAATAAAGTTACTTACCACATTGTAATCATATATTCCTGTGCTGGAGGCAGCGTCTGTTGAGGGTGGAACATTGGATGTGTAACCTGGGGAAGTAGAAACCGGTGCTAAAGCACCTAAATAAATACACCAATTATAAGTCGTTGTATCACTTCCCCATGTACAACCAGGCAATGCACATCCAGGAGGAGATGATGGAATAGTGGTATATACATAATATTCTGCTTGCAGAATCATGTTATATAAATAATTTTGGCCGATAGCAACGCTTCTTCCAGGGTTAATCGCAATTGGCATCAACACTGACCCCACCGTAACATTTGTGCTGCTGGGATATATTGGTACTGCGGCACTGCAACTTTGTCCAGGAGTAACATAAGAAAATTGACGTACATAAAGACCGTAGACAGTTGCAGCCGTATTACCGCTATTTTGCAAATTGATGTTTGAGTTAGCATTACTCGCTGACAGATCTTGCGATGTCATGAACTCAAGCGAAGATGGTTTAGCTAAAGCAGTTGTTACAAAAGACTGCGCAACAAGGGTAAATAGCAAAAAAAATCGTAACGTCTTCACAATAATATCCCTATCCGTATTTATTTTCTTATGATACAGTGCTGTGAAAAATAAAGAAAGGACTCATGTACTATGTCAAAATTGTATGCTAAAAAAGGATTACGCAATGTATTCGTTTTTTTATTATTTATCTATTCATCACTTCAAGGTTCAACTGCATTAGCAGCGCCTGCCACTTGGCAAGGCCCTTATCTAGGTATTTATCTTGGAGGAGGTTTTGGAAGTAATCACCTCTCTACGAATGCAGGTTCAGTAACCGATACATCTTACTTTTCTAATGCCACGGACATTAATGCTATAAATGAGGCAGGCTCATCGACAAATGATCCTAACTCTGTCATTGTCGGTCTCGTGGCTGGCCATGATTGGGTTTGGAAACACTTGGTATACGGCTTAGTTTTAGATTATGGTGCACTTCCACTTAATTCATCTAATAACGCTAATAATGCCAACTATTTTGACAACTCAGGTCAATATTATGTCTCCACATCCATGAGTACCAATTGGTTATTCACTCTTCGTGGTCGAGTGGGCTATGAATTTATCCATCCTTGGCCAAGCTTTATATATTTGACTGGCGGTCCTGCATTGACACAGCTCAAAGTCAGTAATAATTTTATAGATAACACGTCATTTATGGGTGCTGGCAGTAGTTCATCCGATGAAAATGAAATTGGTTGGACAGCAGGGATTGGTATGGAGCTTGCAGCGATCGGCCATTCATCTGTGTCACTTGAATACTTATATCTTCATGTTCCTTCAGTAGATACAGTAGCGTCTGTTACTAATACGCAAGGTGGCTTTGGGATACCAGTCCAAGCATTTACCAGCCCACTTGCAACTAGCGGAGCATTTCACGCGAACTTATTAAAACTCGAATTTAATTATCGATTTGGTGAGTAATGCCTGATCTGAAAGTATGACGCATGTACCGTATAAAAAAATGAGGAAATATACGTTAGTAACCGATATAAATAATTGCGAACCCGGATTTTTGATCCGGGTTCCTTGATCGATAATCTGCCCATATAATTACTTACAAAAAATTTTCCGCCGGTCCATAAATCGCATGACTCTGTTTTTTGTGATATGCCCAATAACGATCACCATATGAAAAATGCCACCATTCAGCCGGATAATTGACAAAACCATGTGCGCTTAAAATACTTAATAATAATTCGCGATTTGTTTTAACAATTTCAGGAATTTCTTCGTAATGTGTCATACAAAATTCAGGGGTCACTGTTGTCCAATCTGCAATAGCCATCCCCATATCTACCAAGTCACCATTTGCGGTAACAATTTCTATATCAATAGCTGCGCCAGTATTATGAGGTGGTATATTTGTCGAACCATCTAAATTGATAACTGGTGATACTAAACGCGTTGTTTCGCGAAAACGATCTTGATGACTTACCTGTGGATAGCGTTTAACAACACGTTCATATTCTTGTTCAAATAACATCTGTTGCACAGCTAAGCTACGCAATCCCTCATATAATCGAAAACGCCAACCATGTGGTAATTCAGATTGCGCTTGGCACAATTTCTCAAATACCGATTTCCGCATTTTGGTATAACAGCTAGCGGTTAAGGGACATTCCGGTGGTGGACCATAACTTAATATGTCACTATTTTTTATATCAATTAATTCTTCACCACATTCGACAATTGGTATCGCTAAAATTTCTGCACTTGCGAGGTAAATAATACTCATAGATTTAATCCTTACTCATCTACGCCAATCATCACACATAAAATAATACAAGGCTGCGTTGTAAGATTATTCCAACCATGTACCGTTGCTCTTTGAACTATAAAATCACCTGCTTTAACTAATTTTTCTTCACCACTATCTAATCGCAAAACTACTTCGCCTTGCAAAATATATAGATAGTCGATGGACTGTGTTTTATGAAGTAAATAATCTTCTTCATCGGAAGGAATTGGCAGGTTATGTTTTTTTGCAAACTCAATCAAATCTGATAACGGTGGTATCTGGCAAATACAAAAACGAAAAGCTCCTTTTGGTAATTCAATATCATACGGTCGAATTTTTAACGTAGTTTGCGAGGTTTGAGGCGTTTCTTCTGTATAAAATAATTCTGTTAAAACAAAGCCAGGAAAATTTTCCGGCATGATGGTAATTGGCACTTGTTCATCGATATCAAAAACAGCTTTACCATCTTTATTATTACCGGTGATTATTCTACGCATTAATTTCTGCATTTTGATTCCTAAATAATTTTTTATCAATTTAGTATACTATCATTGCAGGGAAATTTATACTTTAATATATTTACAATTAATATATTAAGAGATAAAATTTGTTTGCTTTTAGAAAAAATTCCTTTCGCAATTGACGAGAATAATATGCTCTACCTTCCAAATCGCCATGAACTTGTAATCCCAGATGCTTGGTCTGAATCAAAAGCAATTACAACTATTCAATCAATAGTTCAGCAATGTTTGGATTCTTTTCAACCAGATATATTTTGGCCGCTACATCCTGATATTGCAGAAAGTTATAATCTTACTAAATTACCGACCAGTTTATGGCATGGTGCTGCTGGTGCTATTTGGGCTTTGACACAGTTAAGCTTGAATGATAAAAATTTACCAACAATGGATTTTGAGCCTTATCTTGATCTGCTTATCACCCGCCAAACCGAATGGTTATCTCAAACGGATGCTTCATTCGATATCGATCCCGAGGCTCCTGGGTATTTACTGGGCTATACCGGCTCTTATATGGTGCAATGGAAAGTAACAAAAGCCCCCGGAATTCTAGATAAAATCGAGAAACTCATTCAAAGTAATATTGCCAATCCAGTTAACGAATTAATGTGGGCAGCGCCAGGTATGATGCTAATTGCGTTATTTCTACATAAAGATACTCAGGAAGAACGATGGGTTAATTTATACCGCCAATGCGCAAGCTACTTATTAGATGTATATGATTATGATGAAAGCATCGACAGCCGTATTTGGACACAGCATATGTATGGTTTTTCAACTAAGAATTTAGGACTCGTGCATGGCGTTGCCGGTAATGCTATGTCATTTTTAAAAGGCATTCATTTCCTGAATGAAGAGCAACAACTTGAAGTAGTAACAGATATTGAGTTTACCTTTACTAACACTGCAATTGTTGAAGATCAATTAGCAAATTGGCCTGCATTTATTGGAAAGGGAAGACCTGGTCGAGAACCAATGATGGTACAAATTTGTCATGGCGCTCCAGGAATGGTGATTGGCTTAGCTGATTTGTGGCATCTTGGTAGTAAAAATTCTCAAGAATTATTAGTTAAGGCAGGTAATTTAATTTGGACTGCAGGTCCCTTAGTAAAACCTTGGGGATTATGTCATGGTACCGCTGGCAATGGTTATGCTTTCTTAAAACTATATGATTTAACCAAAGACGAAATTTGGTTAAATAGAGCCAGACAATTTGCTATGCATGCGATAAAACAATACGAATTAGCGCAAGAAAAATATGGCATGATCCGCACTGATGCTTGGTGTGGTGATACTGGTTTAGCTTTATTTTTACAAAGTTGCATTCAAAAACAAGGGAATTTCCCGATGGTAGATTATTTTTAAATAATTACTCATAAATGATTGATAACAAAAATAACTACTGTTTTTTATTTTTAACACACTGATGCTATGAAAATATTAAAACATTTTTAGCGCTCATCAATTATAAATGAATGTAATATTTTTACGATTAGAGAAATAATTTATCAGCTATAGGAAAATAAAAATGGAAAAAGTAATTCTCATCACGGGTTGCTCAAAAAATACTGGCATCGGATACAACGCTGCTTTATCACTAGCAGGTCAGAATCATAAAGTAATTGCTACTATCAGAAATAAAAATAATATCGAAAATTTGAATGAACTACATCAAAGAGAACCAACATTTTCTTACCTTGATCTGAGTAATGAAGAATCAATTCAAACGTGTGTTTTAAATATAATTAATCAATATGGTCGAATTGATACCCTAGTTAATAATGCTGGATATGGACTCATTGGAAGCATTGAGCAATTAGATCTTAGTCAAATTCGGCAGGCATTAGAGGTTAATATAATTGGCACAATTAGCTTAATACAACACGTAATTCCACATATGAAAGATCAATCTAGTGGCCATATTATTAATGTATCTAGTATTCATAGTACTCGATATTGTCAGCCAGCACGTATGTGCTATAGGGGGAGCAAAGCATTTATTGAGACTGCTTCTGAAGCGTTATCATTTGAGCTTGCGCAATGGGGCATTAATGTTTCATTATTTGAGCCAGGCAGACTTACTAGCAGTATTACTAAAGAACATGGAAATATTGAGATAGATAACGAATCATACGATAAATTAAACAAAAAAAGCATGCATTGGTTTAAACAGAATACCCCTCCGCCACAAGACGGTAGTGAAGTTGCAAAATATCTAGTTGAATTAATTAACATGGAAAATCCACCCTTCCATTATCAAACTGGAAATTCAACTCGTGAATATGCTGAAAAATGGCGTGGTTTAGGAAAATCTGAACGACAACATATTGAACTTAAATCATTTTATGAACAATAAAAAAATTATTGAACAATTAAATTTTACCTTCCCCCCGCAACATCAATAAATGTTCCTGTTACATATGTAGCTTCATCTGATAACAACCATAAAATGGTATTAGCTACTTCTTCAGGAGTTCCTCCTCGCTTCATGGGGATTTGATCTTTAATTCGATCAACTCGATTTGGTTCTCCTCCGCTAGCGTGGATATCGGTATAAATAAATCCAGGTCGCACGCAGTTAACCCTAATACCTTCATTCGCTACTTCACGTGCCAAACCTATTGTTAACGTATCAATTGCACCTTTTGAAGCTGCGTAATCAATATATTCTCCGGCCGATCCTAATCGTGAAGCGGCTGAGGATACATTGACAATCGTACCTCCGTTCCCACCATATTGCGTTGACATTCTTTTTACGGCTTCACGAGCACAAAGAAAATGGCTCGTAATATTAGTGGTAAAAATTTTATTTAAGCGAGACATCGTCATTTGATCAAGACGTATTTTTTGTTCTAAGATACCAACATTATTGACTAACGCATTAACTCGCCCAAATTTGTCATCTACTGTTTGAAACAATTTTTCAACTTCAGCTTCTTGACTTACATCAGCACAAATTGCTAAGGCTTTTCCATTTTTTCCATGAATTTTTCTGACAATTGTATTTGCCGCATCATGATCACGTAAATAATTAATACAAACGATATATCCTTGTTCTGCAGCTTTAAGCGCTGTTGCAGCACCAATGCCACGACTTGCGCCCGTAATGATCATGATCTTTTCCATCAGCTAAACCTCTTGCACCTAGATTATTTCATGTAAAAATGAAGTATCTATCATTTTAAGTATCAAGCCAAGTATTTATGATCATTCTATTTGTTCAGTGCTTTCTTTAATTTGTTCTTTTGGCTCTTTGGGTAAAGTAAAATAAAAGGTAGATCCTTTGCCAAGTTCTGATTCAACCCAAATTTTTCCGCCATGATGTTCAACTATTTTTTTACAAATTGATAATCCAATACCATTACCTGGATATTTGTCTTTAGCATTTAACTGCTGAAAAATTATAAAAATCTTTTCAAAGTATTCTTTATCAATACCAATACCATTATCTTTAACATAAAATTGCCAATTATCTTTATTATCCATTACCCCAATATGGATTTTGGGTTTTTTATCACAAAACTTAAGTGCGTTATCAATAATGTTTTATAAAACAATGTCAAGCCTACCTACCTCTCCCCAAACAACCGGTATGGAATCATAGGTAACTTCAGCTTTCATCTCTTTGATTTTTTCATCTAAGTTAAATAGAATTTTTTTAATCATTTCATTAACATCAATTTCCACATACGGCCTAACGGTTGATGAAATGCTTAAATACATCAGTAAATCATTAAGTAAGTTTTGAATTCGAGTTGAACCTTTTACAAGATAGTCAATAAATTCATTTGCCTCTTTATCTAGCTTTCCTTTATATCGTTTTTCAATAAGCTGACTAAAGCTTGAAATCATTCGCAGTGGTTCTTGTAATTCGTGTGACGTGACATGCGCAAACAGTTTCAATTCTTTGTTGCTTTCCTCAAGTTGGTTTAAGGTTTCTTTTAATTGATTTTCAGCAAGCTTTCTATCAGTAATATCTCTTGCTGCCGCAAAAATACCTTGTATTACGCCCTGCGCATCACGAAAAACTGTAGCATTATAAAGTACGTCAACAACTACACCAGATGTATGACGTATTGATAATGGATAATTTCGAATTGAGCCATTTTTAAGAGTCAATCGATTAGCCTCTCTCGCTTTGTGCGGTTCAGTAAAATAATTCATGAAATCAGAACCAATAAGCCACTCACGAGTTACACCTGTAATTGATACGCTTGCATGATTAACATCAGTAATTTTGCCTTCTGGGGAGATTGTCATTAAAGGATCCAAGCTAGATTCAATTAATGATCTTGCATACGCAGATGTTATATGTAATTGTTCTTCAATTTTTTTCCGCTGTGTAATATCTCGCGCCGCGGCAAAAACGCCTAATACCCTACCTTCTGCATTTTTATAAATAGTTGCATTGTAAAGAACATGAGTAATTTTTCCATTTACATGTCGTATTGAAAGCGGATAATCCCGTACATAACCTTCTTCAAAAGTATGTTTATAACCCTCTCTTGCCTCATCAGGATCAGTAAAGTAATCAGAGAAATCACTACCAATCATTCTATTTCGCGATACACCCGTAACCTCAATCGTTGCTTGATTGACATCAGTAATTTTACCATCAATATTAATAGTGACTAAAGGATCCAGCGATGCTTCAATCAACGATCGTGCATATTGTGAAGCTTGCTTTTGTGTAGAAACATCACGTGCTGTTGCAAAAACACCTAATACAGTTCCTGCTGAATTTTTATAAATGCTTGCATTATAAAGCACATCCGTTACCACACCAGAGACGTGCTTTATTGATAATGGATAATCACGGACATAACCTTCAATAAATGCCTGTTGATATCCTTCTTTTGCCTTTGCAGGCTCTGTAAAATAATCCAAAAAATTGCTTCCAATGAGTTTTTCTCGCGATACACCAGTAATTTGAATAGTTGCTTTATTAACATCCGTTATTTTTCCTTCAGCACTAATTGCAACCATAGGATCGAGAGATGCTTCAATTAGTGATCTCGTATATTGTAGAATTTGTTCCTGACCAAGAAATGGACGAGAAATAATTGAAGAAGCAATAACCACATTTTTTCCATTCAAAATCGGTGTCGCACTTACCACCACCTCAATCAATGTATTATCTTTTTTTATTCGATGTGTAACAAAAGACTTAATATGCTCTCCATTTTTTAATAGAGCCATAAAAGATTGTAATTCAGCAACGTTAGTTTTAGGATAAATTTTTAATAACGTTTCTTGTAACATTTCTTTGGCAGTATAGCCATATAAATTTTCCGCAGCTTTATTCCAAAAAATTACTTTCCCGTCGACGGATAAAACCTCTATGGCATCATCAGATGTTTGCACTAAATTGGCAAAAAAGAGGGGATCCTCTATTAAGTTTTTGTTTTTATCGGAATTTTTTAGAGGCATTATAAAAACTCCAGGGAATACCTCTTAAATTATAGCCTCTTATCCGCGATATGGCTCAATTTTTACCCACTAATTCGCTCTCTAATTGCCGAATTTTTTTCAATCCTACAATTTCATTAAACTCATCAAATAACACCATATTATCATGTGATTTTTTAGCACTGCCATTTTGTAGCAGATCTTGTAAAACATTTTTTACTGCTTTTGCAATGGTATAAGTACATGCAACAGGATCAGTGACGATAGCATAACCAATGCGTTGTAACTCTTGTGCCGATAAAATAGGTGTTTTTCCGCCATCTAAATTATTTGCCATTAATGGCGCTTTTACCTCTTGAATAATAGTTTCCATTTGTGCAATTGATTCTGGTGCTTCTACAAATATAAGATCAGCGCCTGCTTCTCGATATAGTTTTGCGCGATGAACTGCATCTTCTATACCATTAACAGCAAGTGCATCGGTACGTGCCATGATGACCATATCAGGATCTTTTCTAACATGTACCGCTGCTTTGATTTTGGCAACCATTTCTTGCGGCGGTATCACATCTTTACCAACCATGTGACCACAACGTTTTGGTGCTTTTTGATCTTCAATAAATACAGCAGCAACACCGGCTTTTTCATACTCGGAAATGGTTCGCATAACATTATTGACATTGCCATAACCATCATCTGCATCAGCAAATACAGGAATATTAACGGCATCAATAATACGTTTGGTACAATTTAGCATTTCAGCCATACTCATCAAGCCGATATCTGGTACACCTAGATACGCAGCACTATTGGAGTAACCTGCCGTTGTAATCGCGTTAAAACCAACTTGTTCTGCGATTTTGGCACATAAAGGATCGTGAACGACTGGAGCAATTAGAATTTCTGGAGAAAGAATATATTGTTTAAAAAGTGTAGTTTTTTTCATAGTAATCTCCTTTTATATTGAATTTTCGGCTAAATCGTCAATAAGACAATCAACCATCATTAAAAATTAATGCTTAATTCAATTATTACCATACGCCCTTTTTCAATAAAAAACAACTAGGGACTGTTTACAATTCGATCATCTTAACCATGAATGTGTCCATAATATAATTTTGTATCATATAAGAATTCTACTATGTCATTCTTTTGGTGTTTTTTAAAAATGGCATGCAGTGCATTTATCATCTCATCATACTTATCATCGCCAGGTCTTAGGCTATAAGATGTAGATAAAAGCCTACCTTTCAATCCTTCCCAATCAAACCGTTGAACATTTTTAAAAATTTTTATTTGCATTTCATGAGGATTAAAAAATTCTTTTACTGCCGTTTTATCGAATCGTCTTGCATTAGATTCCTTATAATCAGTGCCGTATTTTATAATCAAATCTTCATAATCACGCAACAAAGGTGATTCATCCATATTTCGTACATTCCATATTAATACTACCCAGCCACTTTCCTTTAAGATACGTTTAAATTCTTTTTTTGTTTTATTGAAATCAAACCAATGAAATGCTGTACCAACCGTAATAATATCTATGCTTTGATTAGTTAACGTTGTTGCCTCGGCTGTGCCATTAATGCTATAAAAATTTGGGTATCCTTTTAAAATATTTTCTGCCGCTTCTCTCATAGATTGATTAGGCTCTACCCCATAAACAGAGTTACCATAATCAAGAAATAATTGTGATAAAATACCCGTACCTGAACCGACATCAGCAATAATACTATCTTTGGTTAAATCACATTTTTCTTTTAAGAATTGCATGACTTCTTTAGGGTATGATGGTCGATATTTAATGTAATTTTCTACAGTTTCCGAAAAACGTTCCGTTGCTTTGCTCATGTTAAAACTCCATAAAAACCATATCACTTGATACTTCAAAATATTTTTTTGTATAAGTAATTGCTGCTTCTGTATCAAAATTTTTGCATGTATATAAAATTACCGAGAAAAATTTATTTTTTGACCAAACATAAGCAGAAATACCTGAATCAATTAGAGGAATAAATGCATCAAAACCTTGATTTTCTTCTTTGCCTATACCTGCTGGTGAAAAAATAGTTGGTTCTCCATATACTTTTAAATTTAAATGCTCAGCAACACCAAAGAGATAATCACTTAAAACATCGCGTGTTATATTTCGAGTAAAATACCTTTCAATTAATAATCGCTGTCTAACGATTTCTGGCGCTATTTTTTTCATGCTAAAATTTCCTCATTAAGTATTTTGCAAAATCATATCCGCACCTCGTTCAGCAATCATGGTAGTTGGTGCATTAGTATTACCACTGATAAGCGTTGGCATAATGGAGGCATCAATCACACGAAGGTTTTGCAGACCATATACTTTTAAGTTTTCAGGATCAACCACCGCCATCGCATCGTGTCCCATTTTACAAGTACCAACAGGATGATAAACTGTTTCAGCATGTTGTCGAATGTAATGAGCGATTTGTTCATCATTCTTTACATCATCACTTGGTTCAAAGGCACGAGAAAAATGTGGTTTAAAAGCACTTTGTGCGAGTAAATCACGTGCTTTTTTAAAACCTATAATCATTGCATCAAGATCCGATTTTTCCGTCAAATAATTTGGATTAATCTCCGGCGCTGACATAGGATCAGCATTTTTTAAACGAATGTTGCCTCGGCTAGCAGGATTGAGTAAACATGTCATCAAGGTATAACCATAATATTTAAATATATCTTTTAATTTTGTGGCACTGTGTGTATAAACTGACGGTGCAAAATGCCATTGCAAATTCGGAGTAGGTAACGTTGGATCGGTTTTTATAAAACCACCTGCTTGTGTATAGTTACTCGTTAAACAACCGCGACGTTTGAAAAAATATTTATAGGTATCGACAATAAATCGCCACCAAGAAGTAATATGAAAACTTATTGCTAATCTTGTTTTTTCTAAACATGTAATATGGATATCTAAATGATCTTGTAAATTTTCTCCCACACCTGGTAGATCATGAATTAAGGAAATACCATGTTTTTCAATTTCATTATGAGGACCAATACCAGATAATAATAAAAGTTGTGGTGAACCAATGGCACCAGCAGATAAAATCACTTCTTTTTTTGCGGAAATATCGAACGAACGTCCACCTTGCATATAACGCACACCAGTAGCTCGTTTTCCCTCAAATAAAATTTTGGTTGCGTATGCCTTTGTAACAATAGTTAAGTTCTCTCGCTTTTCAGCCGGTCGTAAATAAGCACGTGCATTACTGTAACGTTCACCATTTTTTTGAGTCACATGAAAATAACCCACCCCTTCTGGCATATCAATATTAAAATCCGCTAACTCGGCATATCCAGCTTGTTTCCCTGCTTCAACAAACGTTTTCATCAGTGGATTTAAATCGCGAGACTTACTCACATTGAGTAGGCCACCAACACCATGAAATTGATTTTGACCTTCTTCAAAATTTTCTAATTTTTTAAAATAAGGTAATACATCTTGATATGACCAACCTTTGTTGCCTAAGGCCGCCCACTTATCATAATCGTGCGAATTACCACGTATATAACACATGGCATTAATTGATGAGCTTCCACCTAACACACGTCCACGAGGCCAATAAATTTTACGATTGGCACATTCTGATTGTGCGTTAGTAAAGAAATGCCAATTTAGTTTTTTGCTGCGTAACGCCATGACAATGCCTAATGGCATGCTAATGAAAGGGCTATTATCGCGCCCTCCTGCTTCGAGTAGACATACTTGATATTTCCCATTAGCCGATAATCGATTTGCTAATACACATCCCGCTGAACCGCCACCGATAATGATGTAATCAAATATAGTTTGTTTATTCATGTTATATAATCCGTTATAAATTAATATAAATGTTATAGTGAAAATAACTAAATGTCATTAGCTTGATCTTTGATAAAGAACTCGATGCAATCGATGGCATGCCAATATTGAATATCAAACCAATGATGAATATACCCATCATAATAAATAAACAATTTGTATGGGTTGTGACAATATAAAGAATTACTACCGAAATAAATTATTATTGAGGATGTTGTGAGCGTGAAGTTTCTATCAATCGATTGGCATGCTGAATTGATCTTATCAACATAGTTACTGTACTTATCACTAATCGCGCATTGACGGTAATTAAGAGAAGATTTTTATTAATTTTGCCAACCACACTTCTTGCACGTTTTGAAAAAGTTAATATAAGTGCACTTATTACCATTGCTACTGAAATGGCAGGCAAGTATTGCTTGAGATCTTTTATATCTGTAACAAAACGTTGTTTGCTTTTATCATAACGCAAATAATCTTGATCAAGTTCATAGCTACATTGTTCAATTTGCTTCTTTAATTGCCTGATTTTTGTCATGATCAACACCTTCAGCAGCAACTGGCTTAGTTGTTTTAAATTTATTTCTAGTCCGAAGAAATGATAATTGTTTGAAATATCGACATAGCAATATAAAAACCATCCCACCAACCAATAGATTAAATAGCAACAACCCCAGGATACATATTACTAAATTATGAATAAAATAAAATAATAGAAAACCCATTAACGTTAATGTTAATAACCATATAACGGCAACGATAATAGTGCAGCCAATTGCTAATAAAAGAAAAGGCAAAAGGCTATATTTAGCTAAATTTAATTCCAGCATAAATAAGCGCATTCGCCCTTTTACTATTTTAAAAAAGTTTTGGCTTAATTCTTCTAAATCTTTTATCGACATTTATATTTATTAACCATTATTTTTTTAACAATAAACCCAATATTAAACCACCAAGTGCAGCAAAAAGAACTGATTTACCAGGATGATCCTTAACATATGTAGTCACTTCATCTACATATTTTTCCGAGCTTTCTTTTAGCATTTTTACTTCATCTTGTGCCATTTCTCTAATGACTTTAGCGCCATCTTTAGCCACATTCACAGCCTCTTGAGCAACATCAGATAGATCATGTGTATTATGACCACCATGGCGATTTGGTGTGGTTTTTTTAGTTTCACGTGATTCTGTTTTGGATGTTTCCATTATAAATCTCCTTATACGATTTAATTGGTAATAAAAATATTCAATTGATAAATGAAGATTTTCTTATCCACAATTAGTATAGTTCAAGAATATATATATTTTTAATAATACAAGGGAATATAATTTCCACAATAAGCTCTACCCTTTTGATGAATAAATAGATTTTAAAAAAAGATAAAGTTGCGTATGGATATATTATGTATTTAAGTTATAGTTACTTGAAATATACGAAGTATATTTTACTCTTCTATAACAGTCGTATTTTGATTACTGGATTGTGTAACTGTTGCCGCGTTATTTTTGGGGCTAATTTTTTCAAAACTATATTCCATTGCAAAATATAGCAAAACAATGCCTAAAAATATTGACGTTATAATAATGATAAATTTGGCATGATACCCAAGTTTAAACAAACTCTTTTTTGCATTGTCGCTCATGAATGATCTCCCATAATCATTTAATGAAAAAGAATCTACGATTGCACCCACATTATCATGCTGAGCACCGTGATATTGATAATGGAAAAAGCAAACATTTTACGAGCCCAACTACGATCATCTTGGGTTCGTAGCCCTTGCATGCCAAGTGCAAACCAAATTAATCCTAAACATAATGCTATCGCAAAATAAATGCTACCTGTATATTCAAACATGGTTGGCATAATGGATATTACTGTAAATACTGCAATATATAGCAGCATACTTACTTTAGTGTAATGAACACTTTTTCTGATAGGCAAGATTGGAATTGATGCAGCTTTGTAATCATTTAAGCGATAGATTGCAATCGCATAAAAATGTGGCATTTGCCAAAAGAAAAGAATTAAAAATAAAATAATGGCACCAATGTCGAAACGATTGGTCACCGCACAATAACCAACAACCGGTGGAACAGCACCAGCAACACCACCAACAATAGTTCCCCACGTTGATTTTCGTTTTAATAATAAACTATAAACAACCACATAGAAAAAGAAACCCACAAATGAAACAATGGTAGTTAGAGGGTTAGTACCGAAATACAAGACGACAAAGCCTAAAATACCTAGCAAAATTGCATATAATAGCGCAACATTACCAGAAATAAGACCTTGTGCTAATACTCGATTTTTAGTGCGCTCCATTAATTTATCAATATCACGATCGATGTAATTATTAATGACGCAACCAGAACCAATAACAAGAGACATCCCCAGCCATGTGATTAGCAAAAGCCAGGGATTGATATGACCTTGAGATCCAAGAAAGAATCCGCCAGTGACTGTTACAATATTACCAAAAATAATACCGGGCTTGAGTACGGAAAAAAACCTCACCTAGCGCCCCATATTATAATTCAGGTTATACATAATCCATAATGATCCACCGACCAGGATAATGATAACGCCGATAGTAAATAAAAATGCGAGGACATTCCAACGTCCATCTTCTTTACTGGTATTTGAACGAACAAAACAAAATACTTGCGTTACTGCTTGTATAAAAGCTAATGCACCAACAGCAATATAGAGAGCACATGTACTCAATAATTGTTTATCAACTAAAAAATAAGCTGCTAGTGTTAATAATGCCGATACGATAAAACCAGTTGCGTACAACTTAGTTTTGGTATGACCTGTTTCATGCTCAGAGTGAGCAACATTGTGTTGATTAGACATGCTAGATTGCCCCCATTAAATAAACGATAGAAAAAATGAATACCCAGATGATATTCAAGAAATCCCAGAACAATCCTAAGCAAGCTAATCTGGTTTGCATGGTTGGTGTAATTTTTTGCATAGTTAGTTGAATCATGACAATAGCCATCCACAACAAACCAATAACAACATGCACGCCATGCAATCCAACTAATGTAAAGAAGGATGAGAAAAATGCACTGGATTGCCAGCTATGACCATTTTGAACAATCTTAGCAAACTCCGTATACTCCAGTCCGACGAACGTCAGGCCTAATATAAAGGTGACGACTAACCATTGCATTACGCGTTTTAATTCACCTTTCTTTAAAGCCACAACAGCCAAACCATATGACAAGCTGCTGGTTAAAAAGATTAACGATTGCCCTAACACATAAGGTAAATCAACAATATCTTTAATACCAAGGCCGCCATAGGTGTTATTGTGTAACACTGCATAGGCTGCAAACAAGGTTGCAAAGACAATGAAGTCCGTCAGAATAAAGATCCAGAATCCAAAGATAACTTTGGAACTTGAATCATGATGGTGATGATGAGCTAAAGTATCTGTTGTCATTATCTTACCCCACTTGCAATAGCCGCTTCTGTCTTTTCGACTTCGGCAGCGGTAACATAGTAATCAGTATTGAAATTAAAGGTACGGGTGATAAGACAAGCCAGCACGCCAATACCTGTAATTGCAGCTATTAAAGGCATATCCCACGCCATTGCAAATCCAAATACCGCTGCAAACATACCGGCGATGAATCCAGCTGCAGTGTTTCTTGGCATATGAATATCGGTGTAATGCGGCTTTACAGCAACATAACCAGGCTGTTTGCGTTTTTGCTTTTCAGCCCAGAATGGATCTCTTGCATCCACAGTGGGTTCAATTGCAAAGTTGTAGAATGGTGGTGGTGATGGGATTGACCATTCCAACGTTCTGCCATCCCATGGATCGCCAGTGGTATCCATGTTTTGTTTGCGGTTTTTAATACTTACCAACAATTGGACGATTTGGAATATAATACCAATAAAGATTGAGAAGGCACCAATCATGGCAACGACAAGATAAGGATGCCATCCCGTTGCTGCTGAATAGTGATCCAAACGACGCGTCATTCCCATGAAGCCAAGGAGATAAAGCGGCATAAACGCTAGATAAAACCCAACTACCCAAAACCAGAAAGCAAATTTACCGAGGGTTTCATTCAGTTTGAACCCAAACATTTTAGGGAACCAGTAGGTATAACCAGCAAATAAACCAAATGCCACCCCACCAATAATCGTATTATGGAAGTGCGCAATCAGAAATACGCTGTTATGTACTTGGAAGTCAATGGCAGGGACTGACATTAATACGCCCGTCATCCCGCCAATACTGAATGTAATTAAGAAAGCAATTGTCCACATCATTGGTGTTGCAAACGTAATTCGTCCACGATACATCGTTGCCAACCAGTTAAAGATTTTCACCCCTGTTGGGACTGAAATAATCATGGTTGCGATCCCGAATGCCGCATTGACATCAGCACCGGCACCCATTGTAAAGAAGTGATGTAACCATACTGTAAATGATAAGAATGTAATTGCCACAGTTGCCCATACCATCGCAGTATAACCAAACAAGGTTTTTTTACAGAAGGTTGCAACAATTTCTGAGTAGATCCCGAAGGCTGGCAATACCAGAATATAAACTTCTGGGTGTCCCCATGACCAAATCAAGTTGACATACATCATCGCATTACCACCGAAATCGGCGGTAAAGAAGTGCATACCAAAGAAGCGATCGAGGAATAACATACCTAGCGTCGCATTTAAAATTGGGAATGAAACTATTACCAAAATCATGCTGCATAAAACTGACCAGGTAAATAATGGCATTTTCATCAATGTCATACCAGGACAACGCATTTTAATGATGGTAACAAAAATATTAATACCACCAATCAACGTACCAATACCTGATAATGTCAGCGCCCATAAATAATAATCCACGCCAACGCCTGGACTATAAGCTAATTCTGACAAGGGTGGATAAGCTAACCAGCCGGTTGCAGCAAAATCGCCAACTACTAACGATATGAAAACTAATGATCCACCGGCAACAGTTAACCAAAAACTTAATGAATTTAAATAAGGATAAGCTACATCGCGTGCGCCAATTTGTTCTGGCACGATAATATTAACCAGACCAAATACAAACGCCATCGCCATGAAGAAAATCATGATCACGCCATGTGCAGTAAAAACCTGATCATAATGTTCTGGCGGTAGATACCCCAAATGAGGGCTAACTGCTATTGCTTGCTGAGTACGCATCATGATTGCATCAGAAAATCCGCGCAATAACATTACCCCAGCAAAGATGATATACATAATACCAATTTTCTTGTGATCAACCGAAGTTAACCACTCTTTCCACAACCAGGTCCATCTTTTAAAATAAAATAAAGCCCCAATTACGGCCAAAGCGCATAACGCCATAAACGCACCAGCACCCATGATGATTGGGTTTTGGTAAGGGATGGCATCAAGCGTAAGTTTCCCAAAAATTAATTGTTCAAGCATGTGTATACCCTTACTTTTTAGAACTAACTACTGCTGGACTATTAGTACCCGTATTGACTGTTGTCGTTGTCATCGCTGGCATCATAAATGACATGACCACATTGTCGAATAAATTATTTTCAACCGATGAGAAGTACTGGACTGTTTCATCTTCACTTGGCGCTGCCAATTTTTTATAAGTATCCATTGTCAACGCATTTGAAGATTGTTTAACGGTTTGTACCCATTTATTGAAGTCGTCTTGTGAGCTTACATGAGCCACAAATGTCATATCAGAAAAGCCATCGCCACTAAAGTTAGTAGAACGGCCATTGTAATCACCCATTTCATTTGCCATTAAATGCAATTGGGTCTTCATACCTGCCATCGCATAAATTTGACCAGCAAGTTGAGGAATTTGGAATGAGTTCATTGGGCCATCAGAGGTTAAATGAAATGCCACTGGCGTGTTGACTGGAAATTGTACAAAATTAATAGTAGCAATGCCTAGATCAGGATAAATAAACAACCAGCGCCAATTTAATGCAACCACATCAATTGTTATTGGTTTAACATCCGACTGTATCGGTCGATATGGATCAAGTCTATGCGCACTAATCCAGGTGATGGTTGCAAGAATGATAATGATAATAGCAGGAACCGTCCACCAGACTAATTCCAACCAATTATTATGTGACCAATCAGGTGTGTATTTGGCATTGGTATTGGATGCTCTATAACGTCTTGCAATAACAAGAGTCAAAATAATGACGGGCACAACAATAATAAGCATCAACGATAACGCTACGAAAAATAAATGCTTTTCATGCTCCGCAATGATCCCTTTCGGATTCATAACAACTGCATTACAGCCACTTAAAAAAAGTAGCGAACCCAAAGCTAACGCTTTAAAAATAAGACTTCGAAGTTTAATCACAATAGGTGAACCCCCCATTTACATTGGCATTAATCATCAATGAATTTCGCGCGTAAGTTGCCAGAAAACTCGGCTCATGTTACCATAATTTTCCTAAATAACAAGTAAATACAAGGTAAGTTGGCGTTATAAAAATGCGCCTGCCTTGATTTGAATCAATTCTTTTAACCATGCAATTATAAAGTTGAACATTTTGTACACACAAATTTATGACTTTTAAATTTTATAACCCCAATTTTGATAACATATGACATCACAAGAACGACAAACCACTTTTTCTTTAGCCAGCATTTACGCATTTCGTATGTTGGGCTTGTTCATGATTTTGCCCGTCTTTAGTTTCTATGCGCATAGCTTACAACATGCCACGCCTACATTAATTGGCCTTGCTCTTGGCATCTATGGTTTAACTCAAGCAATTTTGCAAACACCTTTTGCCATGATTTCTGATCGTGTGGGCCGCAAGCCAATCATTGTATTTGGCCTCGTCTTATTTGTGGTTGGTAGCATTATCGCCGCCATGACACATAGTATCTATGGCATCATTATTGGTCGAGCCATTCAAGGTGCAGGGGCAGTCGGTAGTACGTTAATTGCTTTGCTGGCTGATAATACCCAAGAAGAAAATCGATTAAAAGCTATGGCGGTCATTGGTATGACTATCGGTATGTCTTTTGTCATCTCGATGATTCTAGGACCTATTTTAAATAGCATGGTTGGATTATCCGGTATTTTTTGGTTAACGGCGATCCTTGCTGGTTTAGGAATAGCGATCTTACTATGGTTAGTGCCCACACCAAAAACACATATTTTGCATCGAGATAGTGAACCCGTTTTAAGCGAATTTAAAAATGTCTTAACTGCTCCCGAGTTATTACGGTTGAATTTTGGCATATTTGCTTTGCATGCCATGTTAATGGCTTTGTTTATCGTCATCCCAATAGTATTAATCAGCAACACGGGACTTGGTGAAAATCAGCAATGGGTAATTTACTTACCTGTATTACTCGTTGCAACTGTTGCTATGTTTCCGTTTGTGATTATTGCTGAAGCAAAACGTTTAATGAAACCGCTTTTTAGCGGCGCTATCATTTTATTAACGCTAACACAATTTTTATTTTGGTTTTTTTATCACAACATTATCATCCTTAGTATTCTTTTATGTTTATTTTTCACGGCTTTTACTTTTTTAGAAGCATGCTTGCCATCACTAATAAGTAAAATTGCGCCCGCAGGTTGTAAAGGTACCGCCATGGGAATTTATTCCAGCTCACAATTTTTTGGTATTTTTATCGGTGGGACAGTTGGTGGATTGATTTATAATCATTTTGGATTAAACAGTATTTTTATATTTTGTAGCATTCTCGGTTTAATATGGTCGGTATTGGCAATGACGATGAAACAACCGCCTTATTTAAGTTCAAAAATTATTTCAATTGCCGCATTGAATAATGTTGATGCTATCAAATCATTACAAGAAAAATTATTAGCCATTCCAGGCGTTAAAGATGTGATGATCAGCCCGGATGAAAAAGTCGCTTATTTGAAGATTGATAAAAAACAATTTTCTGAAGATGAAGTAGCGCATTGTTTAAAAGAACATGCCAAATGTAGCCCGTATTAAAGCGAAAAAAATGGTTGGATTTTGAATTTTCATTAATATTAAAAAATGCCAATAACAAAATCATTCACCATAAGAGCGTAATACGGGATCTGTGATTGCATCTAGCACGATCCCATATTACGCGCGATAGCATTTTTTAAAATCTTAAACATAGCACACATGCCGGTTTTTTTATGTTATAGCCGCGCTAATACGGGCTACACGGGTCAAAGAAATCAGCTATATTATATAGATGCCGTATTTTTCATACTAAATTAAGAATAACTGAAAAATCATCTGGTTAAAGGCAGATCTATATAAGGAAAGCTCATGCAAAAATCCCTATACGGGAGCCTAGTTTGGTTACTTGCCACTGTGTTTGTCGTTTATTCATTTTGTTTGAATACTGCAGCAGCCGTCTTTTCTGACGCTATTAAAACGAGTTTCGGTATTGGTAATATCGGCGTCACACTAGCACTTTCAGCTTTTATTGTTGGTTTTGCTTGTATGCAAATTCCTGCCGGTTACTGGCTTGACCGATTTAATGCACGATATGTTGTAAACAGTGGCATTTTAACCCTGACACTTGGCAGTTTGTTAGTTTCATTTTCAAATAATTTATTATTTTTTACTATCGCCAACTTTATTCAAGGTCTTGGTGCATCGTTTGCATTTATTGGCGCTGGTAAACTCATTTCACAATGGTTTTCACCAAAAATGTTTCCTATCCTATTTGGTTTAACTGAGGCAATCTCATGTATTAGCGCTGGCATTTTACATTCTGTCTTTGTGAGAGCGTTACAAACACATCCATGGAATGACATTTATTTAGTATTAGCTTTATCAGGATTTATATTATTTATTTTTACTGCATTCTTGATAAAAACACCTGTTGATGCCATGAATACAGAATCCATTTCCCTCAAAAACTCATTAAAAATTGTTTGTGGAAATTCACAAATTTGGTTATGTGCTATAGCAGCAGCAACTTCTTTTGGGGTATTACTGGTTTATGCTAGTTTTTGGTTTATGCCGATTCAAGAATTTTATGATGTCATTCATTCTCAAGCATTGGTAATTAGTGGCATGGTTTTTGTGGGTATTGGCATAGGATTGCCATTTTTAAGTTGGCTTTCTAATTACCTTCACTCAAGGAAAATGATTTTACATATCAGCTTAGTATTAGGTGCTATGACGGTATTATTAGGGATTTATTTACCTCATTATCAAATCAACACATTAGCTATCATTAAAACGGTTTCTTTTCTCATTGGATTTACTCTTTCTGGTTCTATGCTGTTTTTCAGTGTAGTCAGCGAGTTATCATCGAACAATACTCGAGGTGTAGCGCTTGGTATTATTAATAGTTCTGTTTTCTTGTTTAATACTTTCCTGATGTTTATTCCAATGATATTTATTACCGCATTCTCCGCCACCTTTCTGACTTATTTGTGGGTATTACCGTTCTGTATTTTGATTGCCCTTTTATTATTGTATTTTATAAAAGAAACATATAGCAAGGAGTAATAGATCATGCGTACCGCAACAGCATATCGTGGATCAATATTTTATTTTAAAGACTCAGCAACATTTGAAAATATTCCCACCAGCAAAAAAGAAAATGATCATTCACAGTATGTTTATCTTGAGGATGGTGTGTTAATTATTGAAGCCGGAAAAGTTAGTGCTGTTGGCCCTTATGATGAATTGAAAGAAAAAATAAAAAATATGAAACAAGTTAACTATGGCGATAAGTTAATCACTCCTGGTTTCATTGATACCCACCAACACTCAACCCAAAGCTCCATTGTCGCTGCCTATGGTGAACATTTACTTGAATGGTTGGATGATTATGTTTTTCCCGGTGAAAGCATTTATGATAATCCAGAAAGTGCAAAAGCTGATATTAATTTTTTCCTTGATCATTTACTTAGAAATGGTACCACCACAGCGGTATCATATGGTCCGTTATTTTATGAAGCTGCCGATCTATTTTTTGAAGAATTAAACAAACGTAACATGCGCTTTATAACTGGCAATATCTTAATGGATAAAGATAGCCCTGACTATTTGCGATTAACAACTCAAGATAATTATGATATTTCCAAACGATTAATTGAAAAATGGAATAATAAAAATAGGCTTTCCTATTGTCTTTCCCCTCGGTTTGCTTTGTCATGCACAGAAGAAATAATGGAATTATGCGGTGCATTAAAAAAGGAACATCCTGACTTATATATCCAAACCCATTTAGATGAAAACGTTGCTGAAGTAGAGGCAGTAAAGAAAGAATATCCATGGAGCAAAAATTACTTGGATGTTTATAATCGTTTTGGTTTAGTCACTGAGAGAACAGTATTAGGCCATTGTATCCATTTGACGGATGCTGAATTGGAAAAGATGAAAGAAACAAAAGCCATTGTTTCTTGGTGTCCGATCAGTAATAATTTTTTAGGCAGCGGCCTTTTCAATGTTGAACGTGTATTAAAATACACTCACAATATTACCCTAGGTACCGATTGGGGTGGCGGTAATTCCTTGTCGATGTTTGCTGTTATGGATGATGCGTATAAAGTTGCAATGCTGCAAAATTATAAGTTGCCAAGCATGAAGCGTTGGTATATGGCGACCTTCGGTGCAGCAAAATCATTACAATTAGATAGTAAAATTGGTAACTTCACGCCAGGAAAAGAAGCTGATTTTATTGTGATTGACCCCAAAGCCTCACCATTCTTGAAATATCGTAGTGAAAAAGTTAACGACATTTTTGAGTTATTATTCATTTTAATGACATTAGGTGATGAGAAAGTGATATCTGCTACCTATATTTTGGGAGAGCCAGCATATCAAGCGGTTTAATATATTTGTAACGCTACTCCATTCGCCATAAAGATCCAAATAATAATAAAATCAAGTGGGCGGGGCGAAGGGAGGGCTCCCGTCCGCGCGGAGCTTGCGAGCACGGCGGGATACCCGCAGCGCCGGGACCCCACTTGCACTATACCTATAATAATCCAAGATGTGAGTTCACGTTAATTCTAATCTTTGCCCAAACACTTTAGGCAATTTGAACATAACTATCATCAATGAAATGACTGCACATACCATTAAGTAATAAGCGATCATCATCGTATTATTAAATGTTGAAATTAACCACGTATTAACCAATGGTGCCGTGCCGCCAACGATGGCCATGGATAAGTTATATCCTATGGATACCCCTGAATAACGCGTAGCACCAGGAAACATTTCAACCATCGTCACGGGCGTGGTTGCTTGTTCAGCAGAATAAACAATGACAAGCGGCAATAAACATATCCACAAACCTGTACTTTGTAAGTAATAAAAACAGGGTATCGATAATATAATATACCCAAATGCTGCAATATAAAGCGTAAAACGACGACCATATCGATCACTGATGATGGCAAACATTGTAACAACAAAAAGACTGATCATATTAAATAAAGCTTGTATTTGCAGTGCTTTTGCCATTGTAAAATGCAAATATACATGCAGATAAGTCGTTAAATATCCCATTAATACATAGCAGCCAGAAGCACTCATTATCAATAATAAAAACACGTATAACACATTGCGCTTTTGATTACGCATCAACGTTAATAATGGTGCTTTAAGATTGGTTTTTTCTTTTATTTTTTTGAATACATCAGATTCTTGAATATCATTCCGCAACCATAAACCAAATAACCCAATGAGCCCACCCAACAAAAATAGTAATCGCCAACCATATGTATTGAATATATTAACTGGCATACACACAGCCAGCAAAGCCGCAATACTAGTAGCAAGTACAATACCAAAATTCGAACCATTATTTGTCATACAACTAATTAAAGCACGCTTTTTACTCGGTGCAGATTCAGTTAAATAAATCATTGAGCCAGCAAATTCGCCACTAATGCATAATCCTTGTAACATTCGCAATAATGTCAAGGCTATTGGTGCCAGCATGCCGATAGTTTGATAGGTTGGTAATAGTGCAATACAAATTGCGGAAAGCGCCGTTAGTAAAATAGTTATTTTTAATGTTCTTGCTCTTCCAATACTATCACCAAAGTGGCCAAACAATATGGAGCCTAATGGCCGTAATACAAACCCCATTGCAAACACTAAAAACGTCAGTAATAACGACATTAATTTATTTTCTTTAGGGAAAAAATTATGTGCAATGACTGGTGCTAAATAAAGATATAACGAAAAATCATACCATTCGATGATATTGCCTGTAATGGACGCAATAATGCTACGTGTTTTTAATGTGCTTGTTGTTAGTTGATTCATTTACTAATTTACTTTGATTATTTTTACAATGCAGTCACTTGAAAATTGTTTAAACCACATGAATATGTTAAAATTATTAAAATATACATTAACAGGCGTATTATGCTCGAAATCACTCCAACAATCAATATTATTGACAGTGAAATCAATTTAACATTTGTCCGCTCCCCTGGCCCAGGTGGGCAAAACGTTAATAAAGTCGCTTCTGCAGTACAGCTACGTTTTAATGTAATGAAATCCACTTCATTGCCCGATGATGTGCGTCTACGATTATTAAGTTTAATAGGGAAAAAACTGACCTCACAAGGCGAGGTCATTATCAAGGCTAACCGTCATCGTACTCAAGAACGTAATAAACTAGATGCATTAAGTCGTCTAAAAAGCCTTATTCAACGTGCAACAACGCCACCAAAGAAACGTAAAAAAACCAAACCAACAAAAACGTCGATCGAAAAACGATTAACTGAAAAAAAAATGCATGGAAAGAATAAATTACAACGAAGTAAAAGATCATTTGATCATGATTAGCAGAATGTAGGGTGGGCTAAACATCGCATCAAGTACAAAGAGAACAAATTAGCATGATAATTAAGTGATGTATGCCTACCATCTTACCATCACACATCACCAATGGTGGGCACATATTGTTATGCGATACCTCTTCGAGGGCAACAATATTTAGCCCACCCTACATCATTTTTAGGATAATTTTAACCTCTCTTTCTAACTCAGCCATCAACTCTGTAGCAGAAATTTCCTTACAAAGGTAGGCGGCCTGCCCTGCATATAATGATAAAAATTCAGCATTATTTTGCTGTGCAGCAACTTTACGAAGTGGCTGCGTGAATGCATTTTGAATGGGATAGTCTAAAATGGCTGCTTCATGTTCTTGCATTAGCTCAATAAATTGGTTATTCACACCACGAGCAAACTTACCTGAAAAAGCCTTTGTTAAAACAGTATTATCAGATTTCGTTCTTAACAAAAATTGCTTATACCCATCAGGAATACCCGATTCATGACACGTTAAAAAAGCTGTTCCCATTTGTACACCACTCGCACCTAACGCTAATGCTGCAATAATACCCCTAGCATCCATGATGCCTCCTGCGGCAATAACTGGTAACGCCACTTTATCAACAAGTTGCGGAATTAAAGCCATTAAACCAATCAGTCCCTCACGCATAGCATGTGCAAATGTACCACGATGTCCACCGGCTTCAGTACCTTGTGCCGCGATGATGTCAGCACCATGCATTTGCCATAATAAAGCTTCATGAACAGAGGTTACAGTGCCAATAATAAGGGTTTTATTGTGTTTTAATGCCGACAAATATTGTTGATCTGGAATACCAAAGGTAAAACTTACCACGGGTATTTTCTCTTCCATAACAATATTTATTTGTTCATCAAAGTTAGGTAAATATGGTGGCTCTGGAATCGCAATAGTGGTTTCTAATTTATCGGCAATTAATGTTAAGAGTGATTGCATTGTTTGCAATTCATCGGGTGTAGCATGATATTTCTCTGGGACAAATAAATTGACGGAAAATGGCTTATCAGTCAATTGACGAACTCGCTTAATTGCTGCTCGAATATCATCAGGCTGCATATATCCTGCGCCCAGTGAACCGAGCCCACCCGCATTTGATACCGCGGCAATTAATTCTGGGGTTGTGGCTCCACCAGCCATTGGTGCTTGAATAATTGGCAAGATAGTTTTAGTAATCTCTGTAAATTTTGTGGTTGGCCACATTGTTTATATTTTCCTTGTCATCAACATAACAGGCCCACCAAGATAATATGGTTTTTCAAGCTCGACCCAACCAAATTTTTTATACAACATATTTGCAGAACGCGTAAGTAACATAATCTCTTGTATTGGTTCACCAGCATGTTGTAAATTTTCAGCGATAATGATGCATGCCTTAATTAATTCGACTGAAATATTTTTTCCTCGTTCTTCTGGCGGTACGTAGGTTCTTTTTAACCAAACTGTCTCTGTTTCATCAACATAACTTTTATCAATACAAAGTGTGGCTGTACCAACTAAGGTTTTATTGTGTGTTGTTTCCTCAAGAGCAAGCAACGTCAAAGGTAATTTATCTCGATTAAAATGTAAATCAATACTCCAAGCCGTTAAATCACGCTCCGGATGGTACTGCCCCCATTGATCCTTAAACCACTGCGCAAGTTGATCTGCATATTCTGGATAATCGGCAAGAAAGACAATA
>JAGVJQ010000089.1 GCA_020051015.1 Gammaproteobacteria bacterium
AATAACGGTTTCTTTTGATTGAATCTCTAACTCAAATAAATTGGCTGGGAAATGAGTTTCTTCAAAAATTTCTCGCATCAGCTTTGAGAAATCTTTGCGAAGCAAATGACGATATGAAACGCCAAATGATAATTTAATTTTATACCCTTGTTCGACCCATTTCGCACCTTGTTTACACAGTTCACGTATTGCCCAATTAGTAATTGTTGCATTTATACCTAGTTCATCAGCTAATGGGGCAAATTGTTCAGGTAATATCTCGCCAAATTTTTCATGTTTCCATCTTAATAAAGCTTCCATACCAATAATTTTTTTTGATTTAAGATCGAAAATAGGTGCATATATTAAAAAAAGCTCATTACGTTCGAGCGCATGTTGTAATGAACTTCGTAGTTGTTCTTGTACATTTTGCTTAACTAATAACTCATCCGTAAAATATTGATAATTATTACGTCCAGATTCTTTTGCATGATACATAGCGGCATCGGCATTACAAACCAATGTTTCGTGATCTAGCCCAGCTATTGGGAAACAAGCAATACCAATACTACATCCGATAGTAAATGTGTGGTTTTCTAATGTGTATTGATGTGCAATAGTATCTAAAATATTTTGTGCAACATCGCCTGCCGTATCAGTTGATTGAATGTCATTAATAATGACTGCAAACTCATCGCCACCAAGTCGCGCAATAAAATCATATTCCCGCAATGAAGTTTTAAGTCGTTTAGCTATTTCTTTTAATAATAAGTCTCCAACATGATGGCCAAAGTGATCATTGACAAATTTAAAGTTATCTAAATCAAGAAATAATAAAGCAAAAGATGTATTATGACGTTTAGCATAAGCTATTTTTTCTGGTAAGGTATTATTAAACTGTAATCGATTATATAAGCCAGTTAACGTATCAGTCGTCGATAATAAGCTTAATTTACATGTCGCTTCATAAAGTTTATTACGCATATCTGAAATGCGTTGCATAGCTTTAATTTTTGCGGCTAAAGTGATTTTACTGAAAGGTTTTGTTAGGTAATCGTCGCCACCAGCATCAATGCCTTTAGCAATACTCTCATCATCAAC
The DNA here is from genome assembly GCA_020051015.1 of Gammaproteobacteria bacterium. GTDB lineage: Bacteria > Pseudomonadota > Gammaproteobacteria > UBA1113 > UBA1113 > JABEVJ01. The sequence continues at coordinate 1,081 of JAGVJQ010000089.1, forward strand.
CGATGCACTTAGAAAGATAATTGGAATCCATTCGGTGGTTTCATTTTCACGAATTTTTTTAGCACATTCAAAACCATCCATATTTTCCATAACAACATCAAGAATAATTAAATCTGGTTTTTCTTTTATGTAATAATTTAAGGCTTCTTCACCACTATTTACAGATGTAACGTCATGGCCTAAATTTTTTAAGGCCGCCGATATAAGAATCAGGTTAGTTGGTGAATCATCTGCGACAAGAATTTTCATCTCTTTCCTTGAGCGTATAAACACTTAATATTTAGTCTAGCATAGATATCGAAGTGTTGTTTTAACTCTATGAATTTATTCAAGTTAAAATGATATAATATTATTGTACCCAATCACCGTCGATCCAATGCTTATTCGGTTTGTTTTTTTATCAATTAATTGATTTGGCTCTTAAAGAAATTAAATAAAAAACTCACAGCAAATAATATCCTTTGATGATATTCTAAATAAAATATCTAAAAAATTTAGTATTATCTATGCGTCAGATACAAGGAATTGTTGCCATGACTATGAATGTTACTCAAAAAATTATTAGCTCTCATTTAATTGAAGGTACGATGGACGCAGGAACAGAAATTGCGTTAAAAATTGATCAAACACTCTGTCAAGATGCAACAGGAACGCTAGTTATGCTTGAACTTGAAGCTATGCACTTAGACAGAACAAAAGCCGAAGTTTCAGTCCAATATGTCGACCATAATTTAATTCAAGAAGATTATAAAAATGCTGACGATCACTTGTTTTTAGAAAGTGCCGCAAAACGATTTGGCTTTTATTTTAGTCGCCCAGGTAATGGTATTAGCCATCCTGTACATATGCAAAATTTTGGTAAACCAGGTAAAACACTTTCTGGTTCTGATAGTCACACCTGTGCAGCAGGTTCACTCGGTATGCTAGCAATTGGTTCTGGCGGCTTAGAAGTTGCCATGGCAATCGCTGGTTATCCATTGTATATAAAAATGCCTAAAGTGTTTGGTGTAAATTTAACGGGAGAACTTCCGCCATGGGTAAGTGCGAAAGATATTATCTTAGAAATGTTGCGCCGTTATGGAGTTAATGGTGGTGTGGGATACATTATTGAATATTATGGTCCTGGCTTACGTTATTTAGATGCAATGGATAGGCATGTAATTGCTAATATGGGCGCTGAGCTCGGCGCAACCACAACGGTATTTCCTTCAGATAAGATTACCTATAAATTTCTATCCGCGCATGAACGAGCTGATGATTGGATTGAATTAGTTGCTGATAAAAAAGCAACCTATGATCGCGATGATGAAATTGATCTATCTAAATTAATACCATTAATTGCCAAACCAACTAGCCCGGGTAATGTTGTTCCTGTATCTGAGATTGCCGGACAAGATATTTATCAATCTTATATAGGTTCATCGGCCAATCCTGGCTACCGTGATTTTGCAATTGCCGCAGAAATTCTTAAAGGAAAAACAATAAAAGATGGGGTCTCATTTGATATCAATCCAAGTTCACGTACCATTTTAGAAGAATTAACACGAGATGGTCATTTGGCTAGTTTAATACATGCCGGAGCACGTATTCATCAAGCTGGCTGTAATGGTTGTATTGGTATGGGTCAAGCCCCAGCAAGTGGCCGAATTAGCTTACGCACTGTACCGCGCAATTTTTCTGGCCGCTCTGGCACACCAGAAGATAGTGTATTTTTATGTAGTCCAGAGACAGCAGCAGCCTCTGCATTAACAGGAAAAATTACTGATCCACGTACTTTACCAATGGATTACCCTAAAGTAAGTAATCCAAAAAAACCTATTATTAATCGTGCTTGTTTAGAAAAACCATTACCTATTGAAGAAGCAAAAAAAATCATGTTGGTAAAAGGTCCGAATATTATCTCTTTACCTAATTTAGATCCCTTACCAGAAAAATACATATTAAATGTATTATTAAAAGTTGGAGATAACATTTCTACCGATGAAATCTCACCCGCGGGCAATAAAGTACTTCCCTATCGAAGTAATATTCCAAGAATTAGTGAGTTTACTTTTGCACATGTCGATCCTGATTATGCCAAACATGCCCTGTTACAACGTAACGAAGGCGGACACGCCATTATTGCAGGTGAAAACTATGGCCAAGGTTCAAGTCGTGAACATGCCGCGCTCTCTCCACGCTATTTAGGATTGAAAGTAGTTATTGCTAAAAGTTTTGCTCGAATTCATTGGCAAAATTTAATCAACTTCGGCATTATTCCTGCTGTTTTTAGTGACTCAAGTGATTATGACTTAATTGAAAAAGACGATACGATTCAAATAAATAATTTGCATGGTGCACTTAGTAAAAATGAAATTGAAATGCATTTAATTAATAAAAATAAAAAAATCTTTGTCAAAATTGATTTGTCAGAACGTCAAAGAGAGGTGATTGTGTTGGGCGGGTTAATTAATTGGGTAAAGAAAAATCCAGTCAAATAACAACTATTCTTATTAGGAAATGAGGATGCAACAATTTTTTAACAAATTTGCACAAAAAGCCGCGAGTTGTCGATTAAACGAACGCAAGAAATAAAGCTAATCTATTCTTTCAAACTGCAATGGGTATAGAAATGGGTATAGATCAAACCAAATGCAATACTGCAGTTACAACGCCCCATATGACAGTATCATTTTCAGGGGAAAGTTCGATAGCATTAAATGCAGGATTTTCAGGCACCAAATAAGTTTTATTCTTTTCTTTTAACAATCGTTTTACCGTTAATTCTCCATCTACAGCCGCAATGACAATTTTTCCACTTGACGCAGGCAAACTCTTGTCAACGACAAGTAAATCACCTTCAAACATGCCCGCACCAATCATTGAACTGCCGGTAACACGCACAAAAAAAGTATCCCCAGGATGTTGAATTAGCATTTCATTCAAGTTGACAGTCTTTTCAATATAATCGTCAGTAGGTGATGGATAACCTGCCGATACAGCGCAACTGTATAAAGGTAATTCATAACTTGTCTTATTTTTAACAAAATCGATGACTTCCTCGACTAAAGTTTCAGGAATACGTACTGGTTTTGTTTTTACCCCAAATCGTCCCTGCCCACTTGGGCGCCCTGCACCTGCTCTTGCTCCACCTCGGCTCATTTTTTTACACTCATTTTGGTTGCTATTCCATAAGAATATCGTACATTAATCAAAAGTCAATAGTAGAAAACGATTAATTAGTATTTTTAGGTTGCTTAGGTATAATAGCGATAGAAAATACAAGGAATGTTTTTTATGAATAAAATCTGCTTAAGTTTACTTGCCATGCTTGTAATGACAACGTCCGCGTGGGCAGATGATGCGGTAGAAGCAGCACCCACTGGCAATATTGTATTTGAAAAAACACCTCATCTTATCATGCAAGATGAAACATTAACTATCACTAAGTCAGCCGCGGCCAATTTGGGTGAAGAAAAATTCAGTATTGATGTTGATTTCCACTTTAAAAATACATCCGATCACAATATTACCCGTAAAATTGCCTTCGTTCTGCCACCAGTACAGTGTCGCATGGATGCTAATACTATGTGGGGAGGTTTGGATCTTGCAACACCCGACCAAGAAAACAATACTGGCCTAAAAGATTTTACTACCACCGTAAATGGAAAGCCTCATGCGTTTACCACCCGTACGGTTGCGATGCTCAATCAAAATAATATTACCGACCTTTTAACCAAACTTCATATCCCTCTTAATCCATGCAATATCCAAATCACGACTGATGGGATGCCAGACCCAAGATATCGTGCCAATTTACAAAAATATCATTTGCTCACCGAAGGTAATGAGGCCGCCTGGTCAGAAAATATTTATTTTGAATGGGAACAAACCTTCCCAGTCGGACAAGTGATTAACATCCATCATCATTACACCCCAGTTACTGGCGGTGCCGTATTGAGTGCACGATCAATTAAAGAATTGAATGATTGGTTTAGTGAAAATACACCGCCTTATTCATCGATATGGAATCGAGCGCCTGCAAGCTTATCTAGTACTAATCCTGCCCTTGTTTACAAAGATGTGGCAAGCCATGATAACGAAGAACGATATTGTGTGATGCCTGAATGGGTACGTTATAAACTCACTACAGGTGCGTATTGGAATGGTGGCATCCAACAATTTAAATTAGTGATTAAGGATGATGCCGGAATCCCATTTGCAGTGAACAAATTTTACTCGCCAGATATTCATGTACAAACTACCATTAATGACAACAGCATGACATTTGCTATTAAGAATTTTGTACCTACACAAGATTTATTGATATTATATTTATCATTGCCGCAAAAAACAGAGGATTTACAGGCTTGTGGCATATAAAAAAGCGGACACTCAAGCCTAATGCACTGCAATTGCTATGGCCACAATTGCGCCCCAGATAAATAATGCAACATAACGGTTTACTAAGCCATTTTCATCGATTATCATGATAAGCTCCATATCATAAAGTTCCTTACTTAAGAATACTGTACACAATTCAAAAGTCAACTTTTTTTTGTTCTTTTTTTCTAGCCACGCTTCGGCTCAGGTTTGACAGGCCCTGCCCAATGCGACTTCCAAATCTTTGGCGATGGGTATATACATCTTAAAAAAATCTTGCCTGATTTTCGGCGGCAAGGTTTTTTGAAACACATATACTGTTAAACTGAAATGTATTTTTGAGGTTAAATAATGATTACGGCGGCAAAACAAAAAGAATATTATCAAGCATTACTTGATAAAAATTCTCAATATGAAGGAATTTTTTATGTTGGCGTTAAAACGACTGGTGTTTTTTGTCGTCCAACTTGCACTGCGCGTAAGCCCCAATTTACCAATTGCGAATTTTTTGAAACGGCACAACAAGCATTATTGGCCTCATATCGCCCATGTAAACGTTGTCGGCCACTTTCACACCCTAATCAAGTACCGAAGTTAGTACAAACATTAATTGATGCGGTTGAATCTAATCCTGAAAAACGTTGGAAGGATTATGATTTTAAACAGTTAGGCGTCGATATCTCTACCATTCGACGTCAATTTAAAAAACGCTTTGGCATGACCTTTGTCGCTTATGCTAGAGCACGACGTATGGGGATAGCAATGAAGCATATCAGATCAGGTGAAGCAGTTATTGAAGCACAATTAGCGACTGGCTATGATTCTAGCAGCGGATTTAGAGATGCCTTTTCTCGCATCATGGGTGCTGCGCCAACATTGATGGGTGCATCTAATCCATTAAAAGCAGCATGGTTAGATACACCACTTGGTCCGATGATGGCCATTGCTGATGAAGATGCGCTATATGTATTGGAATTTGTCGATCGACGTGGACTTGAATTAGAAATTGATCGATTACGTAAAAAGCTTAAATCTGCAATTATTCCTGGTCGAACCGATCCCATTATTTCAATTGAACATGAATTAAAGCTGTATTTTGCCGGTAAATTAACTGAATTTAAAACACCACTTTTTTATATTGGTACACCATTTCAAAAACGTGTATGGGATGAGTTACAAAAAATTCCTTATGGTGAAACACGCTCATACGCTGATGTTGCTGTAGCAATTGGCCGCCCTACTGCTTATCGTGCCGTCGCCAGAGCAAATGGCACCAATCAAATGGCGATCGTTATTCCATGCCATCGAGTTATCAATTCCAGTGGCGAAATGGGCGGTTACGGCGGTGGGTTACATCGTAAAAAATGGATGCTTGATTTAGAAAATAAAGCAAAAAAATAAAAGTATATCCTCCTAACTCCTTAAGTTATTGAAAATGTAGGGTGGGCTAAATATTGTTGCCCTCGAAGAGGTATCGCATAACAATATGTGCCCACCATTGGTGCTATATAATCGTTAACTCCTTAAGCATTATTTAATAGTGATGATCTATCATAAAAGTAAGGGGTGAAGAATTATGAGCACCAAGTTTTTGAGGCTTAGCAATATTGTTTTAATATGTTTAGCTTTGCTGAGTTTGGTAAGCTTGTTCTTTTTCACCCCTATTCATTTTCATGACAGTTTATGGTTAGCAATCTCGCTATTAAGCTGGATTATTCTTTTAATAATATGCTTGCTACTTAATTTTCGATTTCCAACCACTGGATTACTCACTTCAGGGTTGTGTACCGTTGCCATTTTGCGGATCAGCGGAATTTATGATTTCTATTCGATCTTAATACCGACAATAATTATTCTCATTATTTTATTTATTAATTTCTTATTTGAAATTCGCAATAAAATGTCAATGTGGGAATCTAGCATGACATTTATTCGCATATATATTGGCTATGACATTATGGCACATGCTGCCGAAAAATTATTTGCAGGCCCGGCACCTTATTTGCAAGACGTACAAGCCTTTATTAATATGAATGCCATCATGCCATATGAATTAGTTGTACTTGCTGGATTATGTGAATTTGGTGCAGCTATTGCGCTGGGATTAGGTTTCCTGACGCGATTAGGTGCACTGTGTACAGCACTATATTTGACGATAGCAACGGTTACAGGTAATCATTTTTCATTAGGATTTATCTGGGCCGATCCCGGTGGCGGCTGGGAATATCCCGTCATGTGGACGGTATTAGTATTGGTATTTGCGGTTACGGGCGCAGGTAAATTTTCATTCGATTATTACATCAACGAACGATTGCAAAAACAATGGTATCGCAAACTTGCTGGGCAATAATGCAAGAATTATATAATTTCAACTTGATGCGGCTTAATAAAATGAACTGTTATTTTACTCACTAATTCATCATGTCTTGGATGTTTTTTCCATTGTTCCAATAATTCGCGATTTTTAAAATTTAAATAGATGGTTGGGATATTGTTATTATATTCTACATACATAGAATGAAATCCATCTTGTTGCGAAGTTATAGCAAAAACCTCATGAAACCATGATGGGAAATATGCACTACCTTCTTCACTCAAAAAATAAGTCACTTTAAGTTTTAACATTTTTTCTCTATTATTTGTGAGTTATCTGCAATTTATCTAATTCAATTTCTAATTCATGAATTCGACGCAGTAAATTTAACGCAACAGCAACACCTTGTGTATTAAGCTCAAAATCATCGCGTAAACGACGAGCTTTTCTAGCTATGACGATATAATCCAACTGAAAAACATAGTGTTCCGGATCTTGGTTTACTGGTGTAATAACACCGCTCTCAATAAGTTCACGCAACTCAACAGACGATAAACCTGATACTTCCGCCAAATGTTCAATAGTACAGACTTCTGATTCATTTAACCAAATTGTTTCGCTAATATGAATATTCATTTATTCACTCCTGACGCAAAATGGGCACGTGGATTAAATGTAGAATCAGCTGCTAATTGGGTGAATAATTCGCGCTCACGCTCAGTTGGACTTTTAGGCACATCGATACGCACCACGGCAAATAAATCACCTGCTGTATCTTTAGCACTGGGTAAACCTCGTTTTGCTAATCGCAACTGTTTTGCAGCCGTTGTACCCGCAGGAATATTTAACTCGACCGTACCACCCAAGGTAGGAACTTGTACACGCGCCCCTAGGACCGCTTCCCATGGTGCCAAAGGTAAATCAAGATATAAATCTTTGCCATTAACACGATAAAGTGGATGTGGCTGCAATTGCATTATTAAATATAAATCACCTGCTTTGCCGCCATTAAGTCCAGGCCCTCCCTTGCCAGGTAGCCGTAAGCGTTGTCCATTGGTCGCACCTTTTGGAATACGTACTTTAAACGTATGAGGCACGCGGTGTGGCAAACCTTGTTGATCATATTCTGGTAAAGTGACATCGATGTTAACCTCTGCCCCATGATAAATTTGTTCTAATGTAATAGGAATCGGCACTTCAAAATCTTGACCGTGTCGTGCACGACGTGCACCCGCTTGATGTCGACCAGAAGTAAAAGCAGCAATAATATCGGCTAAATCTACATCTGAAAATGCGGCTCCACCTTGGTGAAAAGCTTCTTGCCAGTCATGCGGCGGCACAAAATCTTCACCTGGTTGATGCGTACCTAATTTATCATATTCGGCACGTTTTTCTGGATCTTTTAATGTTGCATAAGCTTCTGCAACTTCTTTAAATTTTTCTTCGCCTTCTGGATTTTTAGAAACATCTGGATGATATTGATGCGCTAATTTACGATAGGCTTGCTTTATTTCAGCCAAGGTAGCCGTACGCTCAACACCTAAGACTTTATAGTAATCAATAAATTTCATGTTATCCCTGCGCGAAAATAATATCCCTACACCGTAGCAAAATCTGCCGCGGACTGCAATACTCCCATCTTGCCAAATCACCAATCTGACTGAGACAGTTGTATGGCGGTGTCGGAGATATTATGCAATAGGATTGATTGGTGATATTTGATAAATGGGCGTATGCAATACGCCCCTACGTTAAATTAGCTGATTTTACCTTGTCATGAAAGACACTATTTACATACCTTGCGTTTATCGACAATATCGATACACTGTATAAAATATTATTTCTCAGGATGAGTATGAATAATTTATTCCGCACTAAAGACCCTTCATTTTTACACGATGCTGCATCAGTAAGACTCAAACCCACGTTGACTGCTTTTGATCTGGTTTTTATGGGAATTGGTGCCATTATCGGTGCCGGGATTTTTGTTTTAACTGGCATTGCTGCGGCCACAAAAGCCGGTCCTGCCTTGATTATTTCATTTATGGTATCAGGTTCAGCCTGCGCCTTTGCGGCATTATCTTATGCTGAATTAGCCGCTAGTATTGGTGGTTGTGGCAGCGCCTATGGTTATGCTTATGCTGGTTTGGGTGAATTAATGGCATGGATTATTGGTTGGGATTTATTGCTTGAATATCTTATTTCCGTATCGGCTGTCGCTACGGGCTGGAGTGGTTATGTCAATAATGCATTAGTTGCATTTGGTATTTCGATTCCTGAAGCGTGGTTAAAAAGCCCATTACAAGGCGGTATTATAAATCTTCCTGCCGCATTGATAGTTTGTTTTATTGCTGTATTGCTCATTCTTGGCGTCAAATTAAGTGCCCGTTTTAATTTAGTGATGGTGCTTATCAAATTAAGCGTAATTGGTTTATTTATTGCCATTGCTTGCTCACATATTGATCCGACTAATTGGCATCCATTTATGCCTTTTCATTGGCATGGCGTAATGGCAGGCGCAGCCTTAGTTTTTTTTGCTTATATCGGCTTTGATGCGGTTTCTACCACAGCAGAAGAAGTTATCAATCCCAAACGCGATCTTCCTATTGGTATTATTACTTCTCTCATTATTTGTACAGCGCTTTATATTATTGTCACGGCATTATTGACGGGTGTGATGCCGTATACACAACTTAATGTTAGTTCACCTATTAGTGCCGCCTTACTGCATTTGGGTTATCGACTAGCGGCTGCCACGGTTGCAGTTGGTGCAATTGCAGGGCTCACCACTGTCATGTTAGTCATGTACTATGGCTTGACGCGAGTTTGCTTAGCCATATCACGCGATCGCTTATTGCCAACTTACCTTGCAAAAATTAATCCCAAAACGCATACTCCAGTTCGTATTATTGTTATCAATGGCATTATTAATGTCATTCTTGCTGCTGTGATGCCAATGACTGATTTAGCTGAGTTAGTGAATATCGGCACTTTAACTGCTTTTATTCTGGTATGTGCTGGTGTCATTGTGTTGCGACATACAAAACCTGAGATGGAACGACCATTTAAAACACCATGGAGTCCACTAATTCCAGGATTAGGAATTATATTTTGCCTTTATTTATTAGCTAGCTTACCCGTTGTCACATGGATCAGATTTATTGTTTGGATGGCAATTGGCATGGTCATTTATTTTGGCTATGGTAGAAAACGAAGTTTGTTAAATACCGTGCAATAAAAAAAGGGCGTTTGACGCCCTTTTTTATTATTACTATCACCGTTATTGAAATGCGGGTGATACAGGTCGTGTGCTCTGAGTTGCTTGCTCGATTGGCACAACCGGCACTGGAGCAACTGGAGCCGGTGTTATCGGTGCCACGGGAAAGAATGCTGCAGATCCCATAGGACTTGTAGGCTGCGCTGTTGGAGTTGGTACGCGAACAACATTTAGCGAAGGCTCACCACGAGGAGAAGCTTGTCCTCTTGGAGATGCGGCTTTTTCTCTTTGTTGTTCTGCTCGTTTGGCGAATAATGAGTCTCTAAAGCTTGCCATTGGGCTGCCTTTTCTCTTCTTCTCATCAATTGATTTCTGTATATTCAAAATATCATTATGATCATATGGTTTTTTGCCAGTTAATCCTTCCAATAAACACGTTTCAATTGCCTTACAGGCTGCCATAAATTCAGGATGGCCTCGCATACCTTTTATTTTCTCATATTGGTCATACAATGATTCAACCTCTTTAACCTTTTCCATATCCCCTGCAGTAAGAAAAAAGGCCGCAAATGAAATCGTCGTTTTTAACATCATAGGAGCTGAAAGTCGTTGTATAAGAACATCAACTGTTTTTGCTTTCAACATTATTTCATTGTTAGTATTTGCAGAATTTTTACTTAAAAAACGAGTTGCATAAGTAAGCCCTTTATTCACAGTAAGATGAGAATCGTCTGATAGAAGCTTATTGATATAATTTAATGCTTTCGTTTCTAGTGCATGCACATCACCTAACTCTTGGATAAACTTGTCAAGTGAAACAACCTCTTCTTGCATTAAACATCGCACGAAATATTGTGCTAATGCTTGACGTCGTTCATCACAGAAATCAGGAAACTTCGTGTAACATAAATCAATATGTGCATTTAATACTTGCAGTTGTTCTTGGTTATCTTTAGCTATACGTTTCGCCACATAAATTGCCAAATCTTTATCTGCGGCAAGTATATTATCAAGCATATTTAATGCTGTAGCTTTGGGATTTCTTAATCCTTCTAATATTGCTTTATTCAAAAATGGGTCGTTAGCCTGTTTAGCATTAGTTATAAAGAAGTTCTGTAAAGTTTGCATTCTTCCAGTATAGTCTCGACCAGAAAAGATAGAATTTAACAGCTTCTTTGAATTGGCATTAAACTGATTTACGATGTCGGGTTGCAACAATAACATGGCAGTAACTAGCGCGCCATAAATATCTTGATAAGGATTTACCTTATTATTAAAGTTTTCAATCACTTCAAGTGGTATATATTCAGGTGTACCTCTCGGTGCATTCAATTGCTCTGACAATGAGCATAAAAAGTCAAAGTCAATAAGAAGTAACCCTTCACCATTTAGCATGATATTTTCTGGTTTAATATCAAGATGGGCAAAGCCCGCTTTATGTAACAAG
>JAGVJQ010000025.1 GCA_020051015.1 Gammaproteobacteria bacterium
AATTATTAAGAAAGTCTTTAAAAGAGGTATGAGTTTTTTCACGATGCATGAGGAATTATCCGATTCTATATAGATTAATAATATGGCATAAAATAATTGATAATTTTATTGGTTTTGGTATAGCCGCCAATAATAATACACACACTTCCACGCTGTCAATTTATTGACCATCTTAATAAAGCATTAATCAAGAAAGATTTGATATTGATGTTTATAAAAAATTAGCTAATCTAACAAAATCAGTGACCGATAACGTTTCTGCACGTAATTGTGGATCGATATTCGCTTGTTGAAAATGCTCGGGCTGACAAAAATTCTTTAAACAATTACGCAATGTTTTGCGGCGTTGGCTAAAGGCTTGTTTTACTAACTCAGCAAATACTGCATAATCATTGGCTACGACAGGCAATGTTTGGTATGGAATTAATCGCACAATTGCTGAGTCAACTTTGGGCGCAGGACGAAAAGCGCCGGGTGGCACGGTAAATAAATATTGAATTTGGCAATGATATTGCAACATCACGCTTAATCGACCATACGCATCAGCCCCTGCTTTGGCAGCCATGCGCTCCACCACTTCTTTTTGCAACATGAAATGCATATCTTTAATGTGTTTCGTATATTGCATTAAATGAAATAATAATGGCGAAGAAATGTTATAAGGCAAATTACCGATCACTCGTAAGGTTGCTGTGTCAGTATGTTGACTAAAATCATAAGTCAACGCGTCTTGATGGTGAATAATTAACTCGCCTAATCCAGCACAGGCTTGCTGTAAATGTGGAATCACACCTTCATCTAGTTCAATCACATCCAGATGTTTTGCTAATGGCAGAATTGCTTGTGTTAACGCGCCAAGTCCCGGACCAATTTCAATAATAGGTTGGCTAGGTTGCGGCGCTATCACCGTGACAATCTTTCGAATAATATTCGGATCGTGCAAGAAATTTTGACCGAGATGTTTTTTGGCTTTGTACATGGGAACTCCCAATGAACTTCATTTTATGTAGGGTGGATTAGAGCCGCGAGGCTCGTAATCCACCACTGCTGGATAATTCAAATTATGCATATGAAAGATCATTTAATGGTGGATTACGAGCCTCGCGGCTCTAATCCACCCTACATTGTCAAAGAAGCATCTATTTTATTAAAATTTTAATATAAGAGTCATCACGTAATTGTTGTACCCAAATCGCTGCATTTTCATTAAATTGTCGCATATAAATCATTTGCTTAATTTGGTTCTGTTGATATTGTTGACTATCATTAACTTGTTTGCGGCCTAGTACTTGAATCAAATGCCAGCCATATTGTGTTTTTACTGGTTGACTAATTTGATTGATAGCTAATTGATTCATTGCTTGTTCGAATGGGGGAACAAGCATGCCGGGCATAACCCAACCAAGATCGCCACCTTTTACAGCTGAGCCAGGATCTTGCGAATATTTCTTCGCCATATCTGCGAAGTTGGCACCATGTATAATTTGATTACGAATAATTTCGAGCTGTTGCTTAGCTGGACCATCATCGCTAGGTAAATTGGTTTTGATCAAAATATGACGAACATCGGTTTCTGTAACAAAGTGATTGGTATTATTATCTTTAACGCCTTCCAGTTTAATAACGTGAACACCGTTACCCGTACGAATTGGGCCAGCTACATCACCTGGCTTCATATCCACTACTTTGGCAGCAAATACACTGGGTAACTCTTCGAGTTTACGCCACCCTAAATCACCACCCTTCATTGCTTCTTCGCCATCAGAATTAGCGGCAGCTAAGGTTTTAAAATTAGCTCCTTTTTGCAATTGAGTAATAATGGATTGTGCTTTCGCATAAGCTTCTTGCACTTGTGCCGATGATGGCGCATCTGGCAATGAAATTAAAATATCATCCACATGATAAGCATCATGCTTTTGTGCTAATACATAAGGAGAGTTTTCAGCATTTTTGACGTCTTGAGGGGTAATATTAATATTAGAGCCAACAGCGCGTTGCAATAATTGCTGAATGGTCATTTGCTCTTTAATTTGTTTGCGGTATTGGGCAAAATCAATGCCTTGTTGCGCTAAAGCATCACGCATCTGGCTAACAGTTAATTTATTTTTTGCAGCGATACCTTCAATCGCTTGATTGAGTTGATCTTCAGAAACAGTAATACCCATACGAGCCGCTGTTTGTAACTCAATTTTATGGTCAATCAATTGATTGAGTACCTGCATTTGCAATTGCTTGGTATCCGGTAATGGCGTATTGGTTTGTTGTAACTCATTTTCAGCCATTTGCATGGCTTGATTAAGCTCACTTTGTGTAATGACTTCAGTGTTAACAATGGCTACGACGCTATCTAGCGTAACGGGTTGATTGGTTGTTGCAGCCATTGCTGTGCCTGTTATGATGGACAAGAATGCTGCAGCTAAGGTAACTTTAGTAACAAAGCGTAATAAATTTTTCATAGTGTTCAATTGAGTTGTGAGTATAGGTCGTTATTATCATATAAAGTGGGGCCAAAGCCAAGAAAAGAACGTACTTTTCATTAATGATTAGATTAATATATAACCATTTTGAGGTCATGCGCACAAAACATGGGGTGAATTGGGGTGAGATGGGGATATCCTCATTTAATATGGGATTTCCTGGTGGAAGTAATTTACTCTGGTAGCATTAAAATTTAATTTTAGAAGGAGCCTAGAAAATGTTTAAAAAAATATTCGTAATGATGTTATGTTGCCAAACACTGCAAGCCGCTGTGGTGGTCCCCATTTATCAAACTACAGCCACAGGACAAGGCGCTTATCTAGGGACAGTGACGCTAGATAATACGCAATATGGTTTATTATTGACCCCCAATTTACATGGCTTAACCGCGGGTATTCATGGTTTTCATGTTCATCAAATGGCCAATTGTAGTGATACTGGTATGGCGGCCGGCGGACATTTAGATCCACAAAACACTGGCAAACACTTAGGGCCATATAATGCTAATGGCCATTTGGGCGATTTGCCCGTTTTATATGTTGATGCCAAAGGCGATGCTGTCTTGCCAGAATTGGCACCACGATTAAATATTGCTGATGTTAGCGGACATGCGTTGATGATTCATGCTGGTGGGGATAATTATTCAGATGTGCCGGAAAAATTAGGTGGCGGCGGTCCACGCGTTGCATGTGGCGTCATTCCTGCAGCAAAAGAGGATAAAAATGAAAACACGTCAAATTAGCAATACGGGCTTTGAAGTCACCGGCATCGGTCTTGGCTGCATGGGATTGTCTGGTTTTTACGGGGCGGTGGAAGCAAATGAAGCCGAGGCGACCTTGCTACACGCAGTCGAATTAGGGGTAACTCATTTTGATACGGCCGATGTTTATGGTGATGGTCATAATGAAGAATTGATTGGGCGTGTATTAAAGCCTTATCGAAATAAAGTAAAAGTTGCGACTAAGTTTGGCTTGATTCGTAATAAAGAAGGGCAATTATCAGAAGTAAATGGCCATCCTGATTATGTTAAAGCGTGCTGTGACAAAAGTCTTTCCAGACTTAATCTTGAACAGATTGACTTATATTATTTACACAGAATTGATCCTAAGGTGCCTATTGAGGAAACCGTTGCCGCCATGGCTGAGTTAGTGAAAAAAGGCAAAATTCAATTTATTGGGTTGTCGGGCTCGTCTGTTGAGCAACTTAAGCGTGCTCACCAGGTTCATCCTATTACCGCAGTACAAGTCGAATACTCATTATGGAGTCGTGAACCTGAACAAGAATTACTTACAGCGTGCGAAGAGTTAGGGATAGGGTTGGTAGCTTACAGCCCATTAGGCCGTGGTTTTTTAAGTGGCAAGATTCGCTCAATCGACCAATTGCCTGCAAATGATCCCCGCCGTAAATTACCACGATTTACCCAAGAATTTTTCAACGAAAATCTTAAAATTGCTGATGTTGTCATTGAATTTGCTAAACAAAAGGGCTGTACGCCTGCACAAGTTGCATTAGCTTGGTTATTGGCAAAGTCATCTCGCATTGCCATTATTCCAGGCACGAGGAAACGAAAAAATTTGGAAGAAAATGTTAATGCCGATAAGGTGATCTTAACGAAGCTGGAGTTAGAGGAATTAAATAATTTGATTCCGCCCGGGATGGCATTAGGTGGGCGGTATCCGGAGCATTTAATGAAATTATTTAATTTTAAAGAGTAATTTCCGGCTGTTGGTAGGAATATATGTATTTACTTGCATGCTAACAAATCGAGGGTTACACTGATTTAATTATTAACGTAGGAAATTTTATTATGACATTAGGAATTATTATTGCAGTTATTGTTATTTTGGCATTTTTAACTTTTTTTACGGTAGATCAACAATCGGCTGCTGTTGTCGAACGATTTGGTAAATTTGTTAGAATTGGGCAAGCTGGCTTGAATGTGAAAATCCCACTCATTGAACAAATTAGAGGACGAATTAACTTACGCGTACGCCAATTAGATGTGCCTGTGGAAACAAAGTCACAAGACAA
Organism: Gammaproteobacteria bacterium; assembly: GCA_020051015.1. Taxonomy (GTDB): domain Bacteria; phylum Pseudomonadota; class Gammaproteobacteria; order UBA1113; family UBA1113; genus JABEVJ01. The sequence continues at coordinate 4,510 of JAGVJQ010000025.1, forward strand.
TGTGTTTGTAAGGGTTGCTGTTTCAGTACAATATCACGCCTTGCAAGATAAAGTGTTTGAAGCTTTTTATCGACTAGAGAATACTGAACAGCAAATCACTGCCTTTGTGTTTGATGTGGTGCGAGCTAGAGTACCTAAAATTAATTTAGATGATGTATTTGAAAAGAAAGATGAAATTGCTGATGCTGTAAAATCTGAACTTAGCGAAGTAATGTCAGATTTTGGTTATGGTATCGTTAAAGCACTGGTAACGGATATTGAGCCAGATCAAAAAGTAAAATCAGCCATGAATGAAATCAATGAAGCACAACGTATGCGAATTGCTGCAACTGAACGTGGTGAAGCAGAAAAGATTTTGAAAGTAAAAGCGGCCGAAGCAGAAGCGGCAAGTAAAGCATTACAAGGTAAAGGTATTGCTGAACAACGTCGCGCGATTGTTGATGGATTGCGTGATTCAGTTGGGGGCTTCCAAAAACAAATTCCAGGCACAACGACACAAGATATTTTAAGTTTGGTACTAATGACACAATATTTTGACACGTTGCGCGACGTTGGTGTTTCATCACGCAGCAATACGATTTTGATTCCACATGGCCCTGCAGTATTAAATGATTTATCTGAATCACTACGTACAGCAATGATTACGGCCAATGAAGTAGCGAAACAACACGATAGTAATGACTAACTTAAATTAAACCTCCGGGAATCTCCCGGAGGTTTAATTTACCTATCTCTTATATACTTCACCCAACAAAAATACTTGCGGAGTAAAGCATGCAATATAAAACATTAGGTACAAATGGTCCAGTCGTTTCAGCAGTCGGTTTGGGTTGTATGAGTATGTCAGGCAATTATGAAGCTGAGCGAGATGACATACAATCAATGCAAACGATCTTGGGAACTTATAAATTAGGGGTCAATTTTTTTGATACTGCTGATGTATATGGAAATGGACGGAATGAGACTTTGGTTGGTCAAGCGTTGCATAATGAACTGCAAAAAAATCGTGAAAAAATTATTATCGCAACTAAATGTGGTTTTGTTTTAAATCCTGAAAACGGTTTATATTTGAAACTGGATTTGTCAGCAAAATATATTAAAGCAGCATGTGAGGCTTCCTTAAAACGATTACAGTTAGATTATATTGATGTTTATTACTTACATCGGCCACCTGCTAAGAATCAATTTGAGGAAAGTTTACAAGCATTGGTTGAGTTATTGACAGAAAATAAAATTCGCTATGTTGGTCTTTCTGAAGCGACAGCAGAAAATATTCGTATGGCACATACGTATTTTGCTAATGCAGGATTTCCAGATAAATTAGTGGCAATCCAATCGGAATTTAGTTTGTTAACGCAAGATCCATTGCAAAATGATGTGTTGGCAACGTGTGATGAGTTGGGTATTAGTTTTGTCCCTTACAGCCCTTTATCACGCGCATTATTGGCACCTGCTAATAAAATCAATGTGGATTATAGTTTTGATGAAGGTGATTTTCGTGCATTTCTACCACGCTTCCAAGGTGAAAATTTTAAATCTAACCTGGCGATGCGAGATGAGTTAGTAAAACTAGCTGAAACAAAAAATTGTAGTTTGCCACAATTGGCGCTGGCCTGGATTATTGCGCAAGGTAAGAGCGTGATACCTATTCCTGGTTCACGTCAACTTAAACATATAACAGATAATATTGGTGCAATAAATGTAGTATTAACTCAGCAAGATTTAGCAGCAATAAACAATATTGTTGGTAATGGCGGCAAGGGTTTGCGATATTCAAAAGAAATGTTAGAAATGCAGAATATTGAGCATTAAATATATTGTGAAATGATGACAATTTGAATCGATCTTACGTAGGGGCGTATTGCATACGCCCATCTACCAAATATCAAAAAATATTAACTATATACACAATCCTTCAAACATCACCATACATATACTTCGGTCAAATTTGTGATGCGGCTTGATGGGCGTATGCAATACGCCCCTACGTAAGATCGGTGATGATGGAAGTATATAACTGTCGCTAAATCACCGTTCCAAATCGATCAAACCTAAAATTATTTTTTTCACTATTCCAACTTAATACCACTAAAAATCCCTTACCAATAATGTATTTATCAGAAACCATGCCAAAATAACGGCTATCTGCACTCATATCACGATTATCACCCATCATGAAATACGAACCTGCAGGTACGGTAACATCAAAATCAGCATTATCAATCGGATCCGTGCTAACAGGATTAATATAAATATCGTGCTTAACACCATTTAAATCTTCTTGGATTTTTTTAACTGGAATATTATTAATTGGCTCGATATCTTCAGCATTACTTATAAAAGTTTGTGTGGCTTCTTTGCCATTGATATATAACACTTTGTTTTTATATTGAATATGATCGCCCGGTACACCCACTACACGCTTAATTAATATTAAGCCTTTTTCTGCTGGTGAATTAAATAGCGCAATATCGCCGATTTTTGGATTATTAATAGGAATAATTTTGGTATTAATAACAGGCAAACGTAAACCATAAGCAAATTGATTAACTGCGACATAATCACCAGGCAAAATAGTGGGCTCTAATGATCCAGATGGCACATGATAAAATTGGATGATGAAAGAGCGGATGATTAATACCGCTAAAAATACTGGGAAAAATGAACGTGCTTGTTCAATTAAAAAAGGACGCTTATCAATGTTCTTTTTGGTGCGTTGTTTAGCAAACCAACAAATATCAACTAACGAAATTAAACCGGTAATGAATACCAGTAATGTTAAAATTAATGCAAAATTAAAATTCATTATATTTCCTAGATTTTTAATCGCTAAAGGATACACCAAATTCAGCAAAAATAGTTGACATATCACCACATTTATTAAATAATAATTAAATTATGTTCTTGATGTTATATAATATACCTTCTATAATATATAAGAAAAGGAGGTGATTAGCATGTCAAAAATAATGTTTTCATTGTCAAACAATTTGATTCATCGAATGAAGGCCGTTATTCCTGCCGGAGAGCGATCTGCAGTGTTATCAAAATTGCTTGAAAAAGAAATAACTCTACGTGAACACCAATTTTATAAAGCTGCGTTAGAGTTGGAAGCTAATCAAGGTTTGAAAAAAGAAATGCAAAATTGGGATACGGAATTTATGGAGGACGGTTTAGATAATGCATAATCATTATAAACGTGGTTCAGTTTATCTTGTACAAGAAGGACAGATTGAAGGTGGTGAAATCAAGAAAACCCGACCATGGGTATTAGTTGGAACAAATGCCATTAATAATGCCCGCAGCACTATCGTTGCTATTCCACTATCCACCCAAGTTAAAGCAATTCCCAATTTAAGTATTAAAGTAATTTTTAACGGCATGAATATTTGTGCTATTATCGATCAGATTCGCGCTCTTGATAAAAAACGATTTATCCGGTACGAAGGTGAATTAGCTGAATATGAAATGGACTTGATTGATGACGGTTTGCGTAAAGTATTAAGTTTATAATTTTTTAAGAGTTGAGATGGATCCTATTACTCACGGACTGTTAGGCGCCAATATTGGTTATGCTGTTTGCGGCAAAAAAATAAATAAACATGCCTGGCGAGTAGGTGCTCTATCCTCCATGGCCCCCGATTTAGATATATTAATTCAATCAAAACATAATCCATTTTTACTCTATGAATTTCATCGTGATTTTACCCACTCATTAGTGTTTATTCCTATTATCGGTATCATTGTCGGTTTATTTTATTTATTAATTTGTAAATCTTCGCGCATCAATTGGCAATATGTCATCTTGGCAGCAATAGTAGCCGCAGCAACCCACGGGATATTAGATACTTGTACTAGTTATGGTACCGTACTATTGTGGCCTTTTAGTAATGAGCGTTTGGCATGGGATATTATCGCTATCATCGATCCCATTGTGACGGGAATCCTATTAATTAGCTTATTAATTGCATTAAGAAAACAGTCGCCACTTATTGCTGCATTCGGAGTTGTGGTAACTATATGTTATCTGATGTTAGGTGTATGGCAACATGAGCGTGGTATAAAATTACAAACGACATGGGCTGCTGAACAACACCACGTTATAGTTCGACAACGTGTTATGCCAACCGTCGGACAATTATATTATTGGCATGGTATTTATCAGTCTGGACAAAAAATTTATTTTACCTCTATTTTATTATTACCTTTTTTACAACCAGAGATCAGCACTAAAATTGCAGCACCATTATTTTCAGCAACACAATTACCAAATTCAGTAACCAAAAATCCATTGCAATGGCATGATTTTAAGATTTTTAATTGGTTTAGCGATGATTATTTAGTAGTAGCGAATAGTTCGCCATTAACATTGTGTGATGCACTTTATACCCAATACCAGCCGTCGATTCGTTGCATCTGGGCGATACAATTTCCAGACGTGGTAGATGCGCAGCATTTATTGTTAAAAAAATTTGAGCCAATAGCGGAGCATCAATTGTAAACAGGCCTTGGGTTATAACCAATTACGGCGTTTAAATAAGAAAACCATAATGGATGCTAATCCAACCATCATAATAATGGCTAAAATAAAACCGTAATGCCATTCAGTTTCAGGCATATTGGCAAAGTTCATCCCGTAAATACCGGTAATAAATGTGAGTGGTGCAAATAACATGGCCCATACCGTTGCTTTACGTTGCACTTCATTAGACATAAACGTTTTTTGGTTAACTAAAGACAAATGCACATCCAACATATTAGTGGTCATGTCGCGGTAAATTTCGATAATATCGATTAAGCGGGTAACGTGGTCAAAGCAGTCACGTAAATAAAGTTGGGTTTCTTCACTCAACCAGTCGTTATCGTCACGCATTAATGCACGAATCGCTTCCCGTTGTGGTCTGATTTTCAAGCGTAATACCAATAATTCCCGCTTGATGGTATAAAGTACTTTAAACGTACCAACCCCTTCAGGCCCTAATAATTGTTGTTCAACTTCTTGAATATCATCATCAAACTCATCCAGCACAGGGAAGCAATGATCGATAACAACGTCTACCAATACATATAATAAATAGTCTAATTTACGAGCACGTAATGGTGCTTGGGGGTGATGTAAGCGACGACGTACAGCTCGAAAGGGATCATGTTCACCGTTATGGAAACTAACCAAGAAATTTTCGCCAAGAAAGAAGCTTACCTGTTCGTTAATAATTTTGTTGCCTTTTTTGGTAGGCATACCCAGAATCACCATGAGTTGATTTTCATAACTCTCGGTTTTTGAGCGTTCGCCAATATTAATAACGTCTTCTAGCGCAAGTGGGTGTAAATTAAATAATCGACCCAATTCAAACATCGTTGATGGTTTTGGATTACCTTGGACATGAATCCAGGTAAAGGCATCGTCAGATAGAAAAGATTGACTTTCAGTTGCTGAAATATGTTCGTGTTCTGTGATTTCTTCTTGATTATACCGGACAAGCGTAATACTAACCGGCGTTTCACCTGCAGGGTCTACAACAGGAGAAAGGTCAGTTGCATATTCTTCTTCTTGTTCAAGATATTCTTCTGAAGCCACTAAAATACTCGCGTGAAAGTTGAACGATGAATAACCCAATAAACAGCTACCACCCAAATACCACCAATTAAGGTGGCAAATGCCCAGGTTACACCAGACACTAAAAAGGTTGGAAATCCTTGTTTTGTTAGGCGGCCAGCGTCTTTAGCAATGGCGCCAGCAAAAATAATGTGCAATATTACCGTAATGACGAGTATCGCAAATTGTATGGTTTGCATTGAGTTAGCAAGATAACCGTAAACAGTATTCATACTCATAAATATCCCCAGCATTCGGCCTGCCCTGCGAGGGTAAACTATGGTGGAAGTCGTGTCAATAGACCGCTTTCGAAACTCTACTTCTATGGTCAAACACTGCGTTGCTTCGGTGCTCGACTCCTCACAGACGGCCATGTATGCTCCGGGTCTGTGCTCCGATGCGCCTTGTGTTTGACACATATAAGCGAGTTTCGAAAGCGGTCTAATATTAATGCCACGATGCGGATAAATTTTATTCTTTTTAAGGAAATACTAAAGATACCTTCTTTTTATATGGTCGAGCCCATGAAATAGGGTTATATTCAATTGAATGAGTAAATTTATTGCCGCGAGATGATAAGGTTCGTATTAACCTTGAACAGGAAATGATAATAATGAACAGTGTTGTCAGTTTCGATCAACAAAAAATATCTTATAAAACAATTGGAGATAAACATAATACTCCTCTTGTACTTATTCCTGGTTTCGCAGTTGATCATACTTTGTGGGGCGATTTTCTCGCCCAATTAGTGGAAAAATATTATGTCATTTTAATTGATCATCGTGGTACGGGTGTCAATATTGCAATTCCTTTTCCGTCAGATATGACGATCTTAGTCAATGATATCGTTGCCGTATTAAATGCAGAAAAACTAAAATCAGCTCATATCATTGGTCACTCGATGGGGGGATATATTGCTCAATATTTTGCACATTATAATTCAGCCATGGTTAGATCATTGGTTTTAATGAGTACGTATAATCAATCATTCAGTAATCAAACATGGGGCTACAAATCGCTTATTGAATTTATCAATCGCGGAATTGACCGAAAAACATTGATAATCAATAGTATGCCTTGGTTATATAGCTCAAATTACATGAATAATGAACAACATTGTCTTGAACATATCAAACGCATGGAAGATAGAGAATTCCCACCATCGGTTCAAACTATTTTGTCGCAAATAAATTTGATTAATAATTTTGATGCAGCGTATTTCAGCGACAAATTAAAAATGACGACGATGTTAATTGGCAGTGATGAGGATAGAATTATCCCAGAAAATATTTTCATAAATTTGTTAGAGTATTATCTGATGCCGAATTAGCAATTGTTAAAGATACGGGGCACATGATCCATATTGAGAAACCACATGAGGTGGTAAAACTAATTGAGGCTTTTATTGAACAAGGTGGCAGTAATGGGTAAAAATAAAAGTCATGTTTATGAAGCATATGAAGAAATTGTTGAATGGTACGATACCAATCGCAGTAAACATTTAATGGAAATAGAGTATTTAAATGTAATAATAAAATCTATTCCTAAGATGGGTTCAATATTAGATTTAGGCTGTGGCACTGGTGAGCCAATAGATAAATTTTTCCATGAAAAAGGCTACCATATAACAGGTATTGATGGCAGCAAGAAAATGATTGAGTTATGTAAAAAAAGGTTTCCAGAACAAGAGTTTTTTGTTGCAGACATGCGTTCAATTCAATTAAACAAACAATTTGATGCTATCATTGCTTGGCATAGTTTTTTCCATTTACCCCATGAAGATCAGCGCCAAATGTTTAAAATGTTTGTATCACACCTCAAGCCGGGCGGGGTACTAATGTTTACCACTGGCCCAGAATATGGTGAAAGCTGGAGTAATAATGGTGGACAAGATTTATATCACGCATCGTTTTCTATTAGTGAATATGAGTCCTTACTCAAGCAGCATGGTTTTGAAATTATTTTAAATAAAGTCAGAGATCCCGAGTGTGGTTATAATACTACTTGGGTAGCGAAAAAAGTGTAGCAGGGTAATCCTCATTAAACATGCTTAAGAAAGGTTACGTTCCTACGTTTTGCGAAAGATCAACGATAGAGTTTAAGTTTTTTACAACAAAGATTTGCTAGTAATAACCTCGGCATATCCTGCTGCTTTAATCAAACTAATGCTATGCCGATGCATATCCAACTCATCAAACTCATCAGTTGATTTAGCCAATGTCGCATCTTCAATAAGCGTGAACGTATGGCCACGATGATAACCATCAATCACAGTTGATAGACAACACATAATCGAATTGTAACCAATAATATAAATATTATCATGTGTGTGCTTAGTCATAAATTCGGTAAATTCATTGCTTGAATAGCATGAATATAAATGTTTGGTAAAAATCATTTCATCGTCATGTGGCTCAAAACCTTCAACAAAATTTGAGAAAGGTGAATTAGCATTAAAAAAGTCATTGCTAGGATTTTTACGGTAATGAATGACATGTGCAATAGTCCAGTTAGCATCACGCGCATGTTTTAGCATAGCAGCACAATTTGCTAAACTAGGTTCAATGCCGTGTAAATAAAACGGACGACCTGGTGTTGTATACTCTTGTTGAATATCAATCAAAATTAAAACATTTTTTTTCATAATAATCTCTCAGGAATAATAAATATTTTTTAGTATAACTATTTTGGTGAAATAATGCTTTTTGAAACAAAGTAATTCTTAAAAAGTGGAAATATAAAGGGAGTCATCAGTATACGTGTCAGGGTATCACGTATTATTAATCCAGTCGCGCTTGCGGGGATAAACCATTTTGCCATACGCCATGCAATATGTTGAATTTCATCGATATTAGGTTTGACGCGATTTTCATAATTTAAAAGTGCAGATGAAATTGGGTATTGTTTTAAAGCTTCAACCAGACAATATGCACCAGCAACGGCCATCGATGCACCTTGCCCGGCTAATAAAGAGACAGCTTGGCAAGAATCACCGACCAAAACAATACGCCCTTGACTCCATGTAGGTAATTTTACTTGTAATAATGCATCATGATAATAAGACGATGGTATTGCGTGTGTAAAGATGCTATCTAAGCGCTCATGGTAACCAGCAAAAATTTGATTAAGCAACACATTCAGGTTGTCTGTTTTTTTTAATTTTGTATCAACTTTCCACATAAAGAATGCCGCATAAGTTTCTTTGTCCATCGGAAATGTGATGATGGTTTTATTGGGAAGATTGATGGAGATGACCGTTTCTTTTTGGCAGAATACAGGATTATCTTTTACAAGAAAAGCAGCAACTTCATAGCCCATTTCTTCGAGACAAGTATCATCTTGTGCAAAAACCATATTTCTAATACCAGAATGTACGCCATCTGCACCAACAAGCAAATCAAATGATTCTTGCTTATCATCTGATAAAGTGACATGAACTTTATCGATCGTTTGTATTACAGCATTGACTGTGCAGTTAAAATAAATGGGCACATTATTTTTAATTTTTTCGAACAACAATTTTTCCAAATCACTACGCAGTACTGAATGTAAGCGATTTTTAAGTCGTTTTCGCATTAAATTGTAATCAAGGGTAAAACGCAACTTACCATCTAAATTTTCATAGCGCATGGTTTTAATTGGAATTTGTATTTTATCAAGCTCCTCAAGTAATCCCATTTTTTCAAAGGCATCATAGCCAGAGCCAAAAAAATCAATTACATATCCATCAGTACGCAAGGATGGTGATTTCTCAATGATAGTTACGTCGTGTCCTGCTTGTTTTAAACAATATGCTGTCATTAATCCAGCGATTCCAGCTCCTACGATAAGAACTTTCATGATTGTTACCTATTAATAAGTTAATTAGAATTAGTCATAAAACAACTTTATTTCAAATTTTTAATTAGGTCTACAGGATCATCGTCATTTTATAACGCATCAAGATAAATTAGGGTAGTTAACGTAACGTATTGATTTAAATAAAGTTTATTTTGAGCTATAAATTAATCAGCAATAATTGTTAATATTTGGTACAATAGGGTTGTTGATTATTCATGATGACCAGTATTGTTGTTAGCAGAACATTTACATTAATGTATATTTGCTTTGGGAATATAGCACGCATAGTTATCAGAAAGTCGCTGTATTAACAACAAGGTATTTAATCATAATGTCATTTGAAACTATCGGGTTATTAACCCCGCTCATTAAAGCTGTTCACGCTAAAGGTTATACGGTACCCACCCCGATTCAGCGTGAAGTTATTCCTGCCGTATTACATGGCGACGATATCATGGCTTCAGCTCAAACCGGTACTGGTAAAACAGCAGGTTTTACTTTGCCGTTATTGCAACAATTATGTGATAAACCAGCTGCTAAAAATCATCATGTTTTAGCCTTGGTTCTTACACCTACACGCGAATTAGCTGCTCAAGTCCATCAGAGCATTGTTGATTACGGCAAGTTTTTGAATCTTCGTTCAGCAGTCGTTTTCGGTGGTGTAAGTATTAATCCACAAATTACGAAATTATCGCGCGGTGTTGAGATCTTGGTGGCAACACCTGGGCGCTTACTTGATTTATACCAACAAAAAGCGATTAGATTTAATCAAATAGAAACCTTAGTATTAGATGAAGCCGATCGCATGTTAGATATGGGTTTCATTCACGATATCAAAAAAATTCTGGCATTATTACCAAAACAGCGCCAAAATTTATTATTTTCTGCCACGTTCTCTTCGGAAATTCGAAATCTTGCTAAAGGATTACTACACCATCCAGTAGAAATAAGTGTAGCAACACGTAATAGTACTGCAACGGCCATCGAGCAAGTTGTACATTTAGTTGATAAAAATCGCAAGCCTGAATTACTCAGTCATTTAATTCATAGTCAAAAATGGCAACAAGCCTTGGTGTTCTGTCGTACCAAGCACGGCGCTAATAAATTAGCAAAAGTGTTAGGGTTAAATAATATTCTTGCGGCAGCTATTCATGGTAATAAAAGTCAGGCACAGCGCACAAAAGCGTTACACGATTTCAAACAAGGTAATGTAAAAATACTTGTTGCAACGGATATTGCGGCACGAGGTATCGATATCGATCAATTACCGCAAGTTGTGAATTTTGATTTACCTCAAGTAGCGGAAGATTATGTTCATCGTATTGGCCGTACTGGCCGAGCGGGTTCGAGTGGACATGCCATTTCTTTTGTTGATGTTGATGAAATGAAATTATTGGAAGGTATTGAACGATTAATTAAAACCAAAATTAAACGTGAAAAGATTGAGAATTTTAAATCAGCTGATTTTGTTTCAGCACCCAAAACACCTACAAGCGCCCCTAAAAGAAAGGAAAATGCGCCAAAAAGAAACGAAAGCGCACCAAAAAATAATAATGCTCGACGTCATTTTAAGAGTCGGCCTAAAAATAAATCTGGATATAAATAGTATAAAGTGCTCCCCTCCCCCCACGAAGTGCGGGGGAGGGGTTGGGGGAGAGGGGTTACTTCCCAGTTAGCACATTCTTGCTGAAACCGCTCGCACCGATGGAAAAGGCACGCAAACACGCCGTGAAAAATTGGCAGGATTGCCAATTTCGACGGCTGAAAGCCGCCCCGAAGGGGTGAGTGCCATGGATGGCGCGAATCAATCATCCCTGTAGGCTCGGCTTCGCCATCCATGGCTCAGACGGTTTGCTTTGCCTTTTCCATCGGTGCGAGCTGCATTTATTGATCTGGATAGTGCCTTTTCATTGCACATACTTGTAGCTGTTGATCAAAAAAAACAGAGCATCATTCAGTATTGCATTCATCACGAAAGATCGGCATAAATTTAAGTAGTGAAGTTACTCCAACGCCGTCCGAACCATTTTTATCTTTTCAACAGTTTCATTAAACTCATCATCACTGAGTATTTTTTTCAAGCGATTAGTCACTTTAGCGCTTGCTTGGGTTAATTGTGCTTTTATCGCAAGCGCTTTAGCAGTTGGATGTATAGAGCATTCACGTCCATCATGTTTAGAGGCTTTTCTAACAATAAACCCTTTAGCTTCTAATGTATCTAAAGCGCGTGTTGCAGTAGGTCTGGAAATATGTAGTTTGTCAGCAATTTCGCGTTGCAACAACATGTCATGATCTAAAACGACACGCAACATGAAAGCTTGCGGTGGCGTTAAATCAAAGGGTTTAAATGCTGCTGACCATTCGCATTCAAGGCGACGAGCAAGAGCAGATGTATTAAAGTAAAGGCATCTATCAAACATAAACTTATTATAATAAAATGTAGTTTGCTATGCAACTGATCTAGAAAGCCGTCATTGCGAGGATCACTCAGTATGCAATACGCCCCTATACAACACTAACTTCCAGGACGACGAGAGAAAGGATAAACTCGCATTTTGAGATGTGGTGCGTATAATAGTATTTAAATTTGAACGTACAAGGAATCGGTATGTCTATCAATTTAAAACTTACCTCCAATGATCAAATCGCACTAACTTGCCCAGGCTCAATATGCCGACAAGCCGATCATCCTCAAATTACCCAAGAATATCTGAAAAAGCATTATCAATTAAATGCAATTTTTGCTGATGATACGACACAACGTATGCATCCAGAAAAGCGAGCTGAAATTTTTCTCGACTATGTATTTAATGACAATATTAAATTAATTACCACATTGCGTGGGGGGGAGGGATCGGCAGATATTATCCCTTATCTTCATCGTCACCATGAAAAAATAAAATTAGTATCGCCAAAATTTTTATTGGGATTAAGTGATTTTACTTCATTATTGATTTATTTTAGTCAACATTATCATTGGCCCACCATACACGGCCCCAGCCCAGTACAATTTGCATTTGAACGAGTGGATGAACCCACGCAACAATTAACGATGGATTTATTATTTGGTAATGATCAAGGTTCGGGTCTCCATCATTTAACGCCATTAAATGATGCCGCGCGTGAAGAAAAAATTATCGAGGCCGAATTGACGGGTGGAAATTTAAGTATTATCGATATTAGCATTAAAGATGTGTGGGAAATTGATATGACCAACAAGATTATTTTCTTAGAAGATGTGAGTGAGAAGGCGCATAAAATTATTCGCACGTTAAAATATTTCTCCAGAATTGGTTTATTTGCCCATATTAAAGCGGTTATTTTAGGTGACTTTACTTGTGATGCCATTGGTTGTAGCGATGAAGAACAAGAAACTAACAAGCAAGCTATTTTAAAAACCTTATCCAGCTTTGCGGCGCATCATCATTTTCCTGTATTGTATAGCGAACAATTTGGTCATGGTAAAACGAATTTACCTTTAGTTTATTCAACTAATTATCGATTACAGTTAGGAAACCAGCCACAGCTTACTTTGTTAAAGTAACAGTGCCACCAATATAATATTTGATGGCACGAGTTTAGTTATGAGTTCCTAGTGACTTGATCAAGATCACTCAAAATAGTCTTCTTTATTCCCTATGGACGAAATATGCGCTATGCTAGTCTACCTAATTTAGATAAAGGAGCTGCGACGTGGAACTTGATATCATTTCATATTTCGATTTACTTGATCCATCAAAGACAGAGGTTCATAAAAAATTAGAGTCTGCCTTATTAATGAAGGGGATTGTAGGTATTCGTGATATTCCTGATTATGAAAAAATTGCTCGTAACTATATCAATGCTGCGCGCGAATTTCTTGCATTAGATGAAACGGTAAAACAACAATACGCTCCCAATCGAGATACAGGTGATACTGAAGGCTATGAAGCTGGCGTAGAAAAATTTAAAAATAAAGATGGGATGTGGCAAATTGACGATAAAAAAGTATCGTATTATGCCTTACTGCCGTCTTCTCACACCAATAAATGGCCAACTGAAGTCGAATTACGTAAATTTTACATGGAGTTGGGGGACTTAATTTTTCAAACCGGTAAAAAGGTTCTTAATATTTTAGGCTTAAATGACGCAATTGGCTTGAAGCATGAGTCATTTATGGGTCATTGCAGAATGTTGCATTACCGTAAAGAAAATGACACCACATTTGAGAATCCAGATTGGTGTGGTGTGCACTTCGATCATAGTTTATTTACTGGATTATTACCTGCTTATTATTTCTGTGATGGGAAAGAAATTGCTGAACCAGCCGAAGCAGGATTATATATTAAACCTACTAATGGCACTCAATTTGAAAAAATCTATGCTGATGATAAGTCAGTACTATTATTTCAAGTAGGTGAATTTGGCCAACTATTTTCACATGATCGCATTCGAGCAACTGAGCATATTGTCAAGAAAGCAAAAGGTGGTATTGAGCGTCTTACCTTCGCTTTGTTTTATTGTCCGGATGATAATGCGATAGTTAATCCGCGCTCTGTCTTAACGACAGATGCTCGTTATATCAAAAATAAAACAAAAGATGGTAAAATTAGTTATGGTGCATGGAGTCGTGCATCGTTTGAGCGTTATCGCGTACAGTGATATTCGGGGCTATTGCCAAAAAGAGATGATTAATTTTTTATTTTGAGGTGTAATGGATATATACCCATCACACCTCAAAATGGTGGTGCTTTACTAACAATATCTTTAATCCAATACATGTCGGGAAATTTATTTTTCATATAACCTGTAGCAAGATAAATATTACAAAATCCTTCATCAAAAAGCATTTTTGCGGTATCTTCACCTTTGATGTTCTTACCAAGATCAGAATCAATATAAACTGGTACATCAAATGAGAAATATTGACGTATGTTTAGAAAATCATTTACATTAGTAAATGTAGCAATTGATCTACCACTTAATTCAGCAGAAAATTGCCAAGCTTGCGTTAAGAGTAAACTATCATCAATAAAAATCAAATCTGGTGTAGTTGGGATAACATGGATTGGAATATTGGTGGTGAAGCCCTTCGGAATAATCTTTACATCTGCTTCTTGACTTAATATTTTAACAACGTGGTCATCATAACGGCTAGTTACTAATGCGGATTGTTTATTGATAGCTAACTGTTTTATCACATCCAAGCCCGTCACGGCTTGTCCAATCAATTCATAATCAATTAAGAAACAAGTGTTTTTTATTTCATTTTCTTGGCAATGATTGATTAGATCATGTGGATTATAAAAATGTTGTACCACAATATTATGATTACAGTTACTTAAGCACTCATTAAAACGTTTACGCCAAATTTCATGTGTCAACTTATCATCATCTAAAATGAAAACAGAATACGTACTAGGTAATATCAATTTAGGGAAAAACCACTCTGCCGGTTCAGTTGCGGGAATAATGATTTCAAAATGGGTTCCTTGATTGACTTGGGATTGTATATAGTATTGACCACCCCAGGATTTAATACATTTTATGGCATATGACAAACCTAAACCGATGCCGCATTTCTTGCCAACACTTAAACCTTCATTCAAAATTTTTGGCAAAATATCAGCTGGAATACCTTTTCCAGTATCAATTATCGATATTTTCAAGTTATTTTTTTGTAAAGTAAATAAAATATCAATTTTACCTGCATTCGTAATGGCATCGACAGAGTTATTAATTATATTAGATAAGGTTCTATTAAATTCAGCACGATTTACTTTAGCAAATACAGCATAAGCATCATTATCGATCTCAAGATTAAACTGAATATGTTTATCAGCAAATTGCGTTCTTTTCTCTGACATCAAACTATTTAATAAGCTAGAAATATGTTCCGCAGCGGTAATACTGTTTGCACTAACAATTTGAGATTCTTTATATTGTGTTAATAAATTATTGGCAATGTCATTAATGCGGTTAATTGCATTACGAACGATGTTGCGTTGCTGATCATCAGGAATTGTTGCGATATCTTTAATTACCATACTATCAAGAACTGCCAATGGTGAGCGAATGTCATGCGCAACTTGTGTGGCAATTTGATTAAATGCAAATTTTCTAGACAATTCCTCTCTTTCTTGTAATAAAGAATTTATTTTTTCTTTTATCTCGATTATTTCTAACGAAGTAGATACGTCATTATTGGTAGCTGAATCATTTTTTTCATTTCGTAACAATGACAACAAGTGGTCGATAGGCTCGACAAAAAGTTGCTGAGGAATTTTTTTTCCTAAGGGTGACAAAACAATATAAAGCATCATTAAAAATAAAAAAAGAAAAATAACTTTTGTAACCAGCTCAGATAACAGTACATGATCATAAAGTAAAGAGCCGCGAACAATAAAGACACCAAAATTTGTTCCAGCTGCATTATTTACAGGAAATATATAAGTCCAGGATAAAGGGAAATGCCAAATAAACTTATTAGTAGGTGTTTTTTTTTGCAGTGTTTGATAACTACCCCAGGTGAATTTTAAAAGGTGGGGATTTTGATTTATTGCATTTAATTTGAAATTAATAGCATTTTCATTGTTGATAAGAACCTGACTGATGGCAAAACTTTCTAATGAATTGCATTGGGCTTCAATATTTTTTTCTAGCTGTTTTAGGCCACTGCTAATATCATATGCAGTTAATACTGATACAACAATCATAGATAATAAAAAACAAGTAGCAATTCGATTGCCGATAGCGCGTTTTATCTGTTTTGATAATGCAATATTTTTTATTTTATAAAAATCTGGTTCCATCATTAAGCTTAATTATTATTCTCAATTGGGATAGTTTTAACTAAAACTTCCCCTTTTGCCGTAGTTAAATAAATCCCAAAGGTTTTTGATCTAAACCAATTGGGGTCGTATGCTAAAGCTGCTCCATAACTGGCTAATACTTTATTATGTATTGATAGATTCGCTGATGTTGGGAATTGTTTGATGGCGGTTACAACTGACATTACTGTGACATAAGTCATATAAGAAACTGCGTCAGTTGGTTCTGAATGATAAATTTGATAATAAGCATGTTTGAATTGTTTAAATTCATTTGAGTTTGAATTAAATAAAAGTGGAGCGATACGGTAACTTTGATATTTAATATCTTTCTCCCCACTTGTATTAACGTCAGTATTGCTTCCCCAATTATCTTGGTCAGTGAAAAAAATAAAATTATTTTCAGGAAACTGTGCTGTAATTCGATTAATGAGCGTATTGTAAGCAAAATAAGTTGAAGGAAATGCAAGGATCACATCATTTTCATGTCCAGATATTAGTTTTTTAATATCAAGTGCACTCATATCATCTTGTAAAAATTCCGTTTGCTCAACAGTGGCTGTTGGCGATAGCTTTTTATAGGCAGTCGTAAATAATTTGCCAAAATCAACACATTGTTTACAGTCGGCTTGTGAAATTATATAAATATTTTTATCAGGATATTTTTCTTTAATAAATTCACCAGATGCCATAGCAATATAGTTATCTGGAAGATATAAGCTATAAAAATTCTTAGGTAATTTACTCAATGCTACATCTGAAGCATAAGAAGATAGAACTAAAACATCATTAAGATAGTTTTTTAATAATAAAAATTGATCAGAAAAACTCGGTCCGATCACGACATCAGGTTGCCAAGCTTTAACTTTGGGAATTTCATCCAAGATATCCAGTGGTCCGGAGCCATAGAAAAAAGGTTTGTAATGAATTTTTATACCATACGGTTTTGCAGAATATGCAGCTGCTTCGATACCAGCAAAATATGCATTTTGGTATTGTGACCAAAATGAAAGATCCTGTGGCATTTCATTAAATGGAGTATCTAATAAAGCAATGTTTAAAGTGTTTTTATCAGATGCATAACTATCAATCTTACTAAAGAAAAAAATGAAAAATATAAAAGCTTGGATAACAAAGCGTTTTTTTGACATGAAAATCATCCTGTAACAATATACCCATCAGACTATGGGTATATATAAAAATGCTCAAGCCCCATATTAATCTAATTTATTGTATGAATATGAAATAATAAAATTATACGCGCGCGATATATTTTAGAAACCCGGATTGACAAAAAAGATTCTAACATGTATCTTGTGAGAATCCAAAAATTGTTTAATTAATTTACATCACTAAAAGCACGCATGATCGGGGGTGTTGATAATTCGCTATGCTGAGGCAGAAAGACTTGATTTTTGAGCACCGCAGCGGAGCATACTTTGGTCGTCTGTGAGCAGCGGAGCGCAAAAAATCGAGGCTTAATGCCCAGCATAGTAGAATTATCAACAGCCTCTAGTTTTTAAGCACGATCTTTTTTGCCTGCGCGTTCTAGAAAATAGATAAATCATGGGTATAACAACAGCAATCCCTTTTCCATTTCTACAGAATTTAGATAACTATTTATTGACGGCAGAGCAATTACTTTTTCGTGCTGAAGTCAATGCGTTTTTTCAACAAAAGCATATAATCGATATGATTGAAAATATACAACAACAATCATATAGTGAAATTGATGTACGTCCGTTATATAAATTGATGGGAGAGGCTGGATTGCTGGCGGTTCATTGGCCGCATGAATTCGCTGGAAGAAATAAAACATTAATTGAGTTAGCCATTGTTGCTGAAGAGATGGTTAAAGTAGGCATAGCAGAGACATTATTTATTTTATCAATACAAATTGTTGGTAACTTAATATGGCTCATAGGGGAGTCGGAACAAAAAAACCAATGGCTGCCTGCGCTAGGACAGGGTACACAATTTGCTTGTGTTTTATTTTCTGAATTGCAGGCAGGATCTGATTTAGCTGCAATTGAAACTATGGCTGTTGAAACTGAAAATGGCAATTATATCATTACGGGTAAAAAAATTTATAGTCTCAAGGCAGGGTTATGTGACTATGGGCTGTGTGCAGTGAAAATTAGCCATGATAAATCCAAATATGATGGAATTTCTGTTTTTATATTACCCCTTAAACAAGGGAATGTCGTTGTTACAAAAATCCCTAGTCTAGCTGATGAGCCATTTTATGAAGTGACATTTGATAGACTTGAGGTTTCAAAAACCAACGTAATTGGTAAAGCTGGTGATGGATGGCCAGTTATTAGTGCGTGTCTAAATTTAGAAAGAACAGGCTTAGATGCGGTATTAAAAGTTAATCGTGCATTAGATGTGGTTGTCAGATGCGTGAAAGATCATTGCTTATCTAATAATGATAATATAAAAGAACAAATCAACCAATTCTATTGTCAGCGTGATGCGGCACGGATTATGACATATTCATTATTAGAACAATATCACATTGAAGCATGTATTGACCAAGAAAAAGCAGCAATGTCAAAGTGGTTCGCGAGTGAATTAGCTAAACAGGTATTAGAGTTTGGTGTGCGCAATATCGATTTTCAATCGCTAACAAAAAATCCTGCTTTAGAAAAGGAATTTTCATCGTTATATCGGGATATTCCTGGCGTGACTATTGCGGCTGGAACATCAGAAATGATGCTTGAATTAATAGCTAACTCGCAAATTTCATTATCATAGGAAATAAAAATGAAAATTTCTGATAATGATAAAATAATATATGAAGGTTTAAGACGAGGTATATCAAGCCAATATCAGGGCAATGTAAATAAAAAAGAGCTTACCAATTCATTCTTAGCATTAGTCATCCCGAAAAATTTAGGGGGAATGGAGCTTGGCTTAAAAATAAGTACGATTCTTTGTGAAGAAACAGCGGCTTTAGCGACTGACATGAACATTATTCAACAATTAATAGAAATTGATTTGTTATATCTATCAACTGATCACAGCGAAAAACTTGTTGCAAGAAAAACACTTTACCACACCGCCTATTTATTTGGTATTGCTCATGAAGCATATAGGCTAACGTTGGAACGTATTAAAGACAGGAAACAATTTGATCGAAAAATAATTGATAATCAACGACCAAGATTTCAATTGGCAGAGATTTTCAGTAAGTTGGAAATTTATCGACAATATTATGATTATGTTATTTTTACACTTGAAACAAATGAAACCGGATGTTTTGAATGTGCAGAATGGTTTTTCACTGTAATTAAGGATTTCGTTACACACGTATTGAGTATTTCATTGCAGCTTCATGGTGCGTATGGATTGACGGAAGAGGCAAAAATTCAAAAGCTGTATCGATTATATTTACTTCATTTAAGAACAATAAATAATTGGAGTAATTAAAAAAATGAAATCAATTTTTGAGAAAATTAATCATTTAAATAGGCAGCAGCGATTACATATTCTGGATATTATAAAAAGTGGCGGACATCAAGAAAATAATATTAAGATGCAAGTTATACGCGATGATTCTGTTATCCAGGAAGTACAACTAAAAAATGACAAGGAAATCAAGGGAAGTTTCATTTCAACATTAGAAGATTACCGATTAATCACTGAAGAGTGGGGAAGGGGTGAGCGGCTCTCTATTCCAGATATTGATATATATGGAATGTTTTATGAGAGAGCCCAGCGAGTTTTACCAAAAAAAGCATTAACCATGAATAATCAATCAATCAGTTACCAACAATTGATTGAGAAGGTAGATGTGATTTTTCATCGAATTCTAGAAAGTAAGAAAAAGAACAATCAAATAATTATTTATTTACCACGTTCATTTGAAATGATTATTGCTATTCTTGCAGTATTAAAATCAGGTTGTGCATATATTCCAGTTGATATTACCTACCCAATAGGAAGAGTTAAACAAATTATTAGTGCGTCTGATGCTGGGTTAATTATCACAAACACACATCAGCAAAATATTTTGCATGACATAGAAACAGAATGTTTGTTACTTGATAAATTCGAAGCTATTAAATCACAGCATGATTATAAACCAATTAACAAAAACGAGCTTGCTTATATTATTTATACTTCTGGCACAACGGGTACACCTAAAGGCGTCATGATTGAGCATCAAGCGGCAATAAATTTTACACTTGCAATGATAAAATTATTTGAAATTAATTATCACGATAAAATAATTTTCTTTTCTTCAATCAGTTTTGATGTATCAGTATTTGAAATTTTTGCGACACTCTTTGCGGGGGCAGAGCTCATTATTGCGAGTGATGATGAGAGAATTAATCCTGATTTATTAAGTGTATTACTAAAGAAACATCAAGTTACGATCGCAGAGTTACCACCAGCATTACTCCCTTTATTAAAATCAGATGACCTTTCCAGCTTGAGGTTATTATCTGTAGGTGGTGAGCAATTTTCAACAGCTATTATTAAACCTTGGTTTAATTCTGGTCGACGCGTCATTAATGGTTATGGCCCAACTGAAACCACAGTTGCAGTGACCACCTATGATTATCGTGGCGATGAGAAAATGACACCAGCGATAGGAAAGCCTATTGCAAATCATGAAGTCTATATTGTGGACCAGCACCATCATTTGGTTGCTGTGGGTGATGTTGGCGAATTATGTATTGCTGGCGTCGGTCTCGCTAGGGGGTACTATAATCGTCCTGATTTGACAGAAAAAAAATTTATTAATTTGAATATTAACCAAGAAAAAGTTCGTGTATATAAAACGGGTGATCTTGCACGGTGGCGACGAGATGGTAATCTTGAAATTATTGGACGTGTTGATAGACAAGTTAAAATACGTGGACATCGTATTGAGCTCAATGAAATTGAGGCGGTTTTCCTGACACATCAGAAAATTAAACAGGCGATTGTAACGTTTGATACTAAACATGCCCAGTTATTGGCATATTTAGTATTAGTTGATGGATCAGCTACGATAATAGATATAAAGCAATGGCTGTTGACTAAACTACCTTCTTATATGTTGCCGTCAAAAATATTTTTTACATCAAATATACCATTAACAGTCAATGGCAAGATTGATTTTGGCAAACTTGATAAAATTGATAATGCAATGACAACATCAACCGATGATAAGCTAGAGTTTAATGCCACTCAAAAAGTAATCCAAGAAATATTTCATAAATTTATACCAAAAACATTAGCAATGCTGCATGATAATTTTTTCCATATTGGTGGTAACTCATTATCGGCAGTTCAAGTTGTTAATGAGATAAAAAATACATTTCAATGCATGTTTAGCTTGACCGATTTTTTACGAAATCCAACTATTGCGTCATTAGCAAAATCAATAGAAGAAAATAAGCGTGACAAGAAAACGTTTAATCAGAAATTGAAATTTCTTTCAAAACTGATCGAATCCCCTTGGTTGGTTATGGATGAAAATACTGAAGCAAAACAAATTCTTATTTATTTTCATTGTGCAGGTGGCAGTTGTACGCGTATAAAACATTGGCAGAAAAAAATTAATCCGACAATTCAGTTGGTTGGTATTCAATTACCCGGTCATGATGAGCGATTACATGAAATGCCGATCGACAATCTTGATGTTATCGCAGAATTAGTTGCGCCAGAAGTTGAACATTTTTTTCAAAAACCCGTATCATTTATTGGGCATAGCATGGGTGCCTTGTTGGCGTTTGCAGTTTGTCATAAATTGGAGCAGAAAAATTTTTTTCCACAGTATTTAATTGCCGTGTCGAGTCGTTCACCACAAAATATGCCAGTAAAAAAATTTACAACGAAAAATTCTGAACAAGAATTTTTGATGGAACTTAATTCATATGGTTTAATAGATAATAAAATCATTGACAATCCGGTTTTGCTTGAGAAAGCGTTACCATTTTTGCGCGCAGATGTTAAAGCATCAGAAGAGTATTACATGACTGAAAAATTATCTATTCCGATTATTGTCATGAATGGTGATAAAGATAATTTATGTACTGAAAAAAATATTCATCATTGGAGTGAGATAACTAATCAAAAAATAATAAACCATCTTGCTCCTGGCGGGCATTATTTCCTGTTCGAAAATGAACAATTTTTTATTGAAAAATTAAATAGCATTCTGTGTTAATAAACAAAATCTACATGTGTGGAGAAGACTCATGAAAAAAGCTTATGTGATCGTAGATGCGTATAGTTCTGGCAGAATGTTGCCTGATATTTTTCGGGAAAAAATTTGCGACAATCAAGATGCGGTGCTAGTGCATGTTCAAAGTACACCATACATTATGTCTAAAATGGCGGTTTTTGAAGTAGAAAAATATGCTGAAAATATTATTTATACGGGCATTATCGACAACGTAATATCTGCTTTATCTAAATACCACGTACTAGCTGTACTCGTGGGACAAGAGCCGGGTGTCGAGTTGGCTGATTTGTTAAGTGAAAAACTAAATTTATCTAGTAATGGAACTCGTAAAAGTACAGCAAGACGTGATAAATATGAAATGATAAAAACAATCGCTGATGCTGGATTAGCTGCACCAAAATTCATCAAATCAAAAAAAATATCTGAAATATTACACTGGATTGAAGCTGAAACGAACTATCCAGTGGTATTAAAAGTATTACGTAGTGCATCAACAGATGGTGTTTATATTTGTCGTGATGAACAAGAGGTATCAGAGGCCTTTGCCAAATCTATTGGGCATAAAACCATTATGGAAGAGATTAATTCTGAGGTATTAGTTGAATCTTTTTTAAATGGTAAAGAATATGTTGTTGATGCAGTCAGTTATGATGGGCAACATTATATTACTGATGTCTGGCTTTATGAAAAGAGATATATTCCAGGTCATGGGAATATTTATGACAAAGAAACATTACTGTCCTCAGATTTGCCTGAAGTGGAACAATTGATAGAATATAGTAAAAAAATGTTGGATGCCCTTGAAATTAAGTATGGACCAACTCATGCCGAGATTATGTTGACACCCGAACAAGGACCTGTTTTAGTTGAAGTTGGCGCTCGGTTAAATGGTGTGGTACACCCCAAATTGCATGATTATTGTTTAGGCCACAATCAAGCGCATCTCACAGTTGACTGTTATGCAGATGCAAAGCGTTTTTTTGATGTTGTTTCTACATTTCCATATAAGAAAAAAAATGAAGCAATGATTGTCAACTTGATAAATGATAATGTTGGTGTTATTGATGGTATTGATGAAGATATTGTTTCAAAAATTCGTGCATTACCCAGTGTTGTTGATATCGTTATTAAAGTAAAACCCGGACAATATCTGGAAAAGACAAGAAATTTATTGCAATCGCCAATCCGTATTTTTATGGGGCATGAGTTTGAAAAACAAATTAAAGAAGACTATGCGGAAATACAAACGTTGAAAGAAAGTATTTTTAATTTAAGTTAAAATTTACGTTATATATTAACATAAAGGAATATATAAAAATGTTTAAAAAAACCTTTTCAGAGTTTGGTTATTTATATATTTTGTTATATTGTTTAGCCAATGCGATTTCCTTTGTTTTTATTTCGCATATTAACAAAACCCATAACGATTTATTAAATATTGTGATGATTTTTTCATATGCTACTTTATTGTTTAACTTTATTAACGTAAAAAAATTAGATAATTTGTATGGTGCGGTAAAGAAAAATTATGCCCTTATTTTTTTCATGAATGTAGCAACATTATTCAACTGGATAGGGAGTTTTTTTTCATTGAACTATATCGATCCTGCAACAGCGTTATGTATTAATCTGTCAATGGGACCAATTACTACTTTTTTTATTTTGACCCCATTTAAGAAAATTAAAGAAAATGGCCACTTAATATTTGCCATCATCTTAATCATTCTTGGCATGATTTTAATTACTAAACAGCATACAACAGCTCCTGTGTACCATGGCACATCCAATGTTTTATTGGGTGTTATGTTTAGCGTAATCGGTGGTATTGCTGGCGGATTTGTTGGTATTTGCTCGCAAAAAATTACTTTATCGGGCTTTTCATTAAGTCAAGTTCTTGCCACACGATTCTATTTGTTGGTAACTGTTTGTGCCATTTTGTTGTTTTTTTATGGGAAAGTTAGTGTTGCCGATATTGATTGGAAATTCTATCTTCTCTCTTCACTATTAATTGTTATATTTCCTTTGGTGATGTATCAGGCAGCAATAAAATCGTTGGGTCCAATGATCGTTTCCATATTTATTCCTTTTGCTCCTATTCTTGCTTATTTTTTGCAAGTTTTAGTTGGAGGCTATCCATTTAACTTAATAACAATATTGCTACTAATTATGATCTCAGCAAGTGTTATTTGGTTGGCCAGGTTAAGGCAAGGGTTAACTGTAATCAAACGAGTGGAAGAAAAACCATGATGTCTATGTTGAATGATGTTGAAAATATAACTCCTACTCTAAAAATGATTGCGCGAAATAAATTAATTCAAGAACAATTTTATGAGCGCTCGGATCTTTATGAGCTTTTGCTTAAAGCCGCTAGTCGTTATATTACGGGTGAAACCATGCAAGGTGCTTTAAATACTGCAAAAGAGTTATTTTCTGCTGGCTACAAATTTTCAATTGAATTTATGGGTGAAGATACAACAACTGAAAAAGAGTGTGAGTTAATTAAAAACGAATTTTTTACACTTATTGAACACTCAGCGAAAATTTCAACAAGCGAATCAATTTGTTTTGATTTATCAAATATTGGCCTTTATATTAATCAATCTTTAGCCATCGACAATTTAATTGATATTGCAAATTTTGCTAAAAAATATAATTATTACCTTATGATTAGCATGGAGGAATCTGCAAAGACACAGGCCATTTTAGATGTTTATTTAGAAGCAGCCAAAACCTGTAATAATGTTGGAATTACTTTGCAAGCGCAGTTGTTTCGCTCCTTAAATGATGTTGAAAAATTATTGGAAGTACCTGGTAAAATAAGATTAGTTAAAGGAGTTTATGATGAGTCTAATGACATTAGTTTTCGTCGCTCACATGAATTAAATCAACGATATTTGCAACTAATTGATATTATTACCAGAAATAAGCATCCACTGACTATTGCAACGCATGATCCAGTAATAATTGATGAAGTTGTTGAGCGAGGATATTTAGATACGGATAATACTGAGATCGAAATGTTGCATGGAGTAACCCCGCAAAAATTAAAGTCAATTAAAGATCAAGGCTATGCTACTCGAGTTTATCTGACTTATGGGACAAAATGGTTTTTACACTTTTGTCATCGTTTAGCAGAATATCCTCCGAATATCTATCAAGCGATAACAGATTGTTTGCATCCTAATAAAATAAAAGAAACGTATTATTTTTAAAGTAATTAATTGATCAGTGACAATATTGACTGAACAAAGAAAACACAAGGCTTTTTTTGAATTATCTTGCTGAATATCAAAGTAGTCGCTAGAATGAGACTGGGTTTTTATTTATATATAGAGGAAAACTATCATGAGTAAATCTAAAGACACAAAAAAAGAAACTAAGAAAAAACCAACGAAAACGTTAAAAGAGAAGCGTGCGGCTAAAAAAGAAAAGAAAGAGTCATAATTAAGTTAAGTACTTATGTAAGGTGGGCTTAATCATTGCGTCACGTGCAGGAACAACTAACTAGCATGGTAATGAAGCGATGAGTGCCCACCATCATGTACATCAATATTTCGAAATGGCGCGTACAAATAATTATGTGATTCTTCTTCGAAGGTATCTATTTTTAGTCCAGCCTACATTTTCAATAATGTTTTTTCCTCATGTTTGCCGTGAAGCGGTGAGCTACTCAGGATGTGGTGGAATGCTTTCAAATGACCGGAAAAGATAAAACTCTGTCAATAAGTGATTTCATCACTAAAACTCCAAACCAGTATGATTTTGTTGCGCCTGATGGTACCAAAGGTTACCAACTGGCTTATGCCCCGATGGGTAACATGACCAGTTATCATCAACAGCCACGCGAAGTATCAAGGGCCATAAAGCATAGTATAACCAATGAGTTATGGTATATTCTTGAAGGTGATGGCGAACTTTGGATTAAATGTGACCAAGATGAACTTATCACCAGAATAGAGCCAGGAATTTCCATATTTATTCCACAAGGTGCCGCCTTTCAATTTCGTAACCTAAGCAATAGCACAGAATTAAGATTTGTTTGTGTGTCAATGCCATCCTGGCCAGGTCCACATAATGTTGAATATGTAGATGGCCCTTGGAAACCAACAAAAAGATAAATTTATATATCGGTCATTTTTGGCTAGCTTGTTATCTCATGGGGGCTGATAAATTCCATTAGTTCTTTTTTCATTTAAAGGAATCATTATTTATCGAATATCAATAAAAAATGATTGACATAATTGATGGCATCGCTATAATCAATCCTCTACTAATTTTAAGGAAAGATAAATGATGAACGAACACACAATAGTTATTGGTAAAGCGTTGCGCGTATTTCTACCTATGTTTTTTGTCTTATTATTAATTGTGGCTATTCTGCCGTGGATTATGCCTACCAGTAATATTGGCGGATTTTTACTTAGTATATTCGGTGTTACCCATTTTCTGCCTGTGAATCATCAAAACATAGGTGATGCATTATATAACTTTAATTTGACTACGCGTATTTTAGGTATAATGGGTTCTTTCATCAGCTTGCTACCATTATTGATAAGTACATTGGTGATGATTAAACTCTGTAATAATTATTCACATAACAATGTCTTCAGTGTGGCAAATGCTAATGCCTATAGTAGATTAGGTATTCTTTATTTGCTTAGCGCCATTATTCTGCAACCACTGAGCCAAATGTTCTTTTCGTTTGGGATTTCATTGAGCAATAAAATTGGACCCCATTTTATTGCAACTGGTTTTGATATTAGTAATTTAACGGCCATTTTCTTTAGTGTGATATTAATTATCATAGGGCAAGTTATGAAAGCAGCACATAAAATTGCTGAAGAACAAGCGTTAACTGTTTAAGGATGACTATGACAATTATTATTGAATTGGATGTAATGTTAGCAAGGCGTAAAATGAAATTGCAGGATTTGGCAGCGCAAGTTGGAATTACCATTCAGAACTTGTCGATATTAAAAACAGGTAAAGCAAAGGCAATTCGTTTGGAAACATTAAATGAAATTTGTCGTGTGCTGGAGTGCCAACCAGGCGATTTATTACGGTATGAAGTAGATGGGACAATAAAAGAATGAAATCAACGTGGACTTTTTCAAATAAAGTGCGCCAAAAAGTATTATTTATTGTCATGTTACTTTCGCCCTATTATGTATTAGCAAACCAAGAAGCGACAAATTGTTCGATTTGTGGCACATGGCGGCTTATTTCGGTTACTAACCTTGATCAGATAACAGGCCAAAAGACGTATCCTTATGGTGAACATCCACAAGGCAATTTGAATTATCTGCCAGATGGCCATATGGCCGTTATTATAGTTAGCAGTAATAGGGTTATGCCTAAAACAATGTATGCAACACCGGAAGAAGCGGCACAATTATATTCTGACATGACGAGCTATTCAGGTACCTATACGATAGAAAATAATGCTATCATTCACCATGTTGCTGTAGCATGGAATCCTCGCTGGATGAATACCGAACAAACGCGGTATTATAAATTAAACGGTAATCAATTAATTTTGACGATGTATAAACAATTAGAAAATAAGAAGATTCGTTCAACTTTAATCTGGGAAAAACAATGAATGGGATGAAATAAGGAAATGTCATTAAGAAAGTGCGTATTAACACTGTTTTCTATCGTTGTAGTATTTTGCTTTTTTTGTGAACCTGCATGGAGTGCGGTGGCGCCTGCGAAAAATAAAAATACAGCATTAACAACTGATCTTTCTACTACACAGAAACAACTTGATGCGAATACGGCGCAACTTGCTACCATTGTTAGTGCAATGGAACAAAAAATGTTATCTGACGGTACACTACAATTAATGCAGCAGCAAATCGAAAGTGTCGTGACAAGAACACAACAGTTACAGCATGCAGCAGAAAAAAAAGCTAATGAGATTGATTCATTAATTAATGCCCTGGGTCCAGCACCAAAGGCAACTGAAGCAGCTGAAGATCCTGTTACTGCTAATAAAAGACAACAACTGAATGAGGCGCTTGCACTTTACAATGGCCAAGTTAAACAAGCTGGTGCATTAATTTCCCAATCTATTTCACTCTCTAATGCTCTAGCACAACGTCGGTTACAAAACAAAGCTAAGGGATTAATGCAACGTTCGTTGCCGCTCTATGACCCGATTATTTGGCAAAGAGGCATTAGCAATAGTGATGATGCTATGTTAAAGGCTTGGGATAATACGCTCTTTATGTTTAATAAAAGCTGGGTGGCGTTAAAAGTCAAAGCAACAGCTATTTTATTTTTAGCTACCAGTTTATTGATTTTGTTTACAAGTTTTATCTTATCTTGGCTGTTATCTCATCACTTCGGTCGGCGATATGTTACTGCCACACCTAATTTAGTCAGAAAGATTATTAGCACCATTACCAATATTATTGCAGCAGGGATTATTCCATTAAGTGCCGCATTATTAATAATTTTATATGCAAAAAAATATGAGATTATTTATCAAGCTCAATGGTATATTTTGAACTGTTTATCATTAATGATAGGTGGTATTGGAATTTCATATTTATTGATAAAAAATATTTTATCGCCCAATTTACCTAGTTGGCGTATTTTGCAAATCAAAGATGAAAGTGCTAAACCACTAGCAAAGCAATTAATGCTTTTTCTTATATTAGCGATATTCAATTGGTTTATTACAACTATTGCTGAGAGTATCCCACTTGATTTTCTAATTCCATGCGAATTTTTATTACGTACAGCAGCCTGTGCTAGTGGATTAATTTTATTAAAAAAACGATATTGGACGAGTGAGTTAATTGCACGAACACAACAAGATGCTCCTAGTACAACGCGTAATGCACAATTAATTTTCATTCATTATTTGCGTATTGCTTCAATTACCGTATTTATTAGTAACCCAATTTTTATGTTGCTAGGTTTTATTAGCTTAGCCAATTTCTTATTTATTAGTTTTTTGCAAACCGTTGCGATTGTCGCATTATTATTAGGATTACACATAACGTTTTATCAAGTGTTAGGTAAATTTATTGGTGTTGGCGCAGAAAATATCTTAGGAAAAACATTTAATTTAGGTGAGCGTAGTCGACAAATTTTACATTATTGGTTAATTGTGATCATTGATATTATCTTTTTTATTGCCGGAATGGTCGCCATTTTATTAACGTGGGGTTTAGATAGACATGATTTATGGCGCTTAATCAAGCCATTATTTATTGGTTTTAATATTGGTCATTACCATGTTTCATTAACAGCTGCATTTATTGCAATTGGTGCATTTGTTGCATTCTTTGTTATTACTAGATTATTACAACGTTTTTTAGACCGACGAGTATTTCCTTATACCAATTTAGATTTTGGCGTACAAAATGCCTTACATCAAGGGGTGGGTTATGTAGGGATTACATTAGGTTTATTAGTTTCAATCGGTATGATTGGTATCAACTTAACGAATTTGGCATTAATTGCCGGAGCGTTATCCGTTGGGATTGGTTTCGGCTTGCAAAATATTGTTAGTAATTTTATTGCGGGTATCATTGTATTAGTGGAAAGGCCCATAAAAATTGGTGATCGAATTATTGTTGGTCAAGATGAAGGAACAGTAAGACGTATTAGTGTACGCGCAACGGAAATTGAAGCTGCAGACGGTTCTTCGGTACTCATTCCTAACTCAGAACTAATATCCGGACGGGTAAGAAATTGGACTTTTCGAAATCCACTGACTAAATTAGAAATTGCCGTTGGTGTGGCATATGGTTCTGATACTCGTTTAGTTGAAAAATTGCTGTTACAAGTTGCCGAGCAAAATCTTGATGTAACACGTGATCCTCCACCAAAAGTCAGTTTCATGAATTTTGGTGCAAGCGCTTTAGAGTTTAAATTAGTTGTCTGTATTTACGATATTGATAAACGAAATACCGCTGGTAGTGAATTGCGTTATGCAATTGAAAAAACATTTCGTGAATATAATGTGGAAATGCCATTTCCGCAATGTGATGTACATATAGTTTCGAACAATTCTTAGGGGCTGTTTACAATTCTACTATGCTGGGCACAAAGCCCCTAAATAAAAAGGGCGTATTTTATACGCCCTTTTTATTGTAAGTAGTTATGCCGCAAATCTATTCTCAAGAATGAATGTCTTTAATTGATGCTCTTCAATGCCATTAGGATTTTTCTTAATAACTAATTGAATTGAATTATTAACCATTTTACTAAGGTGTTTTTTGAGAAAGCCATAGAACTTGGGTTCGGAGATGAGAATTAAACTACGACAACCGCTTGAATTTACTTCGCTTTCAATCAAATTTGCTACTTTAATCGCAAATTTATTTTTTTCAGCATCTTTAGGATCGGTACGGAGGGAATACGCACCACGAGAATCACCACTGGTCTTGTAATGGCCTGGTCGATCAGATAAAAGCTCCTGGGCTTTTTGTCGGTTTTCGGGGTGGTCTAATTCGGTAGTTAACTCCATGTTTTTTTTAGAATTATCAGTAAAAATCTTGACTCGGTCTGCATTCGCAACAATAACTAATTTTGTTTTCATGATTTCTAACCCGCGTGTGATAAAAAACTTTTTCCTTATAAAATAAGTTTAGTATGATTTTTATTAAACGCGGAAGCTAGTATTGTAAACGGACCTTAGTATTTAACAAGTAGCTGCGGGTGCTGATAAAGTTGTTGCAAATTTTTCAGTTGAATGAATTAATTTACCAATTAAATCATCAATCATATTTACAGCTTTTGAAAAGTATGTTGAATTTGTTTTTTGCTGTTCGGTATTCATCGAGTCAGTTATTTGAGCATGGTATATTTTACTTAATTGCCTTAATAAATTTAATTTTTCGTCAATTAAATCATGTTCAGACTTGTTAGTTTTATTAAAAAATCTTGCTGGTTCATTGGGAGCACTAATGTCATTATTAAGATTAAAATCATTACGCAAATTTTGATGAATAAACTCTTGTCTGAAAGCTAAAAAATCGACATATTTTTTATGTAATTCAGGATATTGCTGCCATAATAAAGCCATGTAACCTTCCCACCAAACCATATGAAACGTAGGTAACCCTTCTGGCAATTTATGATTTAAATAAACTTGAAAACCAGCGTAAGTTTTATCTGTCCATTTTGTTGGGTCACAAGGGATCATGAGTTTACAAGTCATAATGGCATTATAAATACCAGCCATAGGATGTTGATTGCCAAAACTAAATTTATTCGTCCAATAAATAGCATTATGAATATCTTTCGTTTTTAATGGTAATTTATCTTCGATAGATGGTAACCAATCATAGCCAACATCGATTGCCCAAAAGCGACCTTTATTGACATGTTCGCAACAAGTATTAATCGCATCAATATCTGCACAAATAGTTTGAAGAAGTTCAGCTAAGATCTTGCATCCGGCATCAGTAAGAAGACCTTTTTGAATTAATGGATTAAACATCGCACTACCTGAACCTGGGCTATCGAAATTGGTACAAGGAGTTTTATTCTCAAAGCTCAGATTTAAATTAGGGTATTGTTCTGTTAGATTAGTTTGCGAGCCAAAATAAGCAGTTATTAACTCGGCAATAGTTGCGCCTAGTGAATGTCCAGTATTAGAAAATTCAACGACCCAACCTTCACTTTTCGGAAAATCGTTATTTAATGAGAACAAT
The DNA here is from genome assembly GCA_020051015.1 of Gammaproteobacteria bacterium. Lineage (GTDB taxonomy): Bacteria > Pseudomonadota > Gammaproteobacteria > UBA1113 > UBA1113 > JABEVJ01. Next base: position 36,610 of record JAGVJQ010000025.1, read on the forward strand.
ACCTCTTGTAAAAAAGGTAATGCACCATTTTCAAGTTGTTTTGGTGCTTTATCTTTTAACCACATAGCAAAATCTTCAACCGTTCCTTGCCAATTATCGGTGCCACGTTGAGCTAATACAACTTGTACTTTTTTGGTAGTTTCATCAATTAAATAGTAAGCTGAGCCAAAATAGCCATCTTGTTGAAGGCTTTGCGGACAATCAATATATTTCCACCCTATAGGAAGTGCCGGCGTATTACCTTCTTTACGATAGACGTGTAAGGCAATAGTTGCCATTAGCTTTAATCGTTCTGTATCAGCCATCTATAGTGTTCCACTTTAAAATAAGACAATGATTGATTGTCTCTGTTTTTTTTAGGATATTCAATATCTAATAAGCCAATTCTACTGCATAGTTATTTAATGGCGGTACATTTTTAATAACCCCTTGTTGATGGAAATACTCAGCAAAATGTTGATAACGACTTTTGTCTAAAGCTGCTGGGGTTAAATCAAAATGGGATAAGGTGGCAAACCAAGCTTGATGATTAAAATTATTATTTAAATCGGGATATGCTTTGGCAAATGCTTGCCAACTAGATTGTGGATGATTGACTAAGTAATTAGTGGCTTGTGTTAATGCGGCTAAAAATTTAGGTAAACGCGGATCAGTTAAATTATTTTTGCCAGTGACAAAAATTAATTCATCATACAATGGAACGCCATAATCTTCATAATTAAAGACACGTGCGGGTTTGCCATTGTCGGCCATTTCAAAAGGCTCAAAATTTCGCATGATGCCAGTGATTGCATCAACTTTGCCACCCATCAATGCTTGAGTTAAACCATAGTGGACGTTAATTAATGTCACATCTTTTTCGGTTAAACCAGCATTTTTAAGCATAGTATCCAGCATTACATGATCGGTCCCATCAACAGAATAACCAATTTTTTTGCCTTTTAAATCGGAAATATTATGAATGTTACTATTTTGTAAAACAGCAACTGCATTTAACGGAGTTGCAATTAAGGTACCAATTCTAACAACAGGAATATCCGCATCAATGGCCATTAATAATGTTGGTTGATAAGTGATGCCAATATCAGCTTTGCCAGCAGCGACCAGCTTTAGTGGGTCGCCAGGATCGGTTGGGCTAACAAGTTTGACATTTAATCCTTGCTGCTTAAAAAAGCCTTGTTCTTGTGCAACCAGCAATGGTGCATGATCAGGATTAGGGTACCAATCTAATAATACGGTCAAGGGTTTATCAGCTGCAAAGCAACTGGAACAAAATAGTAAAGTAGTTAATAATAGGGTCTGTTTACAGTTCGCTAGGCTGAGGCAAAAAGACTTGATTTTTGAGCACCGCAGCGGAGCATACTTGGCCGTCTGTGAGCAGCGGAGCGCCGAAAATCGAGGCTTTATGCCCCGCATAGTAGAATTGTAAGCAGACCCTAGCGTTTTGATAATACCCATCGCATACCCCAATCAACTGTAAAAAATAATATTAATGCCAACGCAACTAACCAAATTAATGCAGCAAACATCATATCGATTTGTAATCTAGCATTAGCATTTAGCATCAAATAACCTAATCCCTGACTTGCTCCCACCCATTCGCCAATGACTGCACCTAATGGTGCTCCCACTGCAGCTAATCGCAATCCAGATGCAAGTGCAGGTAATGCTGCGGGCAAAGCAATATAACGTAATGCGGTGAAACGAGTAGCTTGCATGGTTTGTGCTAAGTCCAACCAACCTTCGTCAATACGCGATAAACCATCGTAAAATGCAGTTGTTACCGGAAAAAATAAGATAATCATGACGGTAACAATTTTTGATGCCAAACCATAACCCAACCAAACCACTAACAATGGCGCGATAGCAAAAGTGGGTAATGCTTGACTGATGACTAGGCTTGGTAACAGCCAATTACGTGCTGGGGGGAAATAAATAAAAATTAAGGCACTAAACATACCAATGCCGACAGCAAGCAATAATCCAGCAATGCTTTCTAATGCGGTAGGCCAAGTCTGTGTAAGTAAAATTTGCCAGTGCGTTAGCATAGTGTGTAACACTAAACCTGGGCTAGGTAATAAATAAGGAGGCAAATTTTCGATACTGACTAATAATTGCCAAATTAATAAAATTAGCACGATGCCAACTAAACCACGCCAATGTTTCATTTATTTGCCACCATATTTAATTTACTCTTTTTGCTCCCCTCCCCCGCTTGCGGGGGAGGGGTTGGAGGAGAGGGGGCTGTTGTAAATGCATCTTCAAATTTCATTTCTTGCCACCATATTTAATTCGTTTAACAACAACTTCTGTAATGGCAATAACGTTGCATGGGTAATATCACGCGGTGGTAATTCTGGCGGAATAATAGAATTTGATAATTGCGCCGGTTGACCTCGCAGTACGATGATTTGATGACCTAATCGCAGCGCTTCCCATGGATCATGCGTAATGAGTAATACGGTTTTTCCTGCTAATTTTTCCGCGGCCAATGTTTGCATATCATAACGGGTAATCGCATCGAGTGCAGAAAATGGTTCATCCATTAACACAACTGGTTTTTCTTCCATTAGCGTGCGGGCTAATGCGACGCGTTGTTTCATGCCACCAGATAACGTAGTTGGCTTATGGTGTATTTCAGCATCTAAACCCACCGATTCCAAGATATGCAAAGCGCGAGCTTTAGTTTGGATATCACATTGTTGGCTACGTAAATAGCTGCCTAACATAACATTATCAAGCACACTTAACCATGGTAGTAATAAATCAGTTTGCCCCATGTAAGTCACGCGATCAGTGAGTGGAATACCATCACTGGTGGTAATCGTAGCGTGACAAAACTCATTTATAAAAAAAAGGTTCATGTCTTCGCTCCCCTCCCCCGCTTGCGGGGGAGGGGTTGGGGGAGAGGGGGCTGTTAAAGATGTCCGCCTATGCGGAAATGCCTGCAATTTATCCTGCCCACGGCCAAATAAGGGTAAACCAGCTAACATACGTAATAAGGTTGTCTTACCAACGCCGCTAGGACCAAGTAAACACGTAATAGAATGAGAAGGCAATTCAAAGGATAAGTTTTCAAATAGTAGTTTATGCTGAAAACGCAAGCTGGCGTTAGAAAGGATAATGCCTGGGGCATCGTTTGATTTTATCATGATATGTCTCAACTGTTCCTACGTCGGTGTTAACCGCTTCAGGTTCAAGGGTCGTTGCGTGATGCAACCTCTCAGCCTGTTTGGCTCCCCTCAGTGAATTAAAAGCATTGTATCGAGTATTGTGGCTTAAGTAAATCTACTTCTGTCCGACAAATTTTTTGAAGGTGTAGGGTGGGCACACATCGCTTCATTATTGTGCCGATTTGTTCTATTTGTACGTGACGCGATGTTTAGCCCACCCTACTAAGAAATTCTTTAGAAAAGTTCTCGTGTGCGTATTTGTAATATTACGGAGTTAATTTTGGCATAATGTTTCCATTATAAAATAACAGTTAAATTCTTATTAAGTTGTGAGAAAAATATGTTTAAATCATCCCAGTCTTTAAATTCAACGGCATCTGCTAAAAATGCTAATAGTAGCAATGAGAAGCGGGCGCGTGATGAAGATGTTTCGGCTGAAGAAATGAGAAAATTAAGAAGAATAAAAGATCGAGAAAGTAGACAAAAGAAGAAAGAAGAGCGAATAAACCTCATACTGAATCATAACGCGGTAATGGAAAAAAATAATGAATTAGTTAAAGGAAATAATAAATTAGCTAAAGAGAATGCGGAGTTAAAGAATGATAACGTAATGTTGATAATGGAAAATTTACAACAAAAAGAGAGAATAAAAAAACTAGAAGCTGATCTAAATAGTGCAATAAAAGGATTGTACACCTTAAACCCATTAGGGGATGAGGACTCGTCACGAACAATTCATCAAACAAACACGGGTATCCAAAGTAAGTATTGGAGTGAAAATCCTTTAGCTGAAGAATTAGCGGTTTTTTCTGAACAAACTATTAAGAAATCAATGTTTGTTACACCTTCCAAAGAAGATGATATTAAGAGATCAACTACGAAAAATAAATTTTCATCAAATCATGCTACTGCTATAGCATCAAAGTTAAGCATTAAAAATGATGATAGTAGCAATTACTCCACACGCAAAGTAGCGTGTGAGGTGGCAAGTGATAATGATTTAAAATGGTGGGAGTTGCAAGATAAACAACAAGATTTTGTTTCTCCTCAAGCTAGTAATGCCGTTATTTTTCGGCAACCTACACCAATATACTTAGATGACACCGAAGAATTAATAGAGGCGTTACATAAGGCGAAAGCTAGTTACTAGTTGTAAACAATCGCTATTTCGCTAAAAAACAATCGGCCGTATGGTCG
>JAGVJQ010000055.1 GCA_020051015.1 Gammaproteobacteria bacterium
ATACAGGATCGGGCAATAAAAATTGCGGATTATATCCTGCTTCAAGTTGACATCGAATAGCGGTGGATGAAATATCTAACGGCGTCACAAATTGCAAAAAGATTTTGCCAGCACGACCTTCATGCAAGCAACCAAAATCTAAATCTTGGTGTGCAGAAAGAAAACGTTCTATTTCAGAATCCAGCGGCATTTTTTGCCCAGCGCGAATAGGTACCACAATATGGGCGACATCAATAATATGGCGCCAATTTTTCCACGTGGCAAAATTAATAAATGCATCTGAACCAACGATTAATGCTAATGGAGTATCAGGATAATCTTTTCGCAATGAATGTAAGGTATCTATCATGTAAGAAGCACTATCGCGAATTAACTCACGATCATCGATAACCAAACCCGGAGTATCGCCAATCGCAATCTGTAGCATTGCCAATCGATGTTGTGGTTTTGCTAACGCATTATCCTTATGAACAGGTGCTTGGCAAGGGACAAAACGAACTTCCTGTAAATCAAGAATTTGCAAAAGTTCTATCGCCGTGCGCAAATGTCCAAAATGTACTGGATCAAACGTACCACCCATAATGCCGATTGGTTTCTTGCTAATCATAAGGTAGCTCCACTATAAGATAAGCACCATCGCTCTAATGTGGGCCATAATGGCATGGTATTTGCGCCTTTAACAGCAGCATCAATCACAGTAGCTTGCTGTAATAAGTTATATATAGTAGATTGATTTATTCTTTTTAAGGCAGTTTCTATCGCACGTTTGCGCATCGGCGGGATACGTTGTTCGCGCATGATGATATCAAGAGGTTGGCCAAGGCGTAATTTTTCATGCATTTGCTGTAACTGTCGCAATTCACGGGTAAGTGCCCATATGATAAGTATGGCTTCTGTCCCGCTGACTTGCAATTTACGTAAAATTCTTAGGCTATTAGTTCGATCGCCTAAATTACATGCGTCAACCAGGTTGAATACATCAAACTGTCCTTGATCATTCATGCAAGATTGTAAATCACTTAATTGAATCATTGTGCCAGGTTTAAATAATAATTTAAATTGCTCGATACATTGTTTAGTTGCAAGCAAATTACCTGTAGTTTGTTGTATTAACCAATCTGTTGCTGCAGGGTCAATCGTTAATTGGGCTTGTTTCATGCGATTTAAGAACCATGCTGTTTGGGCATGAGAATCAAGAGGCCAAATTTGTAAGGTGATGCCAGCATTATCCAATGCCAACCACCATTTGGTTTTTAATGATGAGCTATCAAGTTTCGGGCAGATGACGATTAAAATAGTATCCGAACTTAAATGCTGACAATATTGTTGTAATGCAGCGCTGCCTTTATCACCGGGTTTACCATTCGTAATATGAAGTACGATTATTTGTCGTTCAGCAAATAGAGAATTATTTTGTGTATTGGCTAACCATTCTTCCCAATTAAACCCACTATCAACCGTGCACGAGATGCACTCATTAAAATTTTGCTGTCTTGCCTGATATTTAATTAATTCAAGTGCTTCATCGATTAAGACTGACTCATCACCCGTGAGTGTGTACACGGGTGATAATGAACGTTGTAATTGACCAGTCAGTTGCTCAAATCGTAGCTTCATGATGCTGATTTTGGTTTTGGCGGTTGTTGACCCAAGTTGTTAAGGGCTGTTTGCGCATCTTGCGAACCAAGTTGTTGAATGATTTGGTATACGGCTTCTTGCTCAAGTTCTTGTTGAAGTGATTGTTGCACCGAGCCGGTACTTAATACTTGGTTTTGGTTCACCGAATAGGGCTCTGATAATTTCAATGTTCGTGGCCCAAAAATCGTTCCGCCAGTAGCATTAGCTAAGTGATAGGTGACGATATAATACATAATGTATTGTTGCGTACTCGAGCTTGCGCTTTGTGTTGTAGTATCACTAGTAAACACTTCACTATCGATCACTAAAACGACTGCTGGATGCTGCGTTAATGGTACAACTTTCACATGCATAGCATTTAATATTTGAGTAAGTTGCAAGGTGAGCTGACCATATGGCTGACTGCTTTGTATACCAATTTCATGAAAACTGGGTGGAAGTGGTGGGGCGCCACGTAAATGAAAACCACAACCTGTTAGCAATAACGCCATACCAGCTAATAAACTTATTAACCAAGAATGTGTTGTATTAAACAGTCTACGGATGCACATCGTTATTGATCCTTGCACACAATATTTACTAATTTTTTAGGTACGTAAATAACTTTCAAACACGTTTTGCCTGACATAGCTTGTACGATATTAGGCTGTCCTAATGCTTGTTGTTTAATTTCTTCTTCACTTGCTGAAGAGGAAGTCGTTATTTCACCGCGTAATTTACCGTTAACTTGAATAACTAATTTCATAGTATCGGTTTGCAAGGCATTATTATCTGGTTTTGGCCATTTAATTTGTAGAATGTTTTCACCAAAACCTAATTCGCGCCATAACTCGTGGGTTAAATGTGGAGCGATAGGGGCAAGAATACGTAATATAAAACTAATGCCTTCATTCAATGTTGCTAATTGATATTCATCTGTGGCTGGATTGAGTTTTTCTAACTCATTTAACATTTTCATACTACCAGAAACAACAGTATTGAATTGTTGACGATCGTAATCATAACGAATTTGATTAAGAATTTCGTGTATTTGACGACGAATAGTTTTTGCTTCAGTCGAAGCTTGCGGCCAATTAGTATTATCACCACTAAAAGAGTGATTAACCAAATTGAAATCACGTAATTGAGTTTGATATTGATAGACAAAATTATAAAGACGATTCAAGAAGCGATAACTTCCAGCAACGCCGGCATCAGACCATTCTAGTGATAATTCGGGTGGTGCCGCAAACATCATAAATAAACGGACAGTATCTGCGCCATACTGATCAATCAACGCCTGGGGATCGACAGTATTACCTTTAGATTTTGACATTTTGGCACCATCTTTGAGTACCATGCCTTGCGTTAACAAACGAGTAAAGGGTTCATCAGAATTTAATAATCCTTCATCGCGTAATATTTTATGGAAGAAACGTGCATACAGTAAGTGCAAAATAGCATGCTCAATGCCACCAATATATTGGTCGACTGGCGTCCAATATTTAGCGCGGTCATCCAACATATCATCATCTTGGTTATAACTAGCAAAGCGTGCGTAATACCAAGAAGACTCCATAAAAGTATCAAAAGTATCGGTTTCACGTTTTGCTGGTTTTCCACAATGAGGACAGCTTGTTTCATAGAACTCGGGCATGCTTTTTAATGGTGAGCCAGGACTATCTAACGCTATGCTTTCAGGTAAAATTACCGGTAAATCAGTTTCAGGAACCGCGACATCACCACAGTCAGTGCAATAAATCATGGGAATGGGTGTTCCCCAATACCGTTGCCGTGACACACCCCAGTCACGCAAGCGAAAATGAACTTGCTTGCTACCAAGTTTTTTGTCACTTAATGCTTGTGCAATTTTATTGATGGCTGCCTCTGATGTTAAACCAGAATAGTCACCAGAATTAATTAATTGTCCATATTCGCCATAAGCGGCTTTATCAAGATCCCATGTTTTATCTTGTGGAACAGCAATAACTTGTTTAATAGGTAAGTGATATTTTTTTGCAAATTCAAAGTCACGTTGATCATGAGCTGGAACAGACATGACTGCGCCACTACCATAATCCATCATGACAAAGTTAGCGACCCAAACTGGTAATGCTTCACCAGTAAATGGATGAATAACATTAAAAGGTGTTTTAAAGCCAATTTTTTCCATGGTTGCCATGTCAGCTTCGGCAACTTTAGTTTTATTACAATCAGCAATAAATGCAGCGAGTGTCGCATCTTGCTTAGCAGCAAGTAAGGCTAATGGATGTTGTGGTGCGATCGCAACATAACTCACACCAAATAAGGTATCAGCACGCGTAGTAAATACTTCAATGGTTTCTGAGCTATTCGCAACATTAAAATGGAATGCTACACCTTCAGAGCGGCCAATCCAATTACGTTGCATCGTTTTAACCTGCTCTGGCCAACCCTCTAATTTATCAAGATCATTCAATAATTCGTCAGCATAGGCAGTAATTTTAATAAACCATTGTGGGATTTCTCTTCGTTCAATCAAGGCACCGGAGCGCCAGCCACGACCATTAACAACTTGTTCATTCGCTAATACAGTTTGATCAACGGGATCCCAGTTAACCACGGCATTCTTTTTATAAACCAAGCCTTTTTTGAAGAGTCGAGTAAATAACCATTGCTCCCAACGATAATAACTCGGATCACAGGTAGCAATTTCTCGTCGCCAATCGTAAGCAACACCAATACTTTTGAGTTGTTGACGCATGTGTTCAATATTAGTACGTGTCCAGGTACTGGCTGCCACTTTATGCTTAAGTGCCGCATTCTCAGCCGGCAAGCCAAAAGCATCCCAGCCCATCGGCTGTAAAACGTTTTTACCCAGCATACGCTGATAACGCGCAATGACATCGGCTAGGGTATAGTTACGGACATGTCCCATATGTAAATGACCGCTAGGGTAGGGAAACATCGCTAAACAATAAAATTTTTCTTTACTAATGTCTTCATTGACATTAAATGATTGATGTTCTTCCCAGAATCGCTGGGCATTTTGTTCGATAGCTTTGGCTTGATATTGCTCTTGCATGATAGTTATTTATTTCGATTTAAGGTTCATGGAACCGGCAAGCATAACGCAGGTTATCGTCTACGGCAAGAGCGGCGATTAGGTATACAAAATGGCGCAAGTGGCACTCTTAGTATTTTTTGCGCAATATATTATAAGTAATTGATGATAGAAAGGCTTCAATTGTAGCAAGAATGAAATATACAACATTTAGTCTCTAGTACACTAGTATCCAGTATGTTGATATTTAGTCAACATACTGGATATATTTTTTGTATTTATCTCCAGTATGTTATATAATTATCAACATACTGGAGATATTTTATGAATATCCATGCTATTCGAACACGTGTATCACAAGAAGAGGTGGATTATATTTTACTCAAAAATATATTGAGCGATTTTAGCTATCCACGCAATAAGATAAACTCATTTTTGCGGACAAAAGAATTGATCCGTGTCAAAAAAGGTCTTTATATTTTCGGTCCTAGTGCTGCTCGCGTACCTTATCACCGTGAGGTATTAGCAAATCTTATTTATGGCCCATCGGCAATTTCACTGGAATATGCTTTAGGATTTTATGGTTTTATTCCTGAGAGAGTTGAAATTATTACTAGTGTGACCAATAAACGTAATAAATATTTTTCAACGCCTATAGGCGAATTTAGTTATCGTTATCTGAATTCACATAAATATTCTGTTGGGATTACTCAAGTTGAGTTGGATAAACAGCATCGAATCTTAATTGCTACCCCTGAAAAAGCAATGGCAGATGTGTTATTGTTTTCTTGCAATAACAAGTTAAAAAATTATCGAGATTTGACTACCTATTTATTTGAAAATTTGCGAATTGATGAAGCAAATTTACGACAGTTAGATTTAAAATTATTATATGAAATTGCTGAGGTATATCAGCATGATAATATCACTTTATTAACAAGGTACTTAAATCAATGATTCCTGCCATTATTACCATGCTTGAAAAATATAACTGCAATTCTCGTCAGGACTATGAAAATGCATTAAAAGAAATTATTCAAGAAGTTGCTTTATTAGGCTTATGGCGAAGTAAATTTTTTGAAGTGGCCGCTTTCTATGGCGGTACAGCATTGCGAATCATGTATGGACTTAACCGATTTTCTGAGGATTTAGATTTTTCACTTTTAACGCCTAATGCAAGCTTTAAGTTGCACCCATATATAGAGGCAATTGAGGCTGAATTATCTGGTATGGGTTTTGCTGCAACAGTGAGAATTAAAGATAAAACAATGGAGTCAAATATCCAATCTGCGTTTATTAAAGCAGAAACATTGACGCATTTATTACTAATAGATGTTCAACCTTCACTACGAATCAATATCCCACAAGGACAGACTCTTAAAATTAAGCTTGAAATTGATATTAATCCGCCAGGAGGATTCTTGACTGAGGCAAAAATTTTGTTAAATCCTATTCCATTTAGCGTGTTAACTTACCAAGCACCAGATTTATTTGCGGGCAAAATGCACGCTATTTTATGCCGTTCATGGGCAAGTCGAGTAAAAGGACGTGATTGGTATGATTTAGTTTGGTACATATCACAGAATATTCCGCTTCGATTAAGTCATTTACGAGAACGCTTATTACAGACCCAATCAATTAAACCAGATCAGATCTTAGATAAGGAAACATTATTAACTTTATTAGAAGAAAAAATAATGAACCTTGATATTGAGGCGGCAAAGAGCGACATTTTACCTTTTATACGTGATCCAGCATCAATTGCACTATGGTCGCCGGATTTTTTTAAACAATTAATCAAAAAAATTACAGTTATTCAACCCACCGCATAAACCTGACGATCGGCGTCATGCCGGTATAACCTGTTACCGTTGATTGCAGCACATCAGTTTTATTTTGGGGTAATTGTTCGATAACCTGTCCTTCGATTGAAATCATGCCAGTGATACCATCGTTATTGACTACAATCATGGGCCGTCCGGTTTCTAATGCGCGCATTTGTGCGATTTGTAACTGTTGCGCCGCGGCAATGGAATGACCAAACCAGCTATCATCGCTGATATTAATCAATACATTGGCTTTATCCGCATGACGCCAGATTAAGGTTGGATAAGCAATTTCATAACATATGCTGGGACTAAAGAATAAGCCATTAACATTAATTAATGCTTGTTTGCGGGGACCGGGGAGTAAATCAGACATGGGAATATCAAAGAAATTGATTAGTCCGCGTAACCAATGTTGAAAAGGCACGTATTCACCAAAGGGGACTAAATGCCGTTTTTGATAAGTACCTTGCGACATACCCAGAGCAATCATGCCATTGTATAAGTTATTATCACTATCAGATAAAATAGTTCCTACCAAGATAGTGCTGTGATTAGCTAAGGCGGCACCATCTAATTCCGCGAGATAATCACTAATATAATACGTTGGTGCTGGGATGGCGCCTTCTGGCCAAATAATTACATTTCTTCCCAATTGTGGTTTTGTCAGTTTTTTATAAGTAGCTAAAATCTGGTTGAAATGTTTGGGATCCCATTTCATTTCTTGTTCAATATTGCCTTGAATTAAGCTGATGGTGAGGGTTTGATTGGTTGGGTATGTCCATTTTATCCTGGATAAACTAGCCCCCAAGCCGAAAACGATACCGAGTGAAACTAATCCAATAATCCGTGTACGCCACGTACTCTTGTCGATACATATCAAATAGACTAATACCACACAAAATGCAGTGATAAAGCTGACGCCATAAATGCCTAATACAGGTGCAAACCCATGTAATGGTGTGGTTAACTGACTATATCCAAGATATACCCACGGGAACCCAGAGCCAACCCAACTACGTAGCCAGTCACCAAATACCCAGCAAAGTGGGAAAAAAACGAATATGCGCCATAAATTAGGCGTGCCAGGCGTTAATAAACGAAATAAATAAATACTGACAGCAATAAACAAGCCTAAAACGGCAATAAATAAAGCAGTTAATAAAATAGCGAGAAAAATGTTAGTTCCACCATAAGTATGGATACTAATGTATACCCATGAAGCACTGGTACCAAAAAAACCGATACCAAATAACCAACCACGCCAGGTTGCAATATATTTTGACGTATTAAGACTAATACCTAGTAAAATTGCTGGGGCAAGAAAAGCTACTACAAAAATATTAAAAGGGGCAAACGCCAGGGTTAAACTGGCGCCTGCAAATAAAGCGATGAGATTATATTTAAGATTTCGCATAATTAAATCTTCGACAATGCATACTCTAAATCACCTTTCAAATCTGATAAATCTTCAATTCCAACAGATAATCTAACCAAACCATCATTAATACCTAAGATGGCACGTTGTTCTGCGGGAATAGATGCATGAGTCATGATAGCTGGGTGCTCAATTAAACTTTCAACACCACCTAAACTTTCAGCTAAGGTGAACAAATGACAATTCTCAAGAAATATACGTGAAGGATTTAACCCACCTTTGATGATCATCGAAATCATGCCACCAAAGCCACGCATTTGTTGAGTAGCCAAGGCATGTTGAGGATGTTTTTTTAATCCTGGATAAATAACTTTTTCAATTTTGGGGTGGTATTCAAGCCATTCAGCAAGGTGTAAGGCAGATTCACAATGTCTTTGCATACGTAGTGCTAATGTTTTGACGCCACGTAATGCCAAAAAGCTATCAAAAGGACCTGCAACTGCGCCGATAGAGTTTTGCAAGAATGCCATGCGTTCAGCTAATTCAGGTTTATCATTGACAACAACGATACCATTCACAACATCTGAGTGACCATTGATATATTTGGTGGCGGAATGCACAACAATATCGCAGCCAAATAATAATGGCTGTTGTAGCATGGGCGTAGCGAAAGTATTATCTGCTACAACCAATAATTTATGCTTTTTCGCAATTTCTGCAACGATAGTTAAATCGACTAATTTAAGCATAGGATTAGTGGGCGTCTCTACCCAAATCATTTTGGTATTGGGTTTAATGGCGGCTTTAATATTTTCTGGATTGGTCATATCAACAAATGAAAATTCCAAGCCAGCGGAACGACGACGTACTTTATCCATCAAACGAAATGTGCCACCATATAAGTCATCCATCGCAATAACATGATCGCCATGGTCTAATAATTCTAATACCGTTGCTATGGCAGCCATACCTGAGGCAAAAGCAAATCCAGACTTTCCTTGTTCGAGTGCCGCAATGCAACGTTCATAAGCCCCGCGCGTTGGATTTTGGGTTCGCGAATATTCATAACCTTTATGTACGCCTGGGCTCGATTGCGCATAGGTTGATGTGGCATAGATCGGCTGCATGACCGCGCCAGTAGTTGGGTCGGGTTCTTGTCCAGCATGGATAACTTGGGTAGCAAGATGGTATGGTTTTGTCATAATTTACTCACTAGTAATTTTTATGATTGATGATAGCACCATTAGTGACACAATGGAAAATCCATATTATTATACGACTCGTACTTGAATCTGCAGCGTTGTTGCTTTTGACTTTCGCCATCCTCATTTATTCATATATAAACTCCGGTGGCTCAAGCCAAAAGCGCCTAGCTGCAAATTCAATTACGAGCCGTATAATCTGTAGCGCTTGAATCTGCAGCATGGTTATTGATACTAAAGGATTGGATATGAGAAAATTGATAGGATTATTGGTAGGAATACTGGCAACAGCGTGCTTGAGTATTGCATTGGCAACAACGCCTGAGTCAACTACAACAGCTACCCCAGAAGCCATTCCCAGTCCAGCCGGCTCCTGGCAGACTATTGATGATGTAACAAATCAACCACGTAGTATTGTATTGATTACGGTTGATAGTGCTAATCAATTAACCGGAAAATTAACTAAAATCAATTATCGTCCTGGCGAAGGCCCGAATGACGTTTGTAGCAAATGCAGTGGTTCATTACATAACCAAAAAATATTAGGCATGACTATCTTAACTGATATGAAACAAAACCCAGGTAATTCCTTACAATGGGTTGGTGGTCGCATTGTTGACCCAGAAAGTGGTAAAACATACGATTGTAAAATAACCCTCTCTGCAGATGGCAATACGTTGAAAGTGCGTGGTTTTATTGGTTTTTCAATACTAGGTCGCACCCAAACCTGGCACCGTATTTCTTAAAAATACATGGGTGTCAATTGGCGCCCATTTCACATTTTCCTTATTCAATACTACACTTTAACTAATTGTATAGTTTAAGGAATTTTATTTCATGCTTCCTATAAAAATACATCCACAACCAACCCAAGTAACGTGTGGCCCCACCAGTTTACATGCGATTTATAATTACTATGGTGACCCCATTTCCCTTGAACAAGTCATTAGTGAAATCTCTTACGTTTCTGGAGGTGGGACATTAGCGGTAATGTTAGGCAGCCATGCCTTAAAAAGAGGGTATCATGCCAAAATTTATACGTATAATTTAAAAGTGTTTGACCCTACTTGGTTTACTGTGCCGCCGGAGCAAGTCAGCCAATATCTAATTGAAAAACTAAAATTACAACAAAAAGTTAAATCAGCGCAAAAAATCAATCGAGCATCATCGTCCTATATCGAGTTCTTGAAATTAGGGGGGAAATTACTATTTGAGGACTTGACACCGGCCCTGTTATCGAAGTACTTTCGTAAACAAGTACCTATTTTGGCTGGTTTAAGTGCGACGTATCTTTATCGTAGTGCGCGTGAAATTGCTCCCGATGATTATACAACAGCGTATGATGACATTGCTGGCACTGCCAGCGGTCATTTTGTGGTACTTTGTGGTCATGATGAAGTAAGTAACAATATTGTTGTTGCCGATCCGTATCCGGAAAATCCGGAATTTAAGAGTCAATATTATTCGGTTAAGGTAAACCGTTTAATTAATGCCATTATGTTAGGTATTTTAACATATGATGCAAATGTTCTGATTATTGAAAAGCCCAAGCAGTGAGGATATATGCGTAATTTAGTGGTCGTCAGTAAGAAGTCGGATTGGATTTATGACACAGAAAATATTGAAGTAGTTTCAGCAAAAACATATTTAACTGACAGCAATTATTCTGAATTGCGTGGTGTAAGAATTTTTAATTTGTGTCGCTCTTATAAATATCAAAGTAACGGTTATTATGTTTCTTTGTTGGCAGAGGCACGAGGTCATAAAGTATTTCCAAGTATTACGACTATTCAAGATTTAAAATCGCTTAGTATTACTCGTGTTATTTCCGATGAAATTGATGATATGATCCAACGCAAATTTGCGCGATTGGCATCAGATAAATTTACCTTGAGCATTTACTTCGGTCATAATGTTTCGCATATATATGACAAATTAGCCAAGCAAATTCATGGACTTTTTCCTGCACCATTAATTCGAGCACAGTTCGTACGCAAGAAAAAATGGGTACTACAAGATATCTCTGCCGTACCAATCACTGAAATTTCAGAACAACATCAACCATTTGTTGCTCAATTTGCAAAAGAAGCTTTTAATAAAAAACGTCATGATGGGGCACGCAAAACAGCAACTATTTATGATTTGGCAATATTAATTAATCCTGATGATGCAGAACCCCCATCGAATAAAAAAGCATTACAACATTTTGTTGAAGCAGGGGAAGCTTGTGGTTTTAATGTGGAATTTATTACTAAAGATGACTATAGTCGCATTTCAGGATTTGACGCACTATTTATTCGTGAAACGACATCAGTTAATCATTACACCTATCGTTTTGCACGTCGTGCGCATGCTGAGGGTATGGTGGTTATGGATGATCCCATCTCTATTGTGAAGTGTGCAAACAAAGTTTATTTATCAGAAATGTTACATAAAGCACGAATTAACACGCCAAAAACATTGATTGTTCATAAAGATAATAAAGATAGTGTCATTGCAGAATTAGGTTTGCCATGTGTATTAAAACAACCAGATAGTTGCTTTTCACAAGGCGTGGTAAAAGTTACCAGTGCAGAAGAGTTAGCATCAGAGTTAGATCGATTTCTTAATTTATCTGATTTAATTGTGTGTCAAGAATATATTCCTACTGAATTTGATTGGCGAATTGGTGTATTAGATCGCACACCATTATTTGCTTGTAAATATTTTATGGCGAAAGACCATTGGCAAATTTGTAGTTGGGATGATGATAAAATTAATCATGAGTGGGGCGATGCCAATGCGTTACCGATGGAAGACGTCCCGGAGAAAATTGTAAAAACAGCATTACGCGCAGCTAATTTAGTTGGTGATGGATTATATGGCGTCGATTTAAAACAGATAAATGATAAAGTCTATGTGATAGAAGTCAATGATAACCCCAATTTAGATGAGGGTTATGAAGATTACATTTTAAAAGATAAATTGTATAAAACGGTTATGCAATCATTTTTTCGACGATTGGAATTAAAACGACAACAAATTCTTTATCCAGAATTAGAAAAAGTACTAACGGAATAAACTTATGTCTGAGCAAACAGAACCATTACACTTATTTGAAGGTTATGGCATTGAAATGGAATATATGCTGGTAAAAGAGCCAGATTTAAATATATTTCCTGCAGTTGATAAATTATTTTCAGCAGTAACAGATGAAAAAATAGAAGATATCGATGACATCGATCGGGGTGATATTGCTTGGTGCAATGAATTAGTTTTACATGTGGTTGAACTTAAAACGAATGGCCCCGCAGCTAGCCTAAATGGTTTGATTAATCGATTTCAAGAAAGTATCAAAGATGTCAATCATATATTAGCAACACATAATGCCAGATTAATGCCAACGGGCGCACATCCATTAATGGATCCCGATCGTGAAACTAAATTATGGCCATATGGATATCAAGAAGTTTATAACATTTTTAATCGTATTTTTAATTGCCGTGGTCATGGTTGGTCAAACTTGCAGAGTACACATTTAAACTTACCCTTTGCTAATGATGCGGAGTTTGCTGTTTTACATACAGCGATTAGATTATTATTACCAATTATGCCAGCATTAGCGGCAAGTACGCCGATTATTGATGGTAAACCAACCGGCATGGTTGATACCAGGTTACAATATTACCTCACTAATCAAGCAAAAATTCCTTCTATTACGGGTCATGTTGTACCAGAAGTTGTACTTTCGCGGATGGAATATGAAGAACGTATTTTAGGACAGATATATAGAGATATTGCACCTCATGATCCTAATAAAATTCTGCAATTTGAATGGTTAAATTCTCGTGGCGCGATCGCTCGTTTTGATCGCAATGCCATTGAGATTCGTACATTGGATATTCAAGAATGCCCTCAAGCTGATTTGGGCGTTATTGCCCTCATTGTTGCAACATTACGTGCAATTACAGAAGAACGATGGGATAACTTTGCATCACAAGCCGAATGGTCTGAGCAAGCATTAAGTCAAATCTGGCGTGATGTGATTAAACATGGTCAGGAAACAATCATTCAAAATAGCAACTACTTAAATGCGTTTGGTTTTCATGGTAGCAGCACGACAGCACGTGAATTATGGCAGCATATTTATACGCAAATTTTTAATGAATATGAAGAATATGATTTAAATATTCAGCATGCTGCAGAAGTGATTTTAGAAAAAGGCAATTTATCTGAGCGAATTATACGGCAATTAGCGGGTGATTATCGACCGCAAGCAATTCGCGAAGTTTATCGTGAATTAACATCGTGTCTTGCCAACGGCAGATTATTTGTCTAAACGAGGTTAATAATGAAGAATCAGCTATTGTTTATTACATGTGAACATGGTGGTAATACTATTCCTGATCCT
Source organism: Gammaproteobacteria bacterium (assembly GCA_020051015.1). Classification (GTDB taxonomy): domain Bacteria; phylum Pseudomonadota; class Gammaproteobacteria; order UBA1113; family UBA1113; genus JABEVJ01. The sequence goes on from JAGVJQ010000055.1 coordinate 13,457, forward strand.
TATAAACCATTATTCGTAGATGCAGAACAAATATTAGCTACGCATCGTGGTTATGATATTGGTGCATTAGCTGTTGCTACTCAACTTGGGGAAGAACTAGCCGATTTTCATTACTACGCCACTACTAGTCGATTATTAGTTGAATTAAATCGCTCATTAGGACATTCACATTTGTGGTCTGAATTTACCAATGACTTATCCAAAAAAGAAAAAAAATTGATTCTTGAACAATATTATTTTCCTTATCGCAATAATGTTGAAACAGCAATTAAACATGCAATCGAAAAAGATAATAGAGTGGTCCATATTTCAGTACATTCTTTTACCCCAGAAATGAACGGCGAGGTACGCAATGCCGAAATAGGATTGTTATATGACTCGACCAGAAAACTAGAAAAGCAATTTTGTATGCGTTGGAAAAAAAAGCTAGAAGAGGTCGCGCCGCAATGGCGTACACGATGTAATTATCCCTATCGCGGTAGTTCTGATGGGTTTACAACTTACTTGCGTAAACGATGTAAAAAAACTCATTATATTGGTATTGAATTGGAAATGAACCAAAGCTTGTTAGCTGAAATGGCCGATCTTTCAAAAGTAATGAACGAAGTTGTAAAGCAAAGTTTAAAAATGTTACTAAATGATGACTTTCTCGAGCTTTCGTAAATAAAAATATCACTCATTATATTTGAATTGTCGGGGCGGCTCTTGTTATCGCCTAGGTATATTGTGATTAAATACCCGATACAATTTTTTATGAAGAAACTACTTGACCCTATAGTTACTATATACCTTATCGTTCACCACAAGGAGGTAAAACGATGACTAAATGGTACGTAAAAGACTTAAGTAAGCTAACCGGTGTATCAGTGCAAACACTGCATCACTATGATCGAATTAGTTTATTAAAGCCTAGTTTGCGACAATCCAATGGTTATCGTTTGTACTCTGAAACGGATTTATTGCGTCTTGAACAAATTATAGCGCTGAAATTTTTTGGATTTGAATTATCTCAAATTAAAGAGTTATTGGCAGGTAAGATAGCGACAATCGAACATTTTGTAGCTCAAGCAAAATTATTGGAACAAAAAGCCAATAATTTTCTTGAGGCAAGTAATGCGTTAAAAGCGATTATTACCGATGTTTCAGACGATAAATCCATTCCTTGGGAAACCATTATTAAATTAATTGAGGTATATCGTATGACACAACAACTTGAACATTCTTGGGTTAAAGAAATATTTACCCCTGATGAATTAAAACAATACGCAACTTTTGAATCAGAATGGAAAAGTAATTCTACTCCGGAGCAAAAAGCTGCATTTGAAAAAAATTGGGCTAACTTGGTACAAGAAGTTAGTAACAATCTTGGAAGCGATCCTACATCTACAATCGGTATTGATATCGGTAAAAAATTCATGCTACTTATCAATGGGGTATATGGTAAGAAATATGCTCATTTACGAACTAAAAAATTCGAAAAAGGTTTTGCTGAAGGTAAGGGATTGAACGAGGTTGGTTTAACACCTGAAATGGTATCTTGGATTGATAAAGCGATGGAAGCTTATTGGCGAGATCGCATTTATAAAATTCTTGAGCAAGTAGGGAAAACCTCACCAGAGACACTCTTAAATCTTTGGAATGAAGTGCTTGATGATATGTATGGAGAAGATAATACACGTAAAGCAGAAGTTTACGATTTCGCATTAGCTGATGAGAAAGTTAGTAAAAAAGCGAAAGAATGGTTAAAGACTTTACGTTAGTAATTTCTTGACGAGTATCAAACCAGCCAGCTCCTGGATGTTAAATCTAGAAGCTGGCTGAATTTTCCCTTCTATGAGCCAACCGGTGGTTCCCACAACTCAATGCGATTGCCTTCAGGATCCATCACCCATCCAAATTTACCGTATTCTGATTCTTCTACTTTGTCATCAACAGCGCAACCTTCAGCACGTAGCAAGCTTATTAATGCATGAAGATCGTCAACACGATAATTAATCATGAATGGTGCAGTACTTTGTGCGAGTTTTTCAGATGTGGAGAAAACATTCCAGACTGTCATACCAGTCACCTCAGATTTACCCTCAGCATCCCATTGAAATATCGCACCACACTCGCTACCCCAATCTTGAACATCAATACCTAAGTGTTTACGATACCATTCGCCTAATGCCTTAGGATCTTTAGCTTTAAAAAAGATTCCGCCGATACCGGTGACTCGTTTCATTTTATGCAATCCTTTTTTAGATTTCTGTCATTTAACACAACAATATTATATTTCTAACCTCTTTTCAATATCAGGCGTAAAATCAGGGGTTTGCGCATTGTTCTGAACGGGAGCAGTTACTATTATTTCTGGTTCGAACATACCATTATTAGCAGGATTTGTGTTAGACGCAGGACTTTTATTATTTATCCAAGAAGTTGTGACATTTTGTATTGCTGCACCTATCAAAGCGCCAAATACTAAACCAAAAGGAATACCGGTAAGAGCGGAGACAGCTAATAAAAGGCCGAAGGCTAATTTATTATCTGTACTATTTTCTGAGGGTTTGTTAATTAACCAAGTTAAAAGAACCAACAAAGTTGCTAATAATGTCGCACCTGCGCTGCCCCCAATCGCAGCACCTTTATCACTGGAGCGAGGTACCACAACCGTTTTTTCTTCTTTTGCTTGATCTGACTTTTCTGCGCTTTCCTGATTATGTCCCTCAATAGGGTTTGTTAATGGCATTTTCGCTGACGGCTGTAAATTAAGTTCGTTATTATTTGCCGGCGTATTAACATGGAGCTGCATCAAGAGTGGTAGTGATTCATCATTTGGTTCTGATGAGGATTCGGTAGAAGGGGCAGCAGTTACTTGTGAAATTGTCATCGTCTTACCTCTATTAAAGGTTATTTATTAGTTTTTCTATCCTTATTAATAAAGTCCCTAGATCATGCTTGGCCCTATTATTACATAAATTATTAAAAACGACACCGTTTTCTTCTTGAGCAAAGTGTAGAATGCTTTTATAAGAACACCACCAGTAAAGTTGCCGTCAGGAAAATTGGAACAAGTCTTTGAAACGGGTTACTTGTTAAAGTTGGGTAAATTCCCCGAATTTGTTTTTTCAATAATGTGCTTATAAGTATTCGCTAATTTTTGAGTTTCTGTCACGAATTGTTGTAAATCTTGAGAAGATAAATTAGACGAGTTGTTAATAATAATAGGGAAAAGTTGGATAATTTGGTTTACATTTCCAATAGCTATTTTGGCTTGTTCGTTTTGCGCCGATGTTCTAGCAGATACAGATGTAAACATTCGTGGGTAGTTAAATTTTGTTATTGTCGATAAATTCGTAGGCGATATGGTGTCATTGGTTAACTCATTATTTAAGTAATCTTCCAAACTTTTCAAGTCTTTATCTAAAAGCGAATTTAAGAGCGTTATCATTATATTGTAATCTATATATTGCGGTAACTCAGGCATCTGTTTACCGCGCAAAACGACGGAACGATACTGATCGTTTGTGTATCTAAAATAAATTGGCAACATTAAAGGAAGAAATTTGTCAGGATTAATATTTAAACATCTAAAAATATTTTTAATATTTTCATCTAATCCACTTAATAAATTACAGCGTTTATAATTTTGAATTAGATAATTTGGTAAATTTTCCCGCAAAAAATTGCCAATATATCTCAAAAGATGTTGGGTACTGATTTCATTATTTGATTGGATGTTATAATTTGAGAGGAAATAAGTAGTACGAAAATGTTGGAGATTGAGGCCTAATTTTTCTGCAAGCTCTTGTGTTGCTAAGTTATCATATTGATAATTTGCTAATTCAAGAGCGATGGGCCCCATAGGAATTTTTGCTCGAATATTATCAGTATTATCTTGTATACATTGCGCAGACGGTTGCGAGTTATTTGAAGTATTGTTGCTAGTTCTTCTGGCTTTATTTGCCGATCCGGTTTCGTTTTCTGTATCTTCTTGACGAGATTTTTTAACCCGGACATTTTCTATTTCTTCAGATGAGCTTTCCTGCACATCATCTAAATCATTAATTTTTTCATTTTTATCAAGATTTATTGGGGAGTTATCTGGAGTTTGAGGCATGATCGCAACTTAATATTAGTTATTGTGTGCATATTTTATGTGCAACACTTGTAGAAGTCAAGAAGAGTAATAGGATACCGTAGTCTACATTACATTAAGCGTGCAAAATGTCGAAAAAATCTCATTCTTGGTTTTAGAAATTAATTTGAAATAGACTGGCTTGCATGCGAATAAGGGGAATATTGGGGATAGATTCAGTATTTTAAGAGAAAGAAGATTGCCCGGACTGGACTCGCATTTTTGATTTATCTTATTG
>JAGVJQ010000141.1 GCA_020051015.1 Gammaproteobacteria bacterium
AGTAAAAATATGAAATTTAATGAATTAAAAAAATTTATTCATAGCAATTTGGAAGATTTAAAAGCAATCGATATTGTTATAATGGATGTACGCTCACTCACCAGTATTACGGATATGATGGTCATATGTACCGGTAACTCCAGCCGACATGTTAAGTCTATTGCTAATAATTTGGCTGAAAAAGCTAAGACCGTAGGTATTCGTCCGCTGGGTATTGAAGGTGAAGAAGATGCCGAATGGGTATTGCTCGATCTTGGTGATGCGATAATTCATGTTATGCAGTTTAAAGCTCGTGAATTTTATCAATTAGAGAAATTATGGGACAGTAAAGAGCTGGCTGGATAATAACCAATGAAACTTGATATTCTCGCTGTTGGTAAAAACATGCCTGACTGGGTTAATGCCGGAGTAAAAGAATATATTCAACGTTTTCCTATGCAGCTAAAAACTGAGCTTATTGAGATTACCCCAGCAAAGCGTAGTAAAAATGGCTCTGCCGAAGCATATAAACGTGAAGAAGCACAAAATATCTTGACCAAAGTTCCTGCTGAAAATTATGTGATTGCGCTAGAAGTTACCGGTAAAACATTTGATACGCCGCAACTTGCGAAACAGTTACAAAATTGGATGGGACTTAGTAAGAATGTTAGTTTATTAATAGGTGGTCCCGATGGTTTAGATCAAGCCTGCATTCAGCGTGCTGATTTGTTATGGTCACTATCCCCGCTTACCTTTCCACATCCTTTAGTACGAATTATCTTGGTTGAGCAATTATATCGAGCGTGGAGTTTACTCAATCATCATCCTTATCATCGCGAATAATAAAGTCTGTTTAAAAATAGCTTGCATTGCTGCTTTAAATTCAGTAGATTTATAGTAAGTACTTTTGCTAGATCAATTAATTTTTAGCAATAAAAAAGTGAGGCAAGGACGATGAATCAATCAGTAACTCACGCTCTCGAACCGCCAACGGATGATGGCAGCATTCATCAAGAATCAGCAATTACATCAGGCCACCCTTCAAATCACACAAAAAAACCAACCAAAAATATCAATTATTCACACTTCACTGCTACGCCTTATTACAAACGTCTAAGAAAATGGCAACAGTATGCTAATACAGCACTCCACTATACACGAACTCAGGAAATTAAACCTGCACAAGTGAGTGTTTATTTACCGACATTACATCCAGGTAAAATGGCGGGTGTCAGTAAAGTTAAATTTACAAATAACTATCATTTTAAAAATCTTGAGCAACTTGCAGCTCAAGTACTTACGCAGCCTCGTGAAATAAAAGACGACGACACTAATATAAATTGCCAATTTTTATCTACCTTATTACAAGATTTGACGCTAATAGCAACCGTGTTTAGTATTTTACAAAACACTCATGCTGGTCATCAAACAGTCATCCCTCGCTCAAGTCATACAACAATTACGCACTCACCGAAAGCAATTGAACTTTACCGATGTGATTTTGCGATTGATGCTCTTGTCTTCGATGCTGCAACTGGAACGATACATTTTGATTATACTCATACAACATCCGAAAAAAATTTCGATGCTCAAAAAGGGAAGCTCGGTTGTTCAATACATGATTTTTTAAATGCAATCGAACAAGCGAATAATTATCTAGCCCAACCAAAAGAATATCGAATTGTAACCCGTACCAAACATATTATTAATGAAGAAACCAATCAACGAATATCTCTTTTTAAGGAAGCAACACCGGAGCAATTCACCGTTAAAAGTACAACATGGGATCCTGTTATAAACCCATTTGGCCACATGAGCAGAAAGCAATTAAGAACTTTTTATCCGCAATCTACTCAAGAAGCGACACGGAAAACTGTAGCACCTGTCAAAAATAGAAATACTGATTTAGTTGCCAACTCAACCAAGCAGATTAGTGCTGCCAGTAATAACACCATGGTAATACTCGCGCAAGAAAGTATGCTGGAAACTAATGCACTATCTGCGTTTGTTGATAATTATATACAACAGCGTACAAGCCCCGACAAAAAATCAACACCTAAAATAAAGTCCACTCATCAATTAAATCATAAATTTGGTCTTGCACAAGAAATTGCAGCTAAATATAAAGTAAGTACATGTCGAGAAGAACGTATTGCATTACTCGATCACTTAATAAAAACCATGGAACTTAATAAATGGCATGCTACTTTTTGTGTTGGGCCATTAAAATTTGGCACCAGTGAACTCTATACGTGGGCATGCAATGAACGTAAAAAATTAGCTCAACATGTCCCTCAGAATCGTCATGTTTCACTTACTGCACTGAAAACCAGCACCCAACTTGCTCGTGAGGCACAACGTAATATCAAGCATGGTGTAAGGGCCACACCGCCTTTAAAAACGAATGATGAAATAAGAAATCAAATAACCGCTTTAAATATACGTTATGATGCAACACAACGACAATATAATGCAAGGCCAGTTGATTCGGTTGATCCTTTGTTCAAATTAGCTAACCGCGCTATATTAGACACTAAATTATTAGCTCAAACCATTGATAATCAATTAGGTGAAACTGAATCCATTAATGAAAATTTAACCCGTCAAATTACCTATTATCAAACACAAAGTCAGCATAATATACAACAGCCAACGGCTGCTATTATAAAACTTCAAAATCAATTAGCAGCAATACTGGATCCTAATCATCAGTTAGTCACGGTAGAAAATATTAATTATACCGAGCAACTTGAATTAGAAATCACTGAAACTGATATTAGAAGAATTATTAATCAAGCATCAAGAGCCTCATCTTTGGTTGATGAAAAAATTAATCATATTAATAAAAAAGCTGATAATATCAAAAAATTATTAGTTAAAACAAAAACACTTCAAAGCAAAATTAAGACATTCCTTGAACAAGTAACTAAACATCATGATGCATATATGCTACGTAATAATACTTCTATTGAAGATAGAACCAGCAACGTTAAGATAGCGAACGATCTTTTAACGCTCAATGATCGTCTAATAACATTAGCTAATAATATTAAACAATTAGAAGGGAAATTACATAACCTCAATCAGACAAGCATGCAATTGCAAGAAATGAAAATAAAATTACAGGATATAAATACGCCGAATATCCTTACTAACATGCTCAACAAGCGAAAACATTTGTTTAGTTTACAACAACAACAGCAACAACTATCAATTGCCAAAAATACTCTTCGCCAGCAACCCAATAGAGAAACAAAAACAGTTAATTTTTTACAATTACACTTAAGTCAATTATTAGCCAATGAACTAAGTAAACTTACTCCGGCATCGCTTTTCATCCCCATAATTAAACCCACAGCAGAAAATGCAAATCTTTTACAAGTTGAAAAGTTACTCGTAACCAAAATGACTCGTGATAATAATATGACTGTTCGAAGAGAAGTAAGAAATCTATTAGCTAATGCAAATCAAGAAGCACCTATTGATATCCCTGCATTTTTAAATAGGTGGTTATCAATTTTGACTCATCAATATTTGCAATTTGCAGCACAACAACAAAATGATCAATGTCGTTCAGTATTAAGAAAGATTTTTATGTTATTTGGTGAAGAAGGATATTATGCTTATCTTGAGCCATTGTTTAATGTCCATGATTGTAGCGATAATAATAATTCGACATTGTGTGATATATTACAAATCGAGTTGGGTAAAAATGCAGCCCAAAGAAATTCTCTTATTGCAAATTCAATGCGCAATATATTGAGTAATTTGCCTGAAGAAATGCCAGGCGAGAATAAAGGAACTTGTTTACCTGGTCTTTTCCAAAGTGAAAAAGGAGAACCACCTATTATTAGTTCTGGATTAGTTAATATTAGATTATCTAATCAAGTAGCAAGACGTCATTAATTAGCGAGCAATCCAGCTTCCACTTCACCACTACCATAACCAAATACTTGCAATAACAACTCTTTGGCAATCGCTGATAAATGTGCATTTGGTCCAATTAGTACTTTATCTAAGTATGTCATGGCCTTAACTTCATCTTGTTCAACAAATCCCGCTAAGTGCGTTAATTGCTGTTGTTCAAGTAATTCAGGCATCATGCATCGCTTATGCATAGGAATCGAATACCAAGCAAAATACAATGCTAATAATTGATTACCTGCGTTAACAGCTTGATGCAGTTTCGTTGCGACAGTACCTGCAGGTAAAGCATCCCAACAACCACGATATATGCCAAGACAAACTAAATGCAAGGCATGTTGTGCAAGTTCAATATTCACACCACTGGCACTAGCAATGATATATTGTAACGCTCGTGGAAAATCAGTAGCAATTTGAATCGCTTCTGGTAAAGGATCATCCCCTTCAACTGTCATGCCGGCTAACCAAGCTCCATACCCTAAGGCAACTGATTGATCATCCTTAGCAATAAGTTTTTCACATAAGCTAATAAATTGTTCGGCATTTTTTGCGATAAAACCGCGACCATAAGCATAGGCAATAATTAATTCTTCAACGGCTTCACGATGATTTGCCTCGACAGCAATATGAAAATAATGTTCGGCTAAACGAGCTCGTTCGCGCGGCTCAATAGAATTAAAGTAATTAGCGCACGCTTGTTCGGTATTTTTATACTGTCCAATGGCTGCATAACAACAAGCAAGCTGATAAGCCGCTTCAGCATGCCCACGATCGGCTGCTAATTTTAAAAAAACGACCGCATCATCGGCGGGAAATGGCATTCGAGACTCAGGCTCGAGCGCTCTACAAGCAAGCAAGAATGCCGCATCTGCTGAACCTAAATCAGACGCAATGAGCAATTCATAATTGATTGTATTGATATACCGCTCAGGTTGCTCTTGCTGCAACAAGTACAAAGCGCGTGAAAGATATATACTGGCACGCTCTTGGGCCAGCGTTTGATCAAGCACAGCATATTCCTTTGAACCAATTCTTAGTACGGTAAACAACGGTCTATAATGCTGTTTGTGTGACAAGCTTTCCATGGCTAAATCCTCTGCGAACAAGGCTTCCAATCAGTTTTATAGCTCGGGCGACCGGACTTGTAATTTTTTTTGGGGTATCACTATTACAACCCCAGCCACAAGAGGTACAATCCTATGATATTTCCCCATTTAACAAAATTTGTCAACAGTCTTGGAGCATTTAAAATGTTTCGCTACAATATAGGGTCACCGTAATTAACCTTTTAAACAAGAATTTAGTCATGGCCAAACGCCTCACGCTTAAAGACAAAAATCAAGAAAAGCAGCTTTTTCAGCGGCGTTTATTGATAGCCACCATATTAATAGTGTTATTATCATTCTCATTAATATGCCGTTTAGTCTATTTACAAATAGTCCAACATGACATTTATACGACCCTTTCACAGAAAAACCAGCTGACGTTATTGCCAATTCCGCCTAATCGAGGCTTGATTTATGACCGAAATGGCGTTTTGGTTGCTCAAAATATTCCCGTTTTTAGCTTGGAGGTTATTCCTGACAAAGTAAAAAACATGAAAAAAACCATCCAGGAATTGAAGCAAATTGTGCCTATTAGTGATGATGATTTGAAAGCTTTTTATAAGCAATTACGCCAACATCGACAATTTGATACTGTTCCATTGAAGTTAAAATTAGAAGAAGATGAGCTGGCCCGTTTTTATGTAAATCAATATCGATTTCCTGGGGTTGTGATTCGGGCACAAATGATTCGATATTATCCTTTAGGCGAAAATATGGTCGATGTATTAGGTTATGTCGGTCGTATTAATGAACAAGATTTAACTAAAATTGATACGACCAATTACAGTGCCACTAACTTTATTGGTAAATTAGGCATTGAAAAATCTTATGAATCTACATTACATGGCACCGTCGGCTATCAACAGGTTGAAACCGATGCTAGCGGTCATATTGTTCGTGTATTGAAGCGTATTCCGCCGGTATCAGGCAGTACCTTATACCTTACCATTGATAGCGGCCTACAAATCGCTGCGATGAAGGCATTAGGGGAAAACAATGGTGCCGTCGTGGTAATAAATCCCCAAAACGGGGAAATTTTGGCATTAGCAAGCAACCCTGCTTATGATCCCAACTTGTTCGTACAAGGCATAGCTAATGACGTTTATAAAGTTTTGCAAAATGACCCTAATCGGCCGCTATACAATAGGGCCATTCGCGGCTTATATCCCCCAGGATCAACGATTAAGCCCTATTTAGCTATTGAAGGATTAAATTCAAACGTTATTACACCTGACTTCCATATTGGTGACCCAGGCTATTTTATGCTGCCAAATAGCTCTCACGTTTACCGGGATTGGAAAAAAGGTGGCCATGGTACAGTCGATGTGTCAAAAGCCATTACCGTTTCCTGTGACACCTTTTTTTATACCCTTGGTGTAAAAATGGGCATTATTCGAATTAACTACATCATGCATGATTTTGGCTTTGGTCAGCTAACAGGCATTGATGTCGGTGAAGAGTTACCAGGCTTAATTCCTAATCCTGATTGGAAACGCCGAGCTAAAAATGAACCATGGTATCTTGGTGATACCGTTGTTACTAGTATTGGTCAAGGTTACAACCTGGTTACCCCCCTTCAACAAGCTAATGGGGTTGCTCAGATAGCTATGAGTGGTCGCGGCTATAAACCGCATTTAGTCGCTAAAATTGAAGATGCACAAGGTAATATGGTTAATATACAGCCCGAGCCACAGCAAGTGATTAACGTCGATCAATCGGTTTGGGATTTAGTTCATACCGCCATGGTAAATGTACTTAAACCAGGTGGTACGTCGGCTATTATTGGTAATGCCCCCTATACCATCGCCGGTAAAAGTGGTACCGCGCAAGTATTTAGTACGCATGGGGTAAAATCAGATAAAAGCAATGATTTGGCCAAACACTTACGTGATAATACTTTGTTTATTGCCTATGCTCCTGTCGAAAATCCACAAATAGCCATTGCTGTTGTGGTTGAAAACAGCATGGACGCTAAAATTACCACCCGTAAAGTTATGGATTACTATTTTGAGAGGCATCCCGTGCAATGAAATTTTTATCAAATAATTACAATCCATCCAGTGTCTTAGGGACTAAACCAACACAACTGAATGATAAAAGCATTTGGAAACGATTCCATATTGATCCCATTTTATTATCCGCACTATTGATAGTCACGGGTATGGGTTTGGCAATTTTATTTAGTGCCAGTAATGGTGATAAAGATTTAGTGCTACAACAAGTTGCTCGCCTGGGATTAGCTTATGTTGTTATGATTCTTGTCGCACAAATCCCACCCGAAAAATTTAAACTATGGGTACCCTGGGTTTTTGTCGCGGGATTTTTATTATTAGTTGCGGTTTTAATTGCTGGCGATATCGGTAAAGGTGCACGTCGTTGGCTTGATCTAGGAATTATCCGGTTTCAACCTTCTGAAATCATGAAATTAGCAATTCCTATTTTTTTGGCGTGGTATTTACATGAAAGACAACTCCCACCCAAGCTCAAAGATTTATGTGTTTGTGGTTTAGTCATTGCCCTCCCCGTACTATTAACGGCAAAACAGCCCGATCTTGGTACTGCCATTATGTTGGCGTGTACGGGTGCTTGTGTATTGTTTCTAGCCGGTATTGGCTGGCGTATCATGATAGCACTTGCAGCGCTTGGTGCTGCGGCTTTACCAGTATTATGGTATGCCATGCATGATTATCAACGTCAACGCGTACTCACTTTTTTAAACCCAGAATCTGATCCACTTGGTGCAGGGTATCATATTATTCAATCAAAAATTGCCATTGGTTCCGGCGGTGTTTTTGGTAAGGGTTTTTTGCAAGGCACACAATCTCATTTAAATTTTCTACCTGAACATGCAACAGATTTTATTTTTGCTGTGTGCGGCGAAGAATTTGGATTAATCGGCGGGATTGTTTTAATTACTGCATTCATGTTGATTATCTTGCGCGGTTTATACATCAGTATGCAAGCTCAAGATACTTTTACTCGTTTGGTTGCCGGTGGCTTGTCCATGACATTTTTCTTTTCGGTGCTTATTAATATTGGAATGGTGACTGGTATTCTGCCGGTAGTGGGAGTACCATTACCCTTAGTAAGCTATGGTGGTACATCCATGGTTACCTTGATGGCAAGCTTTGGAATTATTATGTCCATCCACACCCATAGGAAATTGTTAGCGTAAATATTAAAGGCGGTAGTTATGAAATGGAATATCAATAGCACAGTAACAAGATTTTTAGGAATATTAATTTTAGCGATAGCCGCTTTTTCTGCCTCGGCAACGACTAAAGATACGTCATTTGCTAATCGCCCAGATGTACAAAAATTTATTAAAATGATGGTTAAAGATTATGGCTTTAATCAAAAATATTTGAATCAACTTTTCAGTCAAGTTAAATTGCAGCCAGCAATTGTTGCTGGTATGTCTACCACTAAAGAACAATTACCTTGGTATAAGTATCGTGATATCTTTATTACCCAAGAACGCATAAACCAAGGGGTGGCCTTTTGGAAACAACACCAAAAAACATTAACCGCGGTTTCACAACGTGATGGTGTTGATCCCAGTGTTATTGTTGCTATATTGGGTGTCGAAACTTATTATGGCAAACACCAAGGCACATACCGGGTCATTGATTCATTATCAACCTTAGCATTTGATTACCCCGCACGTGCAAAATTTTTCCGCGAAGAATTAAAGGAATACTTATTATTAACGCGTGAAAATAATATTGACCCCATGCAACTGAAAGGTTCCTACGCTGGAGCAATGGGACAACCACAATTTATGCCTAGTAGTTACCGTCAATATGCTGTCAACTTTGGCAGTAGTGGTCAAAAAGACTTAGCTAATAATCCCGATGATGTCATTGCCAGTGTTAGTAACTACTTTAAACAACATGGTTGGCAAAGCCAACAACCTATTGCTATGCAAGCACAAGTAAAAGGTAGCGCTTATAAAGTCGTACCATCAAATCAGTTAAAACCCAATACCACATTACAAAAATTGCAGCAATACGGTATTATTCCAGCTACGCAAGTAGCTCCAACCGCAAAAGCCAGCTTTTTAGTTTTGAATATGCCAAATGATGCGCAACAATATTGGTTAGGATTTAACAATTTTTATGTTATTACGCGCTATAATCCAAGAATTAACTATGCCATGGCAGTATATCAATTGAGTCAGGCAATTAAACAACAGTATACTAAACAAGGTTAAGAAGGAATTTCACCATGACAAAAACGCTCGTTATCATCGCTATTATCATTGTCGTCTTAATTGGCTTTATCGTTTCTATTTATAACCGCCTCATTCGAATGATTGAAGAGGTTAATAACAATAAGCATCAAATTGATATTCAACTTGATCGCCGATTCAAGGTATTTGAATCATTAATCGACGTTGTTAAAAAATATATGAATTATGAACAAACCACGTTAAAAGATGTGGTTGCACTTCGTAATCAAGCCCAACAAGCTGCCGCCACTGGTGATGCCAAAGGTCAAATCGCCGCAGAAAATCAAATTTCACAAATTGCTCGTGGTATCAATGTTGTATTTGAACAGTATCCAGACTTGAAAGCAAACCAAAATGCGTTGCAACTGCAAGAAGAAATTGTTAATACCGAAAATAAATTAACTTATGCTAAACAAGCCTATAACGATAGTATTGAACGATACAATGCTGAGAAAAAATCTTTCTTCCAAGCAATGATTGTTAACTTGTTTCGTAGTGCATTAGATAAAACATTTGAATATTGGCAATTGGATGAAAAAACCATTGCGCAACAAGAACAATATACTGTGAAGCTTTAACATGTCTGATCTGCAACATCAGCAAGCAGCTGACTGGCGCCGTCAGCTGCGTCTAAATCGACGTCGAACCAATTGGGTTATCACCATTTTCTTTTTGATTTACCTTGGAATCGGCTTTATCTTAGATGTGATGATGCAAGAAAGTGGGCATCAAATCAATGCGACCTCTTTATCGCTTTCTGCAACTAATTTACTAACCTTAAAAGTTATCCCTATTTTCACTCTTATTTTTGGTGCAGCTGCTGCTATCTCATTATTAATCACTATTAAATTGCATGATAAACTCATGCTGTTAGGCACCAATAACATTGAAGTCACGGCAGAAAGTACCGATTTAGATCAAAAACAACTTTATAATGTTGTCGAAGAAATGAAAGTAGCGGCTGGATTACACTATATGCCACGTGTCTACATTATTGAAGCAGATTATATGAATGCATTTGCCAGTGGTTTTAGTGAGAAATCCGCCATGGTAGCCATTACTCGTGGTTTAATGAGTAAATTGAATCGCGCCGAATTACAAGCAGTCATGGCACATGAGCTCAGTCATATTCGCCATCAAGATATCAAGTTGACATTAATGGCATCGGTATTAGCTAATTTAATTTTAATTGCGATTGATTTGATATTTCGTGGTGCACTCTATAGTAGTAGCGAACGACGAAAAAATAATGGCGCGATAATAATTGTCGTGATGATTTTACGCATTGTGCTGCCATTAATTACCATTTTACTTACGCTTTACCTCAGTCGTTCCCGTGAGTTAATGGCCGATGCGGGTGCAGTAGAATTAATGCGGAGTGGCGAACCATTGGGTAATGCATTGTTAAAAATTCATCAAGATCATAATAATAATGCCGCAACTTATCAAAAAGCTTATCAAGGAACAGCGCATGAAGATGTGCGTTTACAAGCTTATATTTACGCCCCTGCTTATGCTAAAATCTCTGCCACGAGTACACTAAGTCAATTATTCTCGACACATCCTAGTTTAGAAACACGTCTTGCAGCACTTGGCCTCAAGCAAAAAGATAATGCCCCTAAATAATTAACATTGGTAATGGATATAGACCAAACTCTAGACAACCCTTTTCCCACATAGTATAGTGAGGACAACTTTATAGGTCTGCAAGGATGTTATGCACGATGTATGGACGCGCTATTTTAGGATCTATTTACAATTCTACTATGCTGGGCATAAAAACTCGATTTTCTGTGTTCCGCTGCTCAAATACTACTATGTATGCTGCGCTGCGGTACTCGAAAATCAAGTCTTTCTGCCTCAGCATAGCGAATTGTAAATTGATCCTAGCCCTACTTGGAATAGTCTGGTTTGTTGCTACCGCCCCTACCGCCTATGCCGAGTTTGAAGATATGCAAGATGGAGATGGCCCCCCAGCTTACACTATTGATGTCTCTAAAATTCCTGATGCTATTCCTACCCCACTGCCTTTTAGTGCAACCGGCAATCCTGATTACTATGATGTGAATGGTAAACGCTATTATGTCTTAAAAACGAATAAAAATTACGAAGCAGAAGGTATTGCATCGTGGTATGGCACTAAGTTTCAAGGTAAACGTACCTCCAGTGGCGAGCCTTATGATATGTTTGCCATGACAGCCGCCAGCCCTAATTTACCAATACCGAGTTTTGTCGAAGTCACCAACTTACAAAATGGTAAAAAAGTTATTGTTAAAGTCAATGATCGCGGTCCATTTCATGAAGGACGTGTCATGGATTTATCCTATACAGCAGCTAAAAAATTGGGCATGTTAGGCCATGGTACAGCCCACGTCAAGATTGTTGCCATTGATACTGGCGTACCATTAACGTTAGCCGATAATCAACCAAACATATATATCCAAATTGGGACATTTAAACAATCCAACAATGCTTCTTTATTAGCCCAAAAACTTGGCACCCGATTACAAAATCAAGTTTTTGTTAGTCCAGTGAGTAGCTCTGATCAAATATTATACCGAGTTATGGTGGGTCCTCTTGCTTCTATGGAGCAATCTGAAGAATTAAAAGCCATGCTAATTGCACAAGGTTTGACTGGAAGTATTACGGTAAGAAAACCATAGAACTTATTGAGATCTATACCCATCACACCTCAAGATGCGAAGTTTAGCGCCTTGAGGTGCGATGGGTATAGATAGATTGCGACAGAAAATTGGCAGCTTATTTTTAGTGCAATAGAAAGAACACCTGACCCTAAGCAATTTTTTAATTATCATCTATACTACAAGCTGAAAAGCTATCTTAATAATTTATTAATATGGCTTTGGAATTAAGAGCTCTAACTAATAACTTATTGCTCAAATAATAAATAAATATCATGTTATCAAAATTGCCGATAACATGGAGGTTAATTATGGCAAATAATAATCAACAAAATACACCTTTTAGTTATGCTATCCAATTGGGACATTTTGGCCAATATAACAGTAAAACACGGTACCAAACAGCGCCAGTACCTCCCAACATTACTCCCAAAGATGAATTAGCTATCATCAATGCATTTAAGCAATTACATAATGCACTTGAAACAAATTATCTATGGCAAATAAAAGTTAAAACTTATGAAGATACCCTCCAAGCCATTCCTCAAGATATTGCAGATAAACTTGTCAATGCGGCAACTAGTTTAAATACCGCATATGATGAATGGGAGACACTTATTTCGGCTATTCCAGAATCATATAAAGATTTTTGCGCCGCCATTGAAAATCAACAAGCGTTTAATTTTGCTACCGATCACCGTACTGTGCTACTTCGAGAAATTAATAGCAATATCGAACTTGTAACAGAGTTATTAACGCCATCAGAAAATTCATCAATCATTCACCAATTTCGCGAAAAATGGATAGGTGAACGAGATAAAATGAACTCGAATAACGTTAGTGCAGTTAATAATACTTACGATCAATTATTAACCGCATTAGCTATCGCAACTAATGAACAAAATAGCAAAACTAAAAGAGCACAGGGAATCAGTGGACTTCAAAGGTATATCCAACAAGCTACTGTTACACTTCTCAATCAACTAGCTGAAGTTGACTCCAAGTTGGGTGTAAAATCACATAAAGAATTTTTAGATTCAACATCATTTTCTTATTTAACAATAGATCCAAACAGATATTCTCGCTTCATCGACAAACTAAAATCATTCCAAAAAACCGATAACGGCACAAAGAATATATTAAAAGAAATGATGGAAGAATTTACATTAAAACGTAATCAAGCGCGTAAAAATGGTGACGAACAAACTACCCAGGATTATGTCACGCTAAGGGTTGCAGTACAAAACTTACTTAATCAATGCGATCCTGCATATCGTGGGGGCAATCCTCAAGATCAAGCAGACGATATTAATGTATTAATTCAGTACGTAGAAACATGTTTAACTAATTTATCGACAACCAAAGAACAATATTTAGCCGCAAGAAATCTACAATCTGAAAATACAATTTTACTCGAACAACGAAGTAAAGATGTACAATCGAAAATTGACCGCTTATATATACAGGTACTCACGGAAACGATTGATGCAGCAAGAGCACAACCACAACCAAGACAGCATTATTCTACAATGCGAAATTAAGGGTTATTTACAACTCGCTAGGTTTAAATTTTACGGCAACATGATTTTCATCATAAATGAAAATACTTTGCCGTAAGGTGGCGCAAATAATTTGGTGGGATGAATGCGACCTTGGTAATAAACTGGTTTTAATTTAGAAAAAGTTTCCACGCCAAAGCGTCCACGATATTGCCCACAGCCACTCATACCCACTCCACCAAACGGAATACGGTTTTGTACAATCTGTAATAATACTTCATTAAAACAAACACTACCTGATAAAGTTTGTTTTACGATTTTATCTTGTAATGATTTATTGCGTGTAAAGGCATAAAGCGTCAATGGATTGTCATGCGTATTGATGTAGGCCAATGCCTCACTGATTTCATCATATGTTTTAACTGGCAAAATAGGCCCGAAGATCTCTTCTTGCATAACTAACATATCATCGGTTACGTTTAATAATAAACCTGGTTGGAATTTGGTTGTGCAATCATCAGGGATTTTTTCAGATAATGGGACCCATTCTGCACCTTTAGCAATCGCATCATCCAATAATTTTTTTAATCGCTGCCAATGTTTTTCATTGATAACACAGGTGTAATCCGTATTTGTAGTTAAGGTTGGATAAAACTGGGTCGTAACTTTTTTTGCTGCCTCAGTAAATTCTTTTAATCGCCGAGCTGGCAACATTAAATAATCTGGTGCAACGCAGATTTGCCCGGCGTTTAATAACTTGCCGCGCATTAAAGCATTTGCAGCTTCATTTATATCGAATTTGTCATCAATAATTGCCGGAGATTTGCCACCTAACTCTAATGTTACCGGGGTTAAATTATGACTTGCTGCGGTCATTACTTTCTTACCAATTGCCGTACCACCAGTAAATAGTAAATGATCAAATGGCAAGCGACTAAATTCTTCCCCTACCGCTACATCACCATTGACAATCGCAATACCATAATGTGATAAATGATTACCAATAATTTTTTCTAATAATGCACCAAAATTAGGGGTATATTCTGACAACTTGACCATGCAACAATTACCCGCAGCAATTGCCGCAACTAATGGCGAAAGAGATAAAAATAATGGGTAATTCCACGGGGCAATGACACCGATTGTTCCAAGCGGCTGTAATTGTGTTTTAGTTTTAGAAGGCCAATACCAAAAATCAGTTCGCTGTTTACGTGGCTTAGTCCAAGATTTTAAGTTTTTAGCAACAAATTTCATTTCTTGATATAACGGGAAAAATTCTGTTAATAACGTTTCCTGTGTCGAACGATGACGAAAATCTGCTGAAATAGCTTCAATAAGTTGAGCTTGGTTTAGCATTAATAATTTTTTTAATTCGGCTAATACTGTTAATCGTTGTTTGACTGGCGCAAGTAAGCCTTGCATTTGGTTTATTTGATAAAATAAGTCAGTTACATTCCCAGTCATTGCATTACTCCTTAAGCTAATTATCGAACTATACCACTTAACCATTATGATGGGTATATATCCACCACACCTCAAAATGACTTGTAATAGCAAATTAAAATACGTTAATCTTGGATTATTATATTACATAGGTGGCTTATCATGACAAAAAAAATTCTGGTTCTATATTACACTCGCTATGGCGCAACAGCTAAAATGGCGCAATTTATCGCACGCGGTGTAGAAAGTGTACCGAATGTTGAAGCCATTATCCGCACCGTACCCGCCGTTTCCACTGTTTGTGAAGCCGTTGAAGATACTGTCCCTGCCGATGGTGCGCCGTATGTTACATTAGATGAGCTCAAAAACTGTGATGGTCTCGCATTAGGCAGCCCTACCCGCTTTGGTAATATGGCAGCACCATTAAAATATTTTTTAGATAGCACAAGTGGACTTTGGTTAAGTGGCTCTCTAACTGGCAAACCAGCAGCAGTATTTACTTCTAGTGCTAGTATTCATGGTGGCCAAGAAAGTACCTTACTCAGCATGATGCTGCCATTATTGCACCATGGCGCCTTAATAGTTGGTATTCCCTATACCGAACCTGCGCTTACCAGCACTAAAACTGGTGGTACTCCTTATGGTGCTAGCCATGTTGCAGGTCCGGAGAGTAAAGCAGCCATTAGTGATGATGAAAAAACGTTATGTTTGGCATTAGGTAAGCGTTTAGCTGAAATCGCGAAAAAACTGGCATAACTTGCATTTACCCATTGAGCCTAAAGGCGTGAATCACCAGGGTAACGCAAGTGGGGCCCCGGAGCTGCGGGTATCCCGCCGTGCTCGCAAGCTCCGCGCGGACGGGAGCCCTCCCTTCGCTCCGCCCACTTGCTAAAACCCTGGTGATTCACATCATGAGGAGAATGGAAATATAATATTCAAAAAGAGAGATATGACAAAAATAATGTTATTTGAAGAAAAAAAAATATATAGCGTATCCGAATTAAACCATCAGGTGCGCCTATTATTAGAGCATCAATTTGATGCGATGTGGATTGGCGGGGAAATTTCTAATTTCAAACATTATCCCTCTGGGCATATGTATTTTTCACTAAAAGATAGCCAAGCACAAATTCGCTGTGTCATGTTTGCTGGCCGTAATCGACATTTAGCGTTCACCCCCAAAGATGGATTACAAGTAGTCATCAAAGCAAAGGCTAGTTTGTATGAAGATCGGGGTGATTATCAACTATTAGTTGATTACATGGAGGAAGCCGGCGATGGTGCACTAAAACGCGCTTTTGAATTATTAAAACAAAAATTGTCTGTCGAAGGATTATTTGATAACAAACATAAAAAAGGCTTACCCGCGCTACCACATTGTATTGGTTTAGTCACGTCATCCAAAGGTGCCGCAGTACATGATATCCTTACCACATTACGCCGCCGTTTTCCTGCCATTCCCGTCATCATTTACCCTACGCAAGTACAAGGCGCTGAAGCACCCAAAGACATTGTTAGAGCAATTCAAGTTGCTAATCAACGACAAGAATGTGATGTGTTAATTGTCGGTCGTGGTGGCGGTTCATTAGAAGATTTACAAGCATTTAATACAGAAGTGGTAGCCCGTGCTATATATAGCAGCAATATTCCCATCATCAGCGCTGTTGGCCATGAAGTTGATGTCACTATTGCAGATTTTGTTGCTGATGTTCGTGCTGCCACACCAACAGCAGCGGCAGAGTTAGTCAGTCCCGATCGACAAGTTTTATTAGCTGACTTGCTTGCTATAAAAAAAGCATTAACGAATGAAACTACGGCCATTATACAGCAAAAAATGCAAGAAATTGATTGGCTATCAAAACGCTTGAAACATCCTGGTCAACGTTTAAATGAATATCAGATTCAGTTAAAGCAATTACAAAAATTGTTAGCACAAGCATTGCACCATGGTTTATTAACTTTATCAAAAAACTTAGCAAAATTACATGCCGATCTGATACATCATTCACCGCAAACACTTATAACAAAACAACAACATCACCTGCATGTATTGTTACAACAATTACAGCAAGCCATGCAAAACCAAATCCATCAACAATACAACCAATTAAATGTGATTAGTGCTCAATTAGACAGCATGAGCCCACTTAAAACATTAAGCCGTGGCTATAGTATTTTGCTTAATCCTGACGATCGTATTATTACTTCTGTTCACGATGCAGCAATTGGTAATAACGTGACAGCTCGCCTTGTCGATGGTAAATTAACTTGTACGGTCATCGATATAATAAAGGAATAATCTTATGGCACTAAAGCAATCTAACATGTTACCACTTGGAACAATTGCACCTGATTTTACTTTACTAGATGTCATAGCAGGACAACATGTTAACTTACAAAGAAGTAAATCAACCATTGCTACCGTGATTATGTTTATTTGTAATCATTGCCCTTATGTACAACATATTAAAACGACCTTAGCTCGAGTCGCACATGATTATCAAGCAAAAGGTATTAAATTTATCGCCATCAACTCAAATGATATTGCTAGTTACCCACAAGATGCACCACCATTAATGAAAGAAATGGCTTCTGAAAGTCATTTTTCATTTCCTTATCTATTCGATGAAACGCAAGAAATTGCACATGCCTATCAAGCAGCCTGCACACCTGATTTTTTTATTTTCGATAAACATCTTAAATGTGTTTATCGAGGACAATTTGATGATTCTCGCCCAGGTAATAATATTCCCATTACAGGTAAAGATTTAACACGCGCCTTAGATTGCTTGCTCGCTAATAAAACCGTGCCTCATGAACAAAAACCGAGCATAGGTTGTAATATCAAATATCGTTAATGCAATTGACAATCATTATCATTTATGCTTTAATATAAAGTACGTTTAGCCTAAGGGCTGTTGACAATTCGCTAGGCTGAGGCAGAAAGACTTGATTTTTGAGCACCGCAGCGGAGCATACTTTGGCCGTCTGTGAGCAGCGGAGCGCAAAAAATCGAGGCTTAATGCCCAGCATAGTA
>JAGVJQ010000021.1 GCA_020051015.1 Gammaproteobacteria bacterium
CTGTTGACAAGGATGTCTAACATGAAGTACATAACCGTGAAATTAATTGTCTTAGATCGCGATGGTGTAATTAATTATGATTCACCGGATTACATTAAATCACCTGATGAATGGCAACCAATACCGGGTAGTTTAGAAGCTATTGCCCGCTTAAATAAAGCTGGCTATACCGTTGTTGTTGCGTCTAATCAATCGGGTATTGCCCGTGGTTTATTTGACTATGCCACACTCCATGCTATTCACGATAAATTAAATAATCACTTATCAGCTATTGGCGGACGTATCGATTTTTTTGCTGTTTGCCCACATGGTCCCAATGATAACTGTAGTTGCCGCAAACCACGCCCTGGTTTATTACTACAAGTCAGTCAACGCTTTAATTGCCCATTACAGGATGTTCCTGTCGTTGGTGATAGTATTCGCGATATCAAATCAGCGATTGCGGTTGGTGCCAAGCCTATTTTAGTACTTACTGGTAATGGTGAAAAAACCAAAGATCAAATCAAACCTGAGCATAATGTTGTTATATTTAAAGATTTAGCTGAAGCAGTAGAACATGTTATTGCAACGCAAAATGAATTAACATCATAAAGTAAAAAAATTAATACATTCTATTCATGCTTAATATTTCATTAAACTTAATATGAGAAAATACCTTCACTAAAAAAACGTATTATTAATTTTTTATAGCGAAGGTAATTATTTATGTTACAAGTTAAACAATCAAATGATGCAGCAACATCACCAAGTATGTGTCGTGCTACGCACTTTCAACCAGCCAAACAAAAAGTAGTAGCTATACAAGCTCCCGTCGCAATTAATACGGAAAAATTAAAGATTTTTGAAAATTATGTTAATACCCAAGCTGCGACATTTGTTGCAGCTGTAGCTAACCCAGTAACAGCAATTGATGGGTTAAATGAAGCATTTTGGCTTGGGATGGATATGCGAAAAGAATCAAGGAAATATTTGCACACATTACCAAACTACGATAAGGAATCCATTCATTACTTCATGACTAATGCATTAAATAAAATTCAACTGTCAGAAAAAACGCCGAAAGAAAAAGTCGTTGATGCAATGCAGTTTGGTTATGAATTCATTAATCAAGTTCATGAATTACTTTATCCGGCCACGAACCTTCAATGCAATTAACTGAATATAACAGATCTATCGTAGGGGCGTATTGCATACGCCCATTTACCCAACATCATAAATCTCCCACCCTGCACAATATTTCCAACATCATCGCATCTATGTTTCGGCTAGATTGGTGATTTGGCCAGCTGGGCGTATGCAATACGCCCCTACGATAGGTCTAAATCCATTAGCCAGTTGAAAAATGCCCTTTAGGGCTACAATTTACATCCATTATCAATTTTCCCTCTAATGCGGTAAAATGTTTTATCAATTTTGAGGCCAACGCCATGCTTTATATCCGTTCGTTTATTTTTAATAGCTTATTAGTGCTCACCGTTCCATTTTACGCGATCGTGGCATTTTCATTTTTCTGGCTACCCTATGATAAACGCTATCCTTTCTTAATTGCTTGGCAACGCAGTATGGTATGGCTAGCTACTAAAATTTGTGGCGTTCGTTATGAAATTAAAGGTTGGGAAAATATGCCAAAGCAACCTTGCATTATAGCCAGCAATCACCAGTCAACTTGGGAAACCTTAGCCTTTTCTGCAATATTTCCTAATATTTGTTTCGTATTAAAGAAAGATTTACTGTTTATTCCATTTTTTGGCTGGGCATTAAAGATGTGGCAACCGATTGCCATTGATCGCTCGAAGAAAGGTGGGGTGATGGAGCAAGTCATTCGCCAAGGCAGTGAACGTTTAGCGTTAGGTCGCTCGGTAATTATTTTTCCTGAAGGCAGACGTATGCCAGCGGATCAACCCGGTCAATTTCGTAGTGGTGCTGCGGCTTTAGCAAAAGCAACCGGCGCACCTTTAGTGCCGGTTTGTCATAATGCTGGTAAATTTTGGCCACGTCGTGGTTGGCTTAAGCGCCCAGGTTTAATTACGGTGCATATTGGTAAACCGATTTACCCCGCCCATGTTGAAGAAGTGCATGAACAAATGGTAGAAAGCATTTCGACACAAGTTAAATTGTTGTAAGGCGGGCTAAATACCGCAACAACGTCGTTTAGCTTTGGTATCCGCTTGCAGGGAGGTCACTTCATTTGCTACGACTGGTTGGGAAGTTCCTTTTGGATTAAAAAGAACTTGTTGAAAATGCCCAACTGCACCACTTTTTTCTACCAGCCAGCGTTGCAATGGCGAACATGATGCAAGAAGCAACTGAGTCCGTTCATCCACCACTTTTTGATTACCATTTTCATTCTGCGAATTGTTATCCGTCATTTTTTATTTCACTATATTGAGTTAAGTGATAAACGATAGCAAAGTTTAATTAACCCAATATTATTAATATTGAAAAAGCATCAAACCAGGTTGTGCTAATTAGGTGGAAGATTCTTTTAGCCGCCAAGGGCTGTAGAAGGTATCTTAAATAAAGCATTTTCAGCCGCAGAATGTGCTTTTCGCATTGCTTTTTGTCGTTCTATCGCTTGTGGCTGATTTTTTTCAAATAAAGTCGAAACCGTTTTGGCTGGATTAGTGTTATGTGTTTCGGCAGTCAAATTTTTAACTGGCAAAATTTCAATATTTGAATGTGCGGCAGTTTGCATAGCCGCTTGACCAGTTATGGCTTGTGGTTGATTTTCTACTAATAAAGCGGAATCAGTTTTTACTGGATTAGTGTTCTTTGTCGGGCTAGCTAAACTTTCTTCTGCAAGCCTTGTACCGGTGATCCCTAAAGCAATTAGTTCAATTGCTGCGCCAATACCAGCTAAAGGCAATGCCCCGGTCGCTAAACCAGCAACCGCCAATCCTAACGAAGTAAGGTGAAGCCCGACTTCTATCATTTCTGCTGTTTTAAAAGGCATGATGCAATTCCGAATTAGTTAAGATAGTGAACACACTACTGTTCTTACCTCTGATTGTACTTAAAAAATATTAAGCACTTATTACATAGTGTAATCTACTTCTTAGACTATACAAATCTACTTCACTCTGGACAGGGGTGAAAGTCACTTACCCCCTCATCATGATTAATGCTTGAACCACTCTTTCCTAATGGTAAGTCTTGAGTTTCTACCACAAATTGTCCATAGTCCGATATTACTTGAGATAACATAATGTTCTTATGGTGACGATTTTCTTGCCATTCCTCTAATTTACTAATACTTAAAGCGCCGCCAACCCCTAACAATCCACCCAATAAACCTGTACCAACAATAATGGCTCCACCGGCGGGGGGAAAAAAGAAAAATCCGATCACTCCAAGCCCCCCTAAAACGATCAAGCCACAAATAGGCCCTACTGTATAAGGTAAAATTTTTATTGATGGTTCATTAAGTTGTTTTAAAAGAGATTGAGTTAAACCTTGATATCGGTCGAAATTTCCCTCTGACCAGCCGATTAGGCTTGAAGTTAATGATTGAATGGTGTTGTCAATAAAAGTTTGTTCATAACCTTCAAAATTTTGTTCTTTATTACGATATACGGTTAGCAGTATTGCCAAAAATGCAGCTGTATTTTGTGATGCGGCCATATTTTGTGATGACCTTTGGCATTGTTGAAATAAATCTAATAACGCTCCGCTATGCCTATACTCAGTAGAAAATTCTGCTTCTACCACAGATTCAATGAATTCATTTTTTTGCGCCTTTTTTTCAACATCTAAAAATTTAAATGTCATTTTTGATGAAAACATTAAAGCCGTAGCTGGTAATTTCATTTCAATATTGTTTAAATCATCATGGACTAAATTAACAGTAATGCCAGCACAGATATTTTTTACCGTGATCTCTCTTGTTGAAGGCGAAAACATTAAGACTTTTATTCGATGTTTAGTTTTTTCTAATGCTAAAGAGGCGTCATATTCCCTAAAGAGAAGAACCGCTTCTGGCGCAAATGGATTAGTAATTGATTGATTATATTGATTTAAAAAATACGTTAACTCCGGGGCCATCGGTAATACTAACTTGTTAACAAAATCTGTAATGCAAGTAATAGAATCTTTCATTTCTTGATATAAATTATGGATAACTTGTTCATATTTTATTTTTTCTTTATCTTTTTCTTGTTTTGCTTTTTTTATTTTTTGATTATATGCAACATCAATCTTCTCGCGCTTAGCTGTCACACGTTCACTCGCTACCATCATATCTATTATTTTTTGATCAAATTTAACGCGTGGTGCATTATTGCTGAGATACCAAAAATAATTAAGCAACGAAACAATTAATCGATTTGAAGGTGAAAGAGAATCTCGTTGAGCTGGTCTCGCCTTTTCAGAGGATGAACTTTCATTGGCTAATTCATCATCAATTTGTACCCCATAAGTTCTCATTGCAAGAGCCATGTTAATAATTAAATGCCCAATGGCGTTATTAGTTGTTTTAGTAAAATTGGCAAATCTAAAAAAAGTTTTCCCACGCGGCAAATCTTGGACAAATTCATGAACTTTCTCATTATTTAATTCGTACATTTTATTTCCCATATCAATTTTTATAATAATCGGGGTAATTTTTTATTACTAGGACCTACTTATAAAATTACTCATGCAAATTGTAAATGCCAAATATCATCATATTTACCATTATTTAGTAAATTAATATAAGAATTTTGTTTCGATAAGTTAAGGCATTACTTTAATAGTATTTTAATAATAAATCAAGTTGCGGTGGGCACGGCATGTACCGTGCCCCATACATTTTATGCTACAGAGGCAGATGTTGCCATGGTACCTGCGCTAGCGACAACATCATTGGAGGCTGAATCAACGTTACCCGATATTGCTGCGAGTGGATTACTTGATGCAGAGGAAGCATCAGCCACCATCGTGGGTGAGTTATTGCTATCAGCTGGTGAGGTTGGGGTCACTTGGGCAGTCACTGCACCAAGAGCACCACCCCCATCGCCATTAGCTGCCGTCGTTGTAGTTGGCGTAGCGGTGGTCGTTGATTGTGTACTAGTAGTCGTTGTTGGGCCATTTGGCGTAGTAGCTGGTGTAGTGGTATTCACGGTCGTATTGACTGTCACATTAACAGGCTGACTCGATGTTGATGAGGTAGTGCCACCTTTGTTACCTGTGCTGCTATATGCCGTCGGCGCATAAGGAATCGGCTGATAAACTGACATCGCATTAGCTGAATAAGGTGGATAAGTCGGATAATTTTGATAAACCACGGTATTATTGGTATGACTTTGTGCCGCTGCAAATTGCGCCACATTGCCAATCAACGATAGACCTAAAGCAATCGCCAAAAAGTCATTAACATTGTTATTGTAGTAACCATTATTGTAATAGGGATACGGTGCAATAATAATCGGTGAGCCACCGTAGTAATAGTGATGGTAACCGTAATTGTTATAACCATAGTTGTAACCATGATTATAACCATAACCTCTATTCACTATCACATTATTATGATTATTATTAATCGTAATAGGACTATTCACAGCAATGGGTCGGGTGCCATTAGAAGAAATAATGGGTTTATTAGCTGGCCTCATAATGACTGGACCTGGCTCTTGCATCACCACATTGCCATTTCTGGGGCCTACGTGTTGTGTAGTTGTGGTATGAATAATCGTATTGGTATTCGCACCTGTGCTCACTACATGGGTAGATATATTGCCAGTTTGAATTACTTTATTATTGGCATTATTGAAAGTAATGGGATGATTGGTGTTATTCGCGACCGTGATGGTATTGTTATTAAATGACGGCGTTGGGTGAATGAATTGTGGGTTATTATTATTAAAACTTTGGATTTTATTACCCGCACCAAATGATTGCCCAAGGGATTGCTGTTGTTGGGCAAAGGAACGCTTACCTGACTTAAATAAATGCTGGTTATTAATATTATCGTTAACAAATTGGTTCTTATTGAAAGTTGGTTGCTTGAAACCTTGAACACCGAAAGTGGTTTTACTTGAAGATTCTTTAGTTACAATAGAACGCGTTATTGATTGAGAGCTTGATTTACCTGGTAATACATTAGGGTGATTCGCTTTAAAAGCTCCTTCCGCTAAAGCTTCTTGATCGAATGCACTATTACCAAGTGCCAACACATCACTCGTCGCAGTTAATCCTAAACTTAATACAACAATCGCTGTCTTCGTAAGTGTATTTTTCATGATTTCACATCTTTTTCACACTGATTTTGCTTGTTTTTAGTTGGTTTACCCTGTTCTCAGCTAGAGAATAGCATTGCGAAAAACAAACTTAATCTTGGTGATTTTACCTTTATGTGGGAGTCGCTTGATACCAAGCTTACTACCGACTTTGCAACATTACGGTAAACCATGGAATATAGTTATATCCCATATCATGTTAAATGTTCAAGCTTAAGTCAATATTAAGTAATATGTAGCTCGAGAAAATGCGTTAAGACTTAAAAAAATGGGCGTATTACATACGCCCATTCGATAGATCGACTCACAGGACACGACGCGCCCTTATGAAAGGCTATGCCGCAAGAGCTTGCGACGTTACTGGGACCGGTGTAGATGCAATTAAATCATCCACACTTTGTGTCGTGGTTGGACTAGCCACCGCTACGACATCAGCACTAGCGGTACCAACCGTACCTGCCACGGTGGTCAACGAATTATTCGCTGGCGTTACGGCATCAGCAACGGAGGTAGTCGTACCCGCATCAGCCCCCGTTGGATTTGCTGTTGTGGTAGTACTAGATTGTGTACTAGTAGTAGTCGTACCTGCATTATCATTCGTTGCCGGAGTAGTTGAATTAACGGTGGTATTCACGGTTACATTCACTGGCTGGCTTGATTTTGTGGTAGTCGATTTACTACTGGTTGGCGCATAAGGAATCGGTTGAGAAACCGACATCGTATTCGCATTATAAGTTGAAGAAGTAGGCGTCGTCGGATAAACCACTGTATTAGTTGTCGTATGGCTATTTGCAGAAGCAAATTGCAACACATTACCAACTAGCGATAAACCTAATGCCACGGCTAATACATCATTGACATCATCATTATAATAATAACCATTATGATAATAATGATTATTCCAATAATAAGGTGATGATGTTACGACCACCGGTGAACGAACCACAACGGGGGTGACGCCATAAGGTTTGGTCACGACGACACGATTGTGATTGTCTACAACAGGCGTTACAGAATGCGCGGTAATCATTGATGGATGAGCCGATTTATTGATTACTACATTACTATTTTTGGGGGCCATATGATGAGTAGTTGTCGTATGAACTATTGCTTTATTATGCGCTTTAGTCGTTACCACATGGGTTGATTTATTCGTTGTATGTACCACTTTTTTATTATTCAGATGCACGGTATTTTTTTGTGTCTTATTAAAAGAGGGTGTGGAATGAATAAATTGAGAATTACTATTGCTAAATGTTTTAGAACCTTTATGAATAGCTACTGATTGTTGCTGTTGAACAAAAGAACTTTTTGAGGAATGGAATATTTTATGATTGCCGCCAAAATTATTATTACTAGCTGAATGATTAAAAATATGACCACCATTAGCTTGACGATTAAAGCTACGATTTGCGTGATTAGCTTTAAAATTGCCACTACCTAAATGACCACCACGTACGTGGCCACCGCCACCGAAATGACCTCCGCCAAATGCAAATGCATCACTCGTTGAAATTAACCCTAAACTTAATACAACAACCGCGGCCTTCTTAAATGTGTTTTTCATGATTTCTCATCTTTTCCACATTGATATCGTTTGTTTTTTTCTTTGGTTTACCTTGGTTCTATTAAATCTTTTGACTGCGAACCGTATTGCGAAAAACAAACTTATCAATGCGGTTTAATTTTTACTTTGGTAATTTGCTGATATATTTTTTTATTAATCAAATAATTACCCGTTTTGCAATATTATGGTAAACCTTATGATGCTTTCACATCCTTGCTTATGATACCTGTTCAATATTAAGCCGATATTAATTGCATTATTTAGTCAAAATGACAAATACTCTTGTTAATATAAATTACATTGAATTAATACTAAGAGACTGCTATGTTTGAAGCGTAACTAAATTCAACACGTTGTAAGGTCTGTTTACAATTTGCTAGGCTGAGGCAGAAAGACTTGATTTTTGAGCACCGCAGCGGAGCATACTTGGCCCGTCTGTGAGCAGCGGAGCGCCGAAAATCGAGGATTTATGCCCAGCATAGTAGAATTGTAAACAGATCTTATTTTAAGGAGAGAAATTATATGTTAGGAATGATCAATTTCTGGGCTGTATTATTAGCAACTATTTTAGCATTTGGTTTGGGTGCGTTATGGTATTCACCGGTTGTATTTGGCAAGCTTTGGATGCAAGAATCCGGTGTTAATCCAGAAAATTGTTCCAAACAACATGCCACGATGGTTTACGGCATTAGCTTTGTTTTGTCATTAATAGCAGCAACTGTATTTGCTATTTTCTTGGGGGTGAAACCCGGCTTCTTTTTTGCCGTTGGCATGGGTTTATCGACTGGCATAGCATGGGTTGCTACGTCATTTGGGATTAATTACTTATTTGCCGGGAAAAGCTGGAAATTGCTGTTAATCGATGCAGGTTATCACACTGCACAATTTACGTTGTATGGCATTGTATTAGGTTTGTGGCATTAATCTTGATATTGAAAGGGCACAATATGTTGTGCCCTTTTTTTTCTATCGTCCATACTTAGATAGGGGCTGTTGACAGTACTAGTGGTTGTCTATGGTAATAAACATCTATTAAGGATGAGAAAATGGCAAAAATTAAATTTGCACTGCGAGACAGCATGATAGAAGCACAAAAAGCTTATCAAAATGGAAATTATATTGATGCTCTACAATCCTTGGAAAAAATAATTAAAGAAACATCCAACTCAGGTGAAGCTTATAGATTGCAAGCCGCATGCTACATGCAATTAAATGAGTTTGATAATGCAAAAAAATCATTACAAAAAATTATCTCTCTTAATCAAGCAACGGGAGAGGACTATCAGAATTTAGCACGAACATTCACTTTGTTACAACAATTCCCTGACGCTGAAAAAATATATCTAGAATGTATAAAACAATCGCCTCAGGACATTGAATTAAATTTAGAATTGATTGATGTGTTCTTAAAACAAAATAAACGCAATCATGCTAATGCCTATATCAAGGCCATATTATCAATATTTCCTGAGCAAGCAGATGCGCTATATAAACAAGCCATGCTAGAAAATAATGAATTACAAGCGAATGATGCCATAACAAAAATGGCTACCCAGAAACCATTTGATTCAAATTTAAAATTATTTTTAGCAAAACATTATCTTGAACAAGCAAACTTTAAAAAATCCTTATATTACCTAGCGCAAGCCACTTCTAATCAGCAAGATGCATGGTTTTTGCCGTATTTAGTTGGGTTACGTTATTATACTACTGAGCGATATAAATCAGCTTTAAAATTTTTCGAAAATGCAATCAATCTCGCTCCTGAACGTCCAGATACCCACCTTGCACTTGGAATGCTTTATTTAACAGAGGGTAATCTTGAAGCTGGTTGGCGTGAATTTGAATGGCGCTTGAAGTTTCCTCAATCAGAATACATTGCTGCTTTCTTAAAAAAATATCCCTATTGGAATGGTCAAGATATTCAGGGAAAACATTTGTTAGTTTATGCTGAGGCCAATATGGGGCTCACATTTTTATTTTTACGTTATCTCCTCGAATTAACTGATACAAAAAGTAAAATTACTTTTCTCGTACCATCGGCACAATCAGAAATCATTTCTGGTTTAAATGTCATTGATAATATTGTTACTGAAAATAATGTCATTCCAACAGATATTGATTACATCGTTTCATTGCAAAGCTTACCTTTTATAAAGCAAAGAGACTATGGAGCATCTGTTCTTTTACCTAATAAAAATACAGCATCTTTATTCTCTAATGTCATAACCAAAATTGGTTTATCATGGAAAGCATCGGAAGCAACCCCTTATGGCAAAATTAACCCCATACATGTTGAGACTCTTACACCATTAATTACTAGTGTTAACGCAAAATTTTACTGCTTATGCACCAATCAACTTAATGAACACGAGATTGAATGGTGTAAACAAAATAACATTGAATTATTTCATGGTTCAAATGAGTTATTTGTATCTTATATTGATGCATTAGATTTAATTATTACTACTGATAATGATCTTGCACATATCGCAGCTAGCATTGATAAACCAACATGGGTGATGGTGCCTTATGCAAAAAGTTGGTATTTTGGCACTACGCCATCTAGCACACCTTGGTATTCAGCAATGCATTTATTTCATCAACCTAGGATAAAAGAATGGTCGGTAGTCGTTGACCAAATTACTAGTGCTTTAATAAATCAGTCACTAAGCGTCAATCCAGAAAATGATTTAATTAAAGAAGTAACTGCTTTAGCTCAAAATCAACAGTATCAATTGTGTTTTGATTTGGCAAAAAAAGCCCTAGCGCACTATCCTACGCAACTGTCATTTAAATTTTTTCTTGGCATTGCCGCATCTCAGCTTGAACAAGACAAATTAGCCTTCAGCTCGTTATTGGATATTTATCAGTTTGATAAAACTAATATTGACGTGACCAGTTTACTCGGCTCTCTTTTTTATCGTAATCATGACATCGATAAAGCATTATTTTATCTCAAGAAAACGGTTGAACTGACACCAGAAAATCCTGAAGCATTAAAACAACTAGCTATTGCGCAATGCGAGCTGCATGCCCCTGAAGAAGCAATTAAATTATTTCGCAAAGCTGTTAGTCTTGATGCCAAAGATGAATATAACTTTGGCCTGGCTTTAGCATTATTAACTGCTGGCAAGTTTCAGGAAGGGTGGCAACAATATGAATATAGGCTAAAAATGCCCACCCATGTCTATACCGTATTAAAACCCAACACCCCATTTTGGGATGGTTGCAATCTTGATGGAAAATCAATTTTCATCATGCAAGAACAAGGACTTGGCGATAATATTCAATTTTTACGTTTTATTAAGCTCTTAAAAGCTAGCTATGATTGTAAAATCATTTTAGGCTGCAGTGCGAATCTACGACGAATTGCAATGCAACTTCCTGAAATTGATCAAATTATTTCTGAAACAGAAATAATTCCCGAGCATGACTATCATTTACCACTATTAAGCTTGGCATTACGTCTTAAAATCAATAGTCCAAAACAATTTATGGGCAAAGAGCCTTATATTAAGGCACAAACTGAATTAGCAAATTATTGGCAAAATTATTTCGCATTGAGTAATGATTTTAAAATTGGTTTTTGTTGGGCGGGTAGTAAGTCACATTTTAATAATGCACGACGAAACTGTGACTTATTAACTTTTATTAAGTTATTGTCTAATGAAGATACCAAGCTTTATAGCTTGCAAAAAGATTTAACGGCTGATGACAAAGAGCTCTTAACCTTATCTGGTATTGATGATCTTGGTGAGATGTTTGATGATTTGGCCGATACCGCAGCGGCAATTAGTCAATTAGATTTAATCATTAGCATCGATAGCGCTATAGCCCATTTAGCCAGTGCCATGGGTAAAGAAACGTGGTTAGTCTTGCCTTACTATGTTGAATGGCGACATCCACGCCAATATGAATATTCGCCTTGGTATAAAAGCATGAAATATTATCGCCAAGAAAAACCTGGTGATTGGGATAGTGCATTTAAAAAAGTGAATAGTGATTTATACGATCGGCAAATGAAAAAAGGGCGGTAATCTGGAGTTTTTATTCTTAAAGACAGAAATAATTATCTCTTTAAATCACGATAGAAATTCTCATGAACACCCAACGCTAATAATATTCTTTTTGATGGATCCCATTCATATGCGAGTAACATTTCTTGCTGATGTAGTTTAAATTTATAAACAAATACCCCCGCAAGATCACCTTTTTTTTCTTGACCTAATTCTGGATTGGCAATAATAGCGCGAATAGCATCATCAACTGCTTTCTTATCTTTGGTGTGTAATTTTTTATAAGCCTTTTTAAACGCCGGCATTTGTAAAAGAATAACATCGGTCATTAATGCTTGCCTTTATCTTCATCAAATGAAAAAGGTTCAGCTAGCGAACGATCTTGATGTTTGGTTATTAGTAATTCTTTTATAAATTCGATTGGCAAATCGGGATTATCTAAAGCACATTTTCCTATTCTTGCCCAAAATTCTAATTGGCCTGGAATCGAGCGACATTCAGCTTTAGCAACTTTTTTTGCCTCATCATATACTTCTTGATTAATTCGAATAGCTACACTCATTTAATTTGCCTACAAATGTATTCATTTACCACATTTGTAGTATAGTCTTATTTGATCATGTTTACAAGTTAATATTATCAATGTAATGAAAAAAAGGGCGGTAAAACCGCCCTTTTCCAGAATATCCGGCATTGCTGCCGAAAGCTTTGACTACGAAGAATGGTTACATCATACCTTCCATTCCGCCCCTGCCACCCATACCGCCTGGCATACCAGCAGCTTCAGCTTTCTTTGGCTGTTCTGTGATCATGCATTCGGTAGTTAACATCAAACCAACAACTGATGCTGCGTATTGTAATGCACAACGAGTTACTTTGGTTGGATCGATAATACCTGCTTTAACCATATCAACGAATTCGTTGGTAGCTGCATTAAAGCCATTGTTATTATTTGCATGAAGAACTTTATCCAAGATAACTGCAGGTTCTTGACCAGCATTAGCAACGATTTGACGCATTGGCGCAACCATTGCACGACGTACAATTGCAGCACCCATGTTTTGATCTTCGTTAGCGCCTTTCAAGTTATCCATTTTTTGCATAACGCGCACTAATGCTACGCCGCCGCCTGGAACAATACCTTCTTCCACTGCTGCGCGAGTTGCATGCAACGCATCTTCAACACGTGCTTTCTTTTCTTTCATTTCGATTTCAGTTGCCGCACCAACTTTGATCACTGCAACACCGCCTGACAATTTAGCAATGCGTTCTTGCAATTTTTCACGATCATAGTCTGATGAAGCATCTTCAACTTGACGACGAATTTGTTCGATACGTTCTTTGATTTCGTCAGCTTTACCAGCACCATCAATAATAGTGGTGTCATCTTTGGTAATGATAACGCGTTTAGCGGTACCTAAGTCAGCGACGTTAGCTGATTCCAGGGTACGGCCAGTTTCTTCAGCGATGACAGTTGAGTGGGTCAAAATAGCAATATCTTGCAACATTGCTTTACGACGATCACCAAAACCAGGCGCTTTAACCGCTGCAACTTTAACGATACCGCGTAAGTTGTTAACAACTAATGTTGCTAATGCTTCGCCTTCAACGTCTTCAGCCACGATTAACAAGGCACGACCTGACTTAGCAACACCTTCTAATACTGGCAACATTTCACGAATATTGCTGATTTTTTTGTCAACCAACAAAATGAATGGGTTTTCTAATTCGGTGGTCATGTTGTGTTGATTGTTGACGAAGTATGGAGAAATGTAACCGCGATCGAATTGCATACCTTCAACGACGCTCAATTCCATATTCAGGGATTGACCTTCTTCGACGGTAATCACGCCTTCTTTACCTACTTTTTCCATTGCATCAGCAATAGCTTGACCAATTTCTGGATCGCCATTAGCAGATACCGTACCAACATCTTTAATTTGTTCTTTGGTGCTGCATGCTTGTGACAATTTTTTCAATTCTTCAACAGCAGTATTCACAGCTAAATCAATACCACGTTTCAATTCCATTGGGCTGTGACCAGCAACCAATGCTTTGAGGCCTTCGCGGTAAATAGCACGCGCTAATACGGTTGCGGTGGTAGTACCATCACCAGCCACATCAGAAGTCTTGGAAGCAACTTCTTTAACCATTTGCGCGCCCATGTTTTCAAATGGGTCTGCTAATTCAACTTCTTTAGCAACTGATACACCGTCTTTAGTAATGGTTGGTGAACCAAATTTCTTATCTAATACGACGTTACGGCCTTTAGGACCTAAGGTCACTTCTACTGCATCGGCTAATTTGTTAACACCAGCCAAAATCAGATCACGTGCATCGCTGCCAAAACGAAAATCTTTTGCGTTACTCATTGTCTATCCTCATTAATTAAATAATTAAATTAAGCTTCAATTACGCCCATGATGTCGTCTTCACGCATCACAACCAATTTATCGCCAGCCACTTCAACTTCGGTACCAGCGTATTTGCCAAATAAAACTTTGTCGCCTTTCTTAACGGCAACTTCTTGTACAGAACCATTTTCCAAGGTTTTACCTGGGCCAACAGCTAAAACAATACCAATAATTGGCTTTTCACCTGCGGTATCAGGAATCAAAATACCACCAGCCGTTTTTGTTTCATTTTCACGTTTAACTACGATACGGTCACGTAATGGACGAATATTAGTCATTGACTTGCTCTCCTCATTATAAAAACAATCTAAAAAAACTTGTAAGTTGGCATTGCTTGCTGTCATTTATTTAGTTTGACAGGCTTCGTTTAAACGCAATGCTACCCTCTGTATGCTTATATGAGGTAAACTAGAAGGAATTCAAGGGCCGACATGTAAATTTTTTTGGATGTGCATGATACGTTATACCTTATATTTTTTACGGCCCTCTCGCACAAAAATAGGGAGAAATTGGTTAAAATGAACCGTTGTTGGTTATTAATTCGTTCTATTTTATTGATTATACTAGCTTTTTCATTGGTTGGATGTGGGAAAAACAAAAATGCGCCACTTTATAATGCCTTGCCAATTAATACCGATGGCAATCCAACCGGCAAAATTGTATTAGTTGAGTTTTTAGATTATGCCGACCCCCATTGCCTTAAAATGGCACCCATTATTAGTGAAGTGATGGAACAACGTCCGAATGTACGTATTGTTTATCACCCTATGGTGCTGAACCCACAAAAAGAATACTTGACCAAAATGGTCTTGGCTGCCAGTTTGCAAGACCGTTTTCTTGCCGCCCACCATTTGATGATAAACAGCACGGCTAAACTTACAAAGCAGCAAGCGATTAATTTATTATCACAAGCGTTTATTGATACGGATGAATTGACGCAGCAAACCAATGGACCTGAAGTCGCATCAATAATGGCTGCCAATAGCAAATTGGCAAAGACCTGGAGTGTTACTGCAGTTCCAACCTTTTTTATCGGACGAATGAATCATAAACCACAAGAATTGGTTGGTCCACAAACGTTAACCCAATTGCTGGCAACAATTGATGAGGAAACTTCAAAATAATGCGCATTATCGTTAAAGCCTTATGTTATTTAATGTTGCTATTTAGCGTTTCAGCAAGTGCTCTCGATGTTTTTAATGTAAATAATGAACCACTTCCCGCTAATCAAGCATATCAATTTTCTGCCACGCGTAATGGCGATACCATTACCGCACATTGGTCGATGGCACCAGGCTATTATCTTTATCAAGATCGTTTTTGTTTTATCGTCAATGGTCAACGCTTGAATGGGGTCAATTTACCACCAGCAGAATCACATACCGATGATGTGTTAGGCGAATTCAAAGCCTATGCGAATCAAGTCGATATTGCTATTCCACTTCCTGCAAAATACGCTGAAAAGCCAGTAACCTTACAAGTATGTTACCAGGGTTGCTCTAGCAATCACTTTTGTTATCCTCCAGCAGCACAAGAAGTGACACTAGCACCCAATACTGATCTAGCCTTACCTGGTCAATCAATTCCCGTTCCTGACAAAGTGGCTGTCAATGAACAAGATAAACTGACTTTGCTATTGAATCATCATAGTTTATGGGTAGCATTAATCAGCTTTTTTGGTATCGGCTTATTACTAGCATTCACACCGTGTGTATTACCGATGGTACCTATATTATCCAGTTTGATTATCGGGCAGCAGCACATAAGTACGGCGCGCGCATTTTGGATTTCGACAACCTATGTGTTAGGAATGGCTGTGACCTATGCCATTATTGGCATCATTGCCGGAGTTGCTGGCGCCAATTTACAAGCCATATTACAAACGCCGATCGCGATTTCCATTATTAGTCTTTTATTCATTGCACTCGCCTTATCATTATTTGGCTTTTATGATATTCATTTGCCACATTGGTTAGAAACACGCGTTACGCATATTAGCAATCATCAAAAAAGTGGCAGTTTTATTGGGGCAGCAATAATGGGTTGCTTGGCAACATTGATTGTCTCTCCCTGTGTCAGTCCGGCATTAATTGGTGCGGTTACCTATATTGCCCAAACTGGCGATAGTATATTAGGCGGTTTAGCGTTATTCATTATGGCATTAGGCATGGGTATTCCGCTTATATTGGTAGGTACGTTTGGTGGCCGCATTTTGCCGCATGCAGGTCATTGGATGGATATCATCAAACAAGTATTTGGCGTTTTAATGTTGATGGTAGCTATTTTGTTATTAAGCCGCATTTTGCCAGATCGAATTACTATCTTAATGTGGGCGGCATTATTAATTATTTCTTCAATTTACTTGGGATTATTACAACCAGCATTGACCGGTTGGGCCAAGTTTTGGAAAGGTGTTGGATTATTTTTTGCGATTTGCGGCGGAATTTTATTGTTAAGTGCTGCACAAGGAAGCAGTAACTTGTTGCAACCTTTATCATTATCGAGTAATGCTAAAGCAAATTCTTCACCATTTACATTGGTAGTAAACTCACAGGCACTAAATAACTTATTAGCTAATGCTAGTAAACAACACAAAATTACGATGATAGACTTTTATGCGAAATGGTGTTTATCGTGTAAAGAAATGGACTTACACACCTTCAGTAATCCGTCTGTACAAACAGCCATGGCGCCCCTGCAATTAGTGCGTGTTGATATAACTAATGCCACACCCGACATTAAAGCCTTAATGCAAAAATATGATGTGATTGCACCACCGACAGTCATATTTCTTGATGAAAATGGGCAAGAAATTGCAAATAGTCGCGTTGTAGGGACAGTTGGTCCTGATAAATTTTTACAGCAAGTGAATGCGGTACAAAGTGCAATTCAGTAATATCACACCACCGGCTAATGAAGATGCGAATGTCCCGTCCTTCGTTATCTTCGCAGCAAACATGAGAAAAGAATTTTATTGAAAATGTGGGCTAAATATTGTTGCCCTCGAAGAGGTATCGCATAACAATATGTGCCCACCATTGGTGATGTTTGATGGCATGATGGTGGGCACACATCGCTTCATTATCGTGCTAACTTTTCTCTTTGCACGTGATGCGATGCTTAGGCCCACCCTACATATGAAGGAACTTCTTTGGGAAGTGAAATGGATAAATACTCTTAAGAAAATGATTTTCGGTTTAGCGTGAGTTGGCTTTCACTAGACTCCAAAATTGCAATCATTCTTTCATCATTTCTTGTTCTAGCATGTTCAAGGATAGTTTCATTTCCTCCAAAATATGCATTTGGATCTGCTCCATGTTTTACTAATAATTCTGCCCCCTCATATAAATTCCTAATCATGGCGACCATGAGGGCCTTATTCAAGGATTTAGGCGTTATCGTTTCACCCGAGTTTAATAACAAAGCCATAATGTCCGTATGTTTATAACCAGCAGCTTGGACAATTGGTGTAACTTCAAAATAGGGTGCATCCAATTCAATTTTTTTATCTATAAAAATCTTGGCCATATCGTACAAGCCAAGTTGAATAACCATCTGGAAGGATTGACGCAATTTTTTGACATCGATATTTTCCTGAAATATTAACTTAACAATATCACGAAAATCGTTATTCGCTGCTTTATAAAGAGAAATAATCATTATTTCCAGTTTTACTTTTTCCGTTTTTAAAAGTATCGCAACAATATTTGTATAACCCAGTCCTGCAGCGATACTCACAGCACTCTCACCCTCTACACAATTAGAAGAATTCACATCTGCACCATTATCTACTAACAACTGAGTTGCAATAGGATCTTGTTTTAGTACGGCAAGAATTAAGGCAGTTTACTCGCTGCCTTTAATACCTTGATAACAGGCAATATCATTTTCTACATATTGAATAGGTGGGTTATCAACATTAATTTTATATTCTAAATCTGCTCCACGTTCAATTAAGTTTTTCATCGTACCGTGATAGCCTTTGTTTATTGACTCCATTAATGCTGACCATTGTAAAAAAACATCCGGGACGGCACCGTTATTTAATAAAGTCGCAACTAATTTATCAGCATCAAATGATAACTTAAAAACCACTAGCCAAAGCAGATTAGACATAGCATTATTTTTTTCGCTTTCCGATAATTCGTTATTGCTAAATTTTAGATTGATCTCTAACATAACATTATGAACATTTACTGCATTTGCATATGCAGTAACATAATTATCTTCAGATAAGCCAACTTCACTGGAAGTAAATCTTTGCAAATCAACTTTATCTTCTTGTGTACTTATTTTAATTGAAGCATGGGATATTTCTACGGATTCTTCTGCAGGAGAGAAAAAAGAATTCGAAGAATTACCCAAAAGCAAAGGAGATTTCTCTAAATATTTTTGTTTTTGCTTATCTCCAGAAGGTTTCATTACTGTCTTAACCTCGATATTATCAAAATTTCGATATCAATTATTTATAGAAAATGTGGATGTATGTTCAATGCACAACTAGAATAGCACTAGCATTTATTATGTTAAACAATAAGTTAGTGTAGACTTGCATAATGAGTGGCAAGACAAGTTAACTATAAAGCATCATCTTAATTATAACAATTTCTAATATTAACATTTTTAATGTTAGGATTGTCATAATTTCTGCATGACAAAAAGAGTAAGTAGTGAGATACTTCAATAATCTTTTTCTAAAATCAGCGTTAATGATATGAAAAAAATGCTGTTAAGCATATTAACATTACTCTTTTCCATCTCTGTAGGAGCTGCAAATAACTGCTGCACCGGTCATGGAGAAGTTGCTGGTTGTGATGATGCCACCGGACAATTAATGTGTATGGATGGTACTGACTCAAAAACATGTGCTTGTCCTGTAAAAGATAATACACAAAGTTATGACGATAAGTTATGCACACCAAGCTATGTTTCCCTTGTACTATCGCAAGAAGTTGTAAATGGTAAATTTCCCATGGATAGTAATGCATTTACAGCTAGCACCACTCCATTATTAATGTGTGGTAATGATCAAGTTGATGTGATGGCAAGTTATGGGAAAATAAAATACCTAGATGTTGCTTATGTTTTATTAGCAACCCTTTCTTATAATAAATTTACCGCAGGCTCAGAACTATATCATCAATCAGGTACTTTCAATGATTTAATGACTGCAATTAGTTGGTATAAACTATGCGCCGATGACAATATTGGTATCTGCCAAAGCACATTAGGTAATATCTATTTATTTGGCAGCAAATCAGGTAATGCTAATTTTCAACACATGGAAGGTTACTCTGCCAAACTTAATGAGTTCTTGCCTAATATCAAACAAGCACAAAAATATCTTGCACTAGCAGGTAATAACACTGAACAACCAAACAATATTTATACTTTTATTATAAAAACCAACAACAATAATGTTGCTCATTATCTTAGTCAAAAAAATAGAATTATTCCGACCGTCAATTATCATCAGATGACATAAGATTTATTGGTTATCTAATGCTTTTAACGTAAAATCCCATATCGCTCCTGCACCATTTACCGGCTCACCCTCTGCTGGAAAATGGTGCATATCGATAAATGGCAAGCTATTATGTTCTAAACTATCTCATGCAGATCATCATATTGCGCTAATTCTGACTGTCCCACCCAATAACATAATAATGCTGCTGGAATTTGCATAATTTTAGTAGTGTCATTTGATAATTCTTCTAATAAACCAAAGTCTGTCAATTCTTTTGTTACAACATATCCGCGTTGTAACATTTTATTTTGACAAAGTTCTTTTAACCCTTTTAAATCTCGTGCTTCAGTATGTTGTGATCGATATTTCACCTCGAATGGTACAATTGTTGCGCCAAATTCTGCTACCAAATCTACTTCACGATCTTTATTTCCTCGCCAATAAGTAAAACGGACACTCTGTGAATAATGTCGTGCATATAAATGTTTAAATACTGCAGTTTCAGTTGCTTCACCTAAAGCCGTAGCATTCTCCAATATGCTTTTTCCTTTTAACATGACCGCCGGAGCAATTGCCGCATCTGCGAGATA
>JAGVJQ010000117.1 GCA_020051015.1 Gammaproteobacteria bacterium
AATAATGAAGCCATCAGAGTTTAAAGATGTTGAGGTAGAAAAAATTATCTCTCATGAAAAATATCTAATACTGCCAGAGAAGTTTTTTCGACATACTTTTGATTATGATTTAGCACAATTAGACACTGAAAATAAGCCATTATCTTCAGAGCCGTCAATTGATTTTACTCCTCGAGAATTGGATTGCATCGTTCTTTTGATGCAAGGTTATACGTTTAAGATGATAGCAAGCAAACTAGGGATCTCCCCTCGTACAGTGGAAACGTATATTGAGAATATCAAGCAAAAAACTGGTTGTTTTAGTAAAGGGGAATTAATTAAATTTCTTCAAAAACAGCGAGGGGCTCATTAACTTTATTTCATGTGCATGACTGGGGCACCGTCTTAGTGCCGGATAAAAAATTCATTTTTCATTCTTTAAATAATGTCCAGGGCAGAGGAGCACGGCATGCCGCGCTCCGTTCAACTCTTCAGAACAAGTCCATTAAAAAATGGTTATTTTATCGAACAATAACCGTAGGTTTTGTCTCAATAATTGGTGCAGGTTTAACTACAACCACAGGCTTGGGATGGACGACGACAACGGGGGCTGGTTTCACTACAACCACTGGCTTAGGATGGACTACGACAGCGGGTGCAACGTAATTGTTAGTATGAATCACAGTGGTATTCGCATAACAAGCGGTAAATGCTGTAGAGGCCAAGAGAAGTAAGGCTGCGGAAATAATTTTTTTCATTATTTAAATTCCTTTATTATTTATGATATTTAAAACATTGATAAGCTAACTGCATATTGTTCTTATAACATATAGACCACAGAATTCTTATCAAGTTCGTCTATACCCATCGTACTTTGAGGTACGATGGGTATACTATGACCATCGCATTATAGTGTAATTTGTTGCATTAACCAAACGTATAAACGAACCAAGTTATCAAAGCCATAACAGATTCAATTATATACTTATCAATTTATTAAATACTTATAATCGTGCTTGTGGTGGTTTGATTTCATGGTCTGCATCCAATTGGTATAATCGACTTGCTTCAGCTCCAATTTGCAAATACATCTTTAGCAATTGCCATGGCATTAACGGTAGCGGGAAAACCTGCATAAAAGCCAATTAACAAGAACATTTCTACAATTTCTTCTTTTTTAATACCGACATTTAAGGCTGCTTCGATATGGGCTCTAATTTGGGGGGAGGGATGACCTTGTGTTACTAAAGAAGATAAAATAGCCATTTCACGTGCTTTTAGATCAAGTTCTTTCCGTTGCATGATATCACCAAACATAAGATTAATAATGATATCGACGAGCTTAGGGGAAATATCGCCCATTCCCTCGACAATGGCTTCGCCAGCATGACCGCCATGGATTTTTTGTAACATAGCGAGACCCGTTAGATATTGTTCATTAGACATGAGTTACTCCTTAATAATTTAGTGTATAATATCTACACTATTTAATTAACGGTATCCGGGACATTCCCGGAGAGTGACAGCATGACAACTATTCCAATGAATTTAGATAATCATTTAATTCTGACATGTAGCAATGACATTGATGCAATCATTGCGCCATTAAAACAATTTTTTTGTATTACTAGTTTTGTATATCAAAAGAACTTTCATGATGGCTCAGAGACCCGATTATCAAATCAACCAGCATGGTTGAAATATTTTTTTGAAAAAAAGCTATATCAACATAGTGTCTTTGAACGCGATACGAAAAAATTTCAACAAAGTAAATTTCTATGGGTAAATTTGCCGCAACATCATCAAGTATTAAGTCAAGCGCGAGAATTTAATATTGATCATGGTTTAACGTTTGTTTATCCGCAAGAGGATGGTTGTGAGTTTTTCTTTTTGGGCACCACACCAGACAAGCCCGAAATTATGCAGCTTTATTTAAGTCATATGGATTTATTAGAGCAATTTTTAGTTTATTTTAGAGAAAGAGCAGCATCATTAATAGCGAAATCCCATGAGCAACGAATTTTTATTCCCGAGAAAATTTCATTACTAAAAAACGAATTACACATGCCGGAATTTAATCGTGAAAGTTTTCAAAAATTATTAATTTCCCCCAAGCTTGCGACACTGTCACCACGAGAATTAGAATGCTTAGTCTTATTACAAGATGGTTATACTTACAAAATGATTGGTAATGAATTAGATATTTCAGCTAGAACAGTTGAAACATATATTGAGCAAATCAAGCAAAAAACCAATAGTTATAGTAAAGCTGATTTGTTAAAGCTAAAACGTTAAGGCTCAACATTTTTTGCGGTAAATCGCTTTAAATCATCTAATCTCAAGGCCGTAAGTTCATTACC
The DNA here is from genome assembly GCA_020051015.1 of Gammaproteobacteria bacterium. Classification (GTDB taxonomy): domain Bacteria; phylum Pseudomonadota; class Gammaproteobacteria; order UBA1113; family UBA1113; genus JABEVJ01. The sequence continues at coordinate 2,340 of JAGVJQ010000117.1, forward strand.
CCAGATGCAACCACTATCAATTGCAAAAATATTAGGTTCATTGCCAGTATTACATTCTAATGCCGCCCAATGGCCAAAAATTATGCGTGTATCTTTGGCTAGACGCGGTTTAATTTTAAACCAGGGATGATAATGTTCACTTGCCATGTCAGGCGAGCCTTTTTTCCGGAGATCTAATTTACCATCTTCACTGACCAAACGCATACGAGTAAAAACATTGGTAATAAATCGTAATCGCTCCCAGCCATGTAAATGAGTATCCCAATGTTCAGGTTGATTACCATACATATGGTGCAGGAACTCTGAATATTGTTCGCCTTGTAAAATCGCTTCAACTTCATGCGCGCATTGTTGTGCAGTACGAATATCCCAGGCTGGATGAATACCGGCATGGGTTAATGCAAAATTGAGTTTTTCATCTTGATGCAGCAATGGCTGATGTCGCAGCCATTGACATAGCTCTTCGCAGTCTGGCGCTTCTAGAATATCATCAATGGTGTCATAAGATTTGTGGGTTGTGGCACCATAATGTACAGCAAGTAAATGTAAATCATGATTACCGAGAATGGTGACGGCGCGTTTATCAAGTTGATAAACGAACCGCAATACATCGAGTGAGGATTTTCCTCGATTGACTAAATCGCCGGCCAACCACAACGTATCGCGTTTGGGGTCAAACTTAATTTTTTCCAAGAGTGCCATAAAAGTGTAATAACACCCTTGAATATCACCAATCGCGTAGGTTGCCACAATTATTCCCTAAGATTTTTTCTCGCTGTCAATTTTAATGACCCAAAGATCACATGGCAAGGCGTGAACGAGGGTATCGGTCGTGCTTGGCAATAATAAACTTAATCCGTGGCGATCATGCCCACCCACGACAATTAAATCAATCGTATGGTCATGAACGAGTTTGATAATCTCTTCACGTAGATTGCCAATGACAACCCATTGTTCTGACTTAGGAATTCCCATAACTTGAGATTGTTTATCGAGTGATGCTTTGGCATCTTCAGCTAGACTAGCTTCGATATCAACATCCATTGGGATCACGAATTCACCGCCGCCATACAATAATGGTGGGGGTTCAACCACATGTGCAATACTTAGCTTGGCTTGCAGAGAATCGGCCAGATTTTTGGCTTTACGACAAACCTCTACGCTTTCAGGTGCAAGATCTGAAGCAATCAGTAAATGTTTATATTGATACATGAGTTCATCCTCTCTCAATTTTCCGGTAAACTATGGCGAAGTTTTATTTGACTTGCGTCTCAATAAGTTGATAAATAACTAAATGAGCAAGTCTTAGGGTCTGTTTGCAATTCGCTAGGCTGAGGCAAAAAAACTTGATTTTCGAGTACCGCAGCGCAGCATACATGGTAGTATTTGAGCAGCGGAACACAGAAAATCGAGATTTTGTGCCCAGCATAGTAGAATTGCAAACAAACCCTAATTAATAGTGTAGCGCACTAAATCTAATCGGAGCATCGATGGCAAGGATAATTTACAGTTTATTTTTTTATTTAATGTTACCATTCATTATTATTAGATTACTTTATAAATCACGTCAAAGTCATGGTTATCGAAAACGGTGGCGTGAACGATTTGGTTGGTTTGATGCACCTAAGCAGACGGGAGCAATTTGGGTTCATGCGGTCTCAGTGGGTGAAACCATTGCTGCGATACCGATGATTAAGGCCTTGCAAAAGGCTTATCCTGACAAACCATTAATTATTACCTCTATGACCCCGACAGGTTCAGAACGTGTACGGGCGTTATTTCATGATTCAGTTTTCCATGTATATGTACCCTATGATTTTCCTGGTGCAGTGAAACGATTCTTGCGCAAAGTCCAACCTTCGATGCTTATTTTGATGGAAACAGAGTTATGGCCTAATTGCCTGCATTACTGTGCAAAGCAACATGTCCCAATTTTACTAGCAAATGCGCGCTTATCTGAGCGTTCTTATGTTGGTTACCGTCGCATAAAAAATGTTGCGGCCACCATGTTGTCAGAAATTACATTGATTGGTGCGCAGGCTCAGCCGGATGCTGAGCGCTTTATTCAATTAGGCGCGGCATCTGATAAAGTGATTGTTACTGGTAGTATGAAATTTGATATCAGTATTGCTCCCGATATTTATGAACAAGCAAAAGCATTACGTCAATTGTTAGGTGCTGATCGTTCCATTTGGATCGCGGCCAGCACACATGAAAATGAAGAAGAGCAAGTATTAAAAGCCTTTCAAAAAATTCGTCAGCGTGTGCCAGATGCTTTATTGATATTAGTACCACGCCATCCGGAGCGTTTCCCCAAAGTGGCAGAGTTATGTCGGAAGCATGGATATCAAGTGGTATGTCGAAGTCAGCAACAAGCGTGTAGCTTAAGCACAGATATTTATCTTGGAGACACCATGGGCGAGTTATTAACGCTCTATGGCGCGAGTGATATTGCTTTTGTGGGAGGTAGTTTGGTACCGATTGGTGGGCATAATATGCTAGAACCTGCTGCCTTAGCTATTCCTTCTATTACTGGGCCAAATTATTTTAACTTCACTACTATAGTGCAGTTATTGGAAAAGTCTGGTGGTTTGCGAAAAATTCAAGATGCCGATGGATTAGCTGATGTCGTCATTGAATGGTTTAAAGATCCCATAGCTCGACAACAAGCCGGTGCTCAATCAAAACAAGTGGTAGAGTCCCATCGTGGCGCGGTGGCAGCACATTTGAGGATGATAGATAAATTATTACATTAAGTAAAAGCAGCTTTATGATGGCGGCGGCAAACGGAAATATAACGTTCACTGCCGCCAATTTCAACCTGATCACCATCGGTAATAACCTTGCCATGTTCATCAACACGTAAATTCATGGTAGCTTTACGCCCACAATGGCAAATTGTTTTAATTTCATTTAACTCTTCTGCCCAAGCAAGTAAATATAAACTTCCTTCAAAGGGTTCGCCTCGGAAATCCGTTCGCAAACCATATGCTAAAACAGGAACTTTTAACTGGTCGGCAATATCTGATAATTGTGCAACTTGCGATTTAGTAAGAAATTGCGCTTCATCAACTAAGATGCATTTTAATCGCTCATTTTGCGCAATAGCTTTCGCCGTATAGTCATAAAGATTTAAGTTATTGTCAAATCCTACTGCCTTTGCAGACAATCCAATTCGTGATGCAATCGTGCCCGCCTCGACACGGTCATCGATAATAGGCGTAAAAAGCAGCGTATCCATCCCACGTTCTTGATAATTATATGAAGATTGTAATAGGGTGGTACTTTTACCAGCATTCATTGCCGAGTAATAAAAATACAATTTAGCCACGATATGTTTCCATCAAAATTAATTATTGGATTAGTATAACGATTCAACTTGAATGAAGGAAGAGGGACTAAAACTTACCACTGCTAATAAAATTCAAAATAGCTTTTTTAGCCTTACGCGAATTAATAATAAGCGTGTGATTAGTTCTTAGCGTAATATGATCCTTTTCACCAGCAATATGCGTCAATTCAGGTGGGACTTTACGATCATATTTTGCTGCAATGACCCCAATTTGAATATTGGTAGGAATGTGGACTTGATGTATAAACGAAAAAGGGTCGTTACTTAATTGCGGCAATGGTTTCAATATTTGGGCCAAAAAAGGAAAACGTTTTAATAAACTATAAGCAATCGGTGAGCCTTTATTGGGTGGTGCTAGCATGACTAGCGAACCAAAATACGGTAAGTCTGAAAAATTTCGTAATGCTTCACGACTAATAATACCGCCCATCGAGTGGGTGACAAAATGTATTTTTTTATCAGCATGTTGTTCGGTAAATGTATTAAGAAAATGCTGCATATGGTTACTTAACTCAACAATATTAAATTTAGTAGAGGGGTAACCATATAAATACACAATGTAACCATGTCGTCTCAAATAACGGCCTAACCTATACATACTGTATTTAGTACGTAATAAACCATGAACGAGGACAATTACCTCATTTTTATCGGCTATTCCAAATTTAGATCGAAGATAATTTATCATTTTTGTCTAAAACTATAATTTGTTGTTTACCTTATAAAGTATATATCTTTCTAACAGTATTGTTAGGGGCTGTTACAGCACCTAGAGCAACGCGCAAGATAGAAGTCATTTGTAATACATGCATGGTATCATAGCATATTGTTTTTAAAATGAAATTTGACGTTATACGATGAGTGCGGTAATTTATACCCTGAAGGACTCAGCTAACAAGGATGTTTTAATGGTGACGTCTAAGATCAATCAAACTTGGTTTGCCTTTATTATTATTGCATTTTGGAGTGGCTGGTTTAGTCTGGCTTTTTGTTCAAATGCTAGTGATTTAATCTATGCGCTTGGTTTAATTCAGCAACCATTTACTTTTCACTCTGGCAATTATGCGTTAGTCAAACAAATCATTGCAATTTATCATTGGCCTAATTCTATCGCTTTAATTTTATTTATTCTAAATGTATTGATACAAGGTATTATTGCAGTATTATTTATTGCGGCAATAATCAGCATCTTATGCGGATGTTTAAAAAAATCCACTTTACTTTGGCCTTTACTACTCAATATTGCATTATGGGCAGCATTCATGATCATGGAAGAGTTCTTTCTTGCCTACTCACAAGAGAAAGTACATTTAAACTTCATGATACTAGCAACAATTAGCGCAATGTTAGTTGGTATGGCGTTAGGAGATTCTTATTTGGAAAAGAAACATGCTTAATATATTTAATAAATTAGAACCAATAATCTTTAAAAAACTATTAATCATCAGTTGGATGTGGTGGTGGGTGATTGCTTTTTTCACTGACTTATTCGGCGCATTAAAACACATGGGGGTGATTAATTATAGCTGGGCTTTTGATGGAAATTACCCTTTCTTAGCGCAATCATTGGCAATGTATCATGTGCCTAGTTGGTTGCCGGTGGTTTTATTTATCGGTATTATTCTCTGGTCTTTATTGTCGGCAGTGATGTTTATTTATGCTTGTTGTGGTTTAAATCAATCAGCAATTATTTGGAAAAAGCGTGCATCATGGGCATTTATTATTAGTTTATTATTTTGGTTCGCATTTTTTCTTGGGGATCAAGTTGTCATGAAATTCGATTTAGAAGAGAATCACATGGTACAAGGTGCGATGGAGTTTATTAGTTATTTATCATTATTCTTATTGCCTGATGTGATAAAAGAATAAGAAATACGTCAAATTTCTATCTGCTCTTTTTTTATAGGAATCATGCCATATCGACGATAAAAAATTGCCGCAAAAATAGTAATTAAAGCGCAAACCGATAAGTAATAATAGGGTGCCATCATTGTATGACTAGCTTTAATCAGGCTAGTAAATATTAATGGGGCAGTGCCACCTGCCAAGGCTAAACTTAAATTTTGACAGACACCGATACCAGAATAACGCACGGACGTCGGAAATTGTTCAGCAATTGCTAAAATATAGGTGCCATTAATGAGGCCGCCGATGATAGCTAATGAAGTAATAGAAATTAAAATAATCAACAAGGTGGCGTGATTATAAGCATTTAATGCGGTCAACTGAGAGAAAATAAAATAACCAATAATAATGCTTAAAACGCAACCCACTATGAGCAATTTTTTATGATTAATATGATCAGCAACTAATCCAGCAGCAACACTTGCTACACCTAAAAAGAAAAAGCCAAAGGCAGAAATGGCAAAGCCATAATTGCTAGGAAATACTGCATGCAGCGCGAAATAGGTTGGGGTAAACAGTAAGAATGAAGAAAAGCACGCAGAAAATAAGGCTAAACAAAAGCCAGTAATAATTTGGTTGGGGAATTTTTTCGTCAATATGGCTAGAGGTATTTTGTGAATTTGTTCCTCACTCAAAGCAGTTAAAAATGCTGGGGTTTCCATACATTGTCGTCGAAGTAAGAAACCAATAATACCTAGTAAGAAACCTAATACAAATGGGACGCGCCATCCCCAATTAATCATTTGGTCGAGTGTGAAAATTTTATTAAGAATATAGCCAACTAAACTAGCAACTGCACTACAGGTCGCCATACTAAATATGATCATCGATTGCATGAGCCCTTTGCGTTGTCCTTCATAATGCTCAAGAGTGAATGTAATTGCACCAGCAAGTTCGCCACCCATCGATAAACCTTGAATTAAACGTAATAGTACTAACAGAAGCGGGGCGATTGTTCCTAATTTTTGATAACCTGGTAGACAGCCAATTAATAATGTAGCAATAGCCATTACCAATATGGCATAAGTAAAGGCATATTTACGGCCATAACGATCACCAATATGTCCGAGGATGATACCGCCTAATGGCCGCGCTAAATATCCAATGGCAAAAATAGCAAAGGTATTCATTAAAGCAACAAAGGAATTTATTTGGGGGAAAAAGTTTATACTAATATAATGAGCAAATAATGCATAAATGGTAAAGTCAAAGAATTCTAAACCAGCACCAATACTAGATAACCAAACAATCTTATAATTAGCCATTTTCATCATAAATTTTCACAGTTCATAAAATTATTTTGAATAGTAACAATTTTCTAATTGGGGGTACACGTTTTTTTGATTTAATTGATTATTAGACTTCGTTTAACAATCTACAATGCAGAGATCATCTGTTGGCTTTTACGGTAGTTATAAAATGAGATCGTTAAAGTTAAAAAAGTGACCGACATAATAATTAGTCTTAATACAAGCGCAGTCATTGGGATTAACCTTACTTGTTGCCGGTCACTAAAACAGGGATTTTATTGTTATATTTTATTCGGTATCGTTCTAAAGAATTAACATGTTCAATTTACCATAAAAAACGAATAAGTCAACTTATATGTTTAATATTGGATATTAATAGTGACGAATGTTTTTTTTGTGAACAATGTTAATGTGTTAAACGTATATTTCTTGATAAAGATTGGCTTTTGTGTTAAAAAAATATACTTGTAACTAGGGGGAACGCATGATACAGAGTCAACAAGAGCGATTGATTGGTAAAAAAATTGACAACAATAAATTACCTGAAATTTTGGCTGAGTTAATGGACGAGCAACATTTAAATATATTGCAGTTATCGAAAAAAACTGGTTTGGCCACAACGACTATTAAGCGCATGTTATCAAGCGTTGATGCTAATCCAACGTTAGATTCATTATGTCAGCTGGCGACATTCTTTGATGTATCTATCAATCAACTAATTGGACTTGAGCCACATAAAAATGCATTTTCGTCATCGGCAATTCAAATTTCTCAGTTACCTATTTTGTCATGGCAACAAATAAGTACATGGACAGCGAATTCTGATGAAATACACAATAATTCATTACAAAAAATGGTTATAACTGATGTTGCAGTGAGTCAATCTGCGTATGCTCTCATTATGGAAGGTACCTCGATGGAGCCTAAATTTCTGGATGGACATATTTTAATTTGTGATCCAAATGTTCAGCCACAAAACGGTAATTATGTAATCATTACTCATAGTGGTAATGCATTGCCACAATTGAAACAGCTTTTAATGGATGGTTCAGATTGGTATGTTAAGTCGTTAAATCCAGCCTTTAATCGAACCGCTATGGTTTATCTAAGCGAAGATTTCACCATATGGGGTACTGTTGTTCAAACTAAAATGAATTTTTGAATTCAGTTTAGCAAAGAATGCTGTTCTGCGTGTAGCTAAAAAATCCAAGTCTCAAAATTATTAATTTAGACTTATTACTTAAATATTAAGGAATGCTCAAAGTGATAAACAATTTTTTATTTATTATAAAAAATCTTTTTTTTATTCGCTCGACATGCTCAATTCTTGAAGAGGGATATGACAAAAAAAACAAAAAAATTACATTTAAGTTTATTGCCAAAACAGCATTTGGGCGCATAACTATTATTGAAAAAAGTGTCGAACAAATCTTATTTGAAGAGAAATGGTTTAACTATTTTAATCAAAATGATAAGCGACGAATTTTATCTGCTTATACAGCAGCACAAGGAGTTAATAGTTGGAGAATAGTAAAAGTTAATCATCGTAATAATCAAAAAAGTAGTTCATTTACTTTAGTAAATTTTTTAAATGGTGATTCCATCACTGCTAACTCGTATGAATTGGTATCTAACTGTAAAAATATTATAATGGAACTTGCGCCAGATGAAATTTTACAAGTTGGATTTGATGCAGGAGAAACTGCCGCAAGTTTACAGAAGGTACAAATTGAATATACAAAACATATCAATAATAACAATATAGATAACGTAGTTTCATTTGATACTTATTTCAAGAATAGGCAATAAATACATTAAAAAGATGAGATTGAAAATTAACTCTGCAATAGCTAACACATACAAACCAGAATTAACATTGCCTCCTAGAAATTTTTTGGAGGATAGTAACTTTTGCTATCCATTAATTACTAATATTTATTTAATTTTTCTAATTACCGCGCAAGTTCTTGCTTTTCGAATGATTAGCTTTACATTTCTTGATGAGCCAGGTGGAATATTTGTTTTTCCTTTAACATTTGCAATTGTTGATATTGTGACTGAAATATATGGTTTAAGTCGGGCAAGAAAAATGATAATAAATGGCACAATTTGTCAGATTATCTTTACATTGTTAGTTACGATCGTAATACATCTTCCTACATCGAATAAAAATATTTCTATTGATGGATATCTACAAATATTAGGTGGGACATGGATGGTACTCATTTCAAATATTTGTGCAAACGTTGTATCTGAGCTGTTAAATAGTAAACTTTTAGCTAAGCTTAGATCAAAAATGAGTGGTCATTATTTCACTTTGAGATGTATTATTTCATCGTGGGTGAGCGAAATAGTTTGTACTTTTATTATTGTATTAATGGTCTTTTTCCCTTCATTGTCATTGAGTATGTCGCTTCATCTGTTTATTGCAATGCTGGTTTTTAAGATTGGATATTCAATGATTTTAGGTATTCCTGCCAATATTATGAGAATAATTATAATTTCAATTGAAACAGCAAAATTTAAAAAAGAATCGGTTAATGTTTTTTAAGAAGGATGTATATATGTATGGTTGGCGAACAATAACACAAGAAAATTTGCACCTAATTCCAGCCATATTGTTTGACTGGATTGTTAAAATTAATCACTTGAAATTAGCGATGACGCAGCAAGGACTTAAACCGGAACTTATCTTGCTTGATCAGAGACATGATATATTACCAGATGATGAAGCAACACTTGTTCAAGCTCATCAAGGTTTGATAAGACAAATTTATTTAGCGGATAATAATCAACCATTAACGTATGGGCGGACAATTGTACCTGAGCAAACTTATCAAGCATTTGCACATCAATTTGAAACGCTAGGTATTCGTGCTATTGGCGAAACCTTATTACATGATAAGGACAATGTAGTTCGTGGTGCATTTGAATTTGGTTTTGTGGCAGCGGATACCGAACTATTTCAAGCCGCGATACAAAAATACGATCAACCGCTGGATGGCTTATGGGGACGACGTTCATTATTTTTTATTAATGGTTATCCTTTATTAATTACAGAATTATTTTTCCCAAACTTACCTCAATACGAGATGATAGATGCCAATTAATACGGCTACGATTCCCCTTAGTTTATATATTCACTTACCATGGTGTGTACGCAAATGTCCTTATTGCGACTTTAACTCACATGCATTACAACAGTCAGAACTACCAGAAAAAGCCTATATTGATGCATTGCTTAAAGATTTAGAATTTGATAGTAAGCTAGTGGGAAGGCGACCAATTACCAGTATTTTTTTTGGCGGGGGGACGCCTAGTTTATTTTCTGGCGCAGCAATTAAACGCATTTTGGTTGCTGTTCGAGAGCAATTAAATTGTACAGATGATATTGAAATTACGTTGGAAGCAAACCCCGGCACGGTTGAGCATGATCGATTTGAAATGTATCGTGAAGCAGGTGTGAATCGATTATCAATCGGCGTACAAAGTTTTAATGCGGAGCAATTAAAAAAACTAGGGCGAATTCATAATACTGATGAAGCCATTAGAGCAGCAAATACGGCAAAAAAAGCTGGTTTTGATAATTTTAATTTAGATTTGATGTTTGGATTGCCGCAACAAACTATTGAGGAAGCATTGACAGATTTACAACAAGCTTGTCAACTTCAGCCAACACATATTTCTTGGTATCAATTGACGTTAGAACCGAATACAGTTTTTTATGCTAAACCACCACGCTTACCTGACGATGAAATATTATGGCAAATGCAAGTAGCCGGTCAGCAATTATTGACTGAAAATAAATATGAACAATATGAAATTTCTGCTTATGCTCAATTAGACAAACAATGTCGTCATAATGTTAATTATTGGCAATTTGGTGATTATCTTGGTATTGGTGCCGGAGCACATGGCAAAATTACACTTGCAGATGGCTCAATTATCCGCACTGCAAAAACACGACAACCTAAAGATTATTTGGCGCGTACAGATTCTTTTTTGAGTGAAAAAAAAGTGGTTTCACTGACAGAATTGCCATTTGAATTTATGCTAAATGCATTACGACTTAAACAACCTGTTTCACTAACAATGTTTGAGCAGCGGACGGGGTTATCAAGTAATTTGCTACAAATAGGACTAAATAAGGCAAGTCAAAAAGGCTTAATACAATGCGAGGATAAACGTATTATCATTACTGACATTGGTAGCCGATTTATTGATGATATTATTCAATGCTTTCTTGCGTAATTTTTTATCATATAAACAAGTTATTAATTGTATTTAGTCACAACCTTTGCCTTTTTATGTTATCCTTTTAAGATAGAGGAAATAAATTAAAAGGAGACCCCAATGGCTATCAATATTGGCATTTCAGAACAACATCGCAAACAACTTGCAGATGGTTTATCACATCTATTAGCAGATACTTACACTTTATATATCAAAACTCATAATTTTCATTGGAATGTAACTGGCCCTATGTTTCAAAGTTTACATATTATGTTTGAAACACAATATATGGAATTGGCTGGTGCCGTTGATGAAATTGCAGAACGTATTCGTGCATTAGGTTTTCCAGCACCTGGCAGCTATCAACAATTTTCGCAATTGACCATTATTAAAGAAGAAACCAATGTACCAGATGCTAAATCCATGATTAAGCAATTGGTTGAAGGTCAAGAAGCGGTAGTTAGAACGGCACGTGGTGTGTTAAAAACCGCAGATGAAGCAAATGATCAACCAACGGTTGATTTATTAACACGTCGCATGGAATCACATGAAAAAACGGCGTGGATGTTGCGTAGTTTGTTGGAAGAATAAAACTTACTTAATTTATCGTATTCCTGCCTTCGTTGAAAGAGCAGAGTGTTTCATAAGATGGATTAGCGCGTAATCCATCGTTATTTGATCACTCTCGCGAAGGCTGGATTCCATTTATACAATTAACTTGTAAAGCTTGCCCTCGCTTGCCTATCAGAAGCAACAACTGCTTTCTTCTCAACAACTGGTTGAAATAATCGCGAAAAATTAGCAACTTTAAATTTCATTTCAATTTTTCGTTTAGCATCATGAAAATTATTTATGGCTGTAATGGTATTTAATTTTTCTAATACAACATCACAATTAGCAGGACGTTGTTCAGGATCGTGATGTAATAAACTATCAATTAAATCTATTAATATTTTTCCAGCATTAGAATCAGGAAAAAAAGTATCAAGTCTTTGCTCTAATTGCTTCATGTCATCTGCTAACGCAGTAATTTCTTTTTCATCATCGGAAAAACTAGCTACGTCACTTATATCTTTGTTTTTTTCAATCTCATAAAGATAAGGCAATATTTCAGAGTGGAGTTTGGTTAGATATGTATTTTTAACGAACCCACCTTCTCTACGGCCACGATTGCGTTTTAAAGCACGTTCGTTATGGCCTTTATCATCAAATGCATAAAGCAAGCAATGCAATAAGATCATGCCTAAAGCATACATGTCGATGGTTTTATCGACCGGTAAGTCCTTCTTTTCTCTTGCTAATTGATAATATTCAGGGGGGACATAGACATGAGTATAATCAATCAGTTTTCTGAATGATGGAGCGGCTGAACCACCAAAATCAATTAGCGTAATTTTTGATTCATCAGGTGCAACCATGAGATTGTCAGTTTTAAGATCGCCATGCACAATTCTATGGTCATGAACAAATTTGGTTGCTAATACTGCTTGCCGCATGAGGTTTAACATTTCAGCAGCAGAATATTCCTTATTAGAAGTAATTTTGTCTATCAATACCTGGGTTAATGTTTTGCCTGGAATATAATCATCAATAACATAACAAGTTTTACCGACAATAACGATTTGAATAGGACATTCACCATCACCGGCAAGTAACTTACGACATTCTAATTCGCGTTTTATCTCTTCACTGAGTTTTAGAGTAATTTTTTTAGATTTTTTTGCATCATCAGAGTTGTTCCCCTCATTTTTGAGTTCTGTATCTGATATGTCACTATGATAATTTAAATCTTCATTACTATCTGAGCCATCGTTGCAAAACTGTATTTTATCATCAGCATTTGAAGTTGTATTTCTTACATTCTTATCATTACTTAAAGCATCGTTACTTTGTATTTCATTATCGTTACTGTCAGTCGGTGAATGATAATCTAGATCTTCATCATCATCATCTTTTTCCTCAGCTTCTTGCTCATTTTCAACTTCACTTTCATCTTCTGGAACGGGCGGAAAAGCTGATTCATCAAAATTATGAATTTTCGTTAATTCATCATCAGATTTCTCATCAGACTCACTTGATAATTCATCATCTGCTTCATCACCAGATAGAATTTTAACAATTTTAGGATTCTTTAATTCAAAAAATTTAACTTCACCAGTTTTAGGATCTAACTTTAAAACGGTATCAATAATTTTTATGTGTGTTGGTAATCTGTAACCTCGTTTGAGGATTTTTAGCTCTAATATTCCATCAGCTTGTGTTTGTGGACCTAAAAGAAGTTCACCACTATATTTGGGGTCATCACTTTCTGCTTTAAAAGTGACTGATTCTGTATGTTCGTGTATATCATCTTCATGTACATGATAACTTGTGGAACGGTTTAATAAAGCTTTAGTTTCAATTGAAGATAATTGTGCGCTCATACCATCATTACTGGCGGATAGTTTTAATGGTGTGGCAAGTGGATTAGATTCTTCTAACTCAATGTTATCAATATCGTCATTTTCAAAAAATTCAAAGCTAACGGGTCCTTTATCTTTTAAGCCCGTATGTTCTTTAGAAGAACTCGCTTCGGACTCGTTAAGTGAGATTGCTGTTGTAATTTCTACTATAACTTCTACATTATTAGCTTCTTTGACCTGTTTATCTTCTTTTGCCATGGTCTTCTTTAGTTTTTGAATAAAT